>CACZQM010000127.1 GCA_902783285.1 uncultured Desulfovibrio sp. | reverse complement strand
TTCTCGTTTATCATGAGATCGCAGGTTGCAATATATCATGCGATCCAGGATGGACATGGAGGTGAGCAGGACTTTTTACAAGATGATTTGGTGACTGTGTGTGGATGCAATGGTCTTCTTTCAGAGGGACGGGCAATGCCTTTTTACAGCATGAGCGAGCTTTTTGCCCTGGATCCGGCAAAAGACTGGAGCCTCGGGATTTCAACGGGCATGAGAACGTTACCCTCGGCGGCATCGGCAAGCGCCTTGCCGGCGAGCCCGGGTGCGAGCTGCTCCCCCTTCTGGAAAGCGGCCGCGACAGCGTGCTCGACCTGGCGGCGCATGACATGGAGATTTTCGGCCCTGCAGGCAGGCTGGAGCCGGGGCGGGCTGATCCGCGCCGGTATGCGGTTTTGTATATGCGCCTTTGCAAAAGAGTGGGAAAAAACGCAACCGCTGGCCTTGCGAGAAACTGGTCCGACCGCAGGATTTTTTGTTCTTTTTCAGAGTTTTTTCTGTAACAAACTGAATTATAAGCAATAAATTTAAATTATCGGAATTGGCACGCTATTTGCTAAAAAGTGCAATGATCTCACTTGTTCTGCGGCGCAGACCGGGGTATTGACACTTTTTGAACGAACAGATATGATGTATAAGACATAACATACACGGCGGACGCGCGTGAGGGCGCATCAGCGTGTTTTTTCTTTGGGTATTTATTTCCCTGCCTGGGAATAAATATATTGGGTGTCATAGGGAACTTCTTTACGTTTTTTCATTATTAAGGAGATAGTATGAAAAAACTTGGCGTGTTCTTCCTTTCCATGTGTGTGGCCACCGGCTGCTTCGCCGGCAGCGCCATGGCGAAAGAAAAGCTCCAGATCCAGACCGCTCTGGCCAACTCCTCCATCTACATGAGGACCCTTGAGCGCTTCAAGGCCAACGTCGAAAAGCTCTCCAAGGGTGAGCTGGAAGTCGAGCTCCTCGCTGCTGGCGCCATCGTCAAGCCTTTTGAGATCTACGGCGCCGTGAGCGAAGGCCTCGTCAACGGCGGCATGGGCTGGACCCACTACAACTCCGGCGTCAACCCCGCTGGCACGCTGTTCTCCGCTCCCTGCGGCGGCATCGGCTATGGCCTCGACCAGGCCTCCGTCATGTCCTGGATCTTTGAAGGCGACGGCGGCAAGCTCCTCAACAGGTACTATCAGGAAGCCTGCAAGCAGAACATCGTGGCCTTCGCCGTCCTGCCCATGGGTCCCGAAGCCTTCGGCTGGTTCAAGCAGACCTACAAGTCCCTCGCCGAGATCAACAAGCTGAAGTTCCGCTGCCCTCCGGGAGTGCCTGCTGAAATCTTCCACGAAATGGGCATGCCCGCCGTCTCCATGGGCGGACCAGACATCATCCCCGCCGCCCAGAAGGGCGTCATCGACTGCGCCGAATGGATCGCTCCTGCTGAAGACCTCGCCATGGGCTTCGACCAGATCTGGAAGCACCTGTATCTGCAGGGACTGCACCAGGCCCTCTCCATCGGCGACGTCGTCCTCAACAAGACCTGGTATGACAAGCTGCCCGAGCATCTGCGCGACATCCTCAATGTCTGCCTGAAGCTCTGCGTCGTCGACCAGAACAACGACAACATCAAGCGCCACTCCATCGCCCTGAAGGACATGGTCGAGAACCGCGGTGTCGTGCTCGACCAGACCCCGCCCGAGTACTACAACGCCTTCATGAAGGCCACCCGCGCCGTGTTTGACCGCTACGCCGCCAAGGACGCCTTCTTCAAGGAAGTGTACGAGAACGAGATCGCCTGGGCCAAGCTGACGGTGCCCTTCCAGATGCGCGCCAACGGCCTGTACTACACCCTCGGCAAGACCGCCATGGACGACGGCCTCATCACCGACTACAAGAAGTAGTCATAACCGTGTCATAAGCTAGCCTTTAAGCCGGAGGAGGGCTTGCCTTCCTCCGGCTTCTTGGAGGAAATATGGGATACACCTATGATCAGGCCATGGCCGCCGTGCCGTCAGGTGCTCATAAGGTAATTAATTTTTTTGATGGATTGAGCGGGACCATTGGCAAGGCCGCGTCATGGCTGTGTGTGCCCATGATCGCCTTCCTTATTTGCGAGGTCTTTCTGCGCTACGGGTTCAACAAGCCCACGGTCTGGGCCAACGACCTCACCGTGCTCTGCTACGGCATCATGTATATGCTGGCCTCGCCCTACTGCCTGCGCGACGGCGGGCATGTGCGCACCGACTTCTTCTACCACACCTGGTCCATCAAGGCCAAAGCCCTGTCGGACCTGGCGCACTATATCTTGCTTTTCTACCCTGCGCACATCGTCTTCCTGTACGTCGGCTGGAGATATTTTTCCGCTTCCTTCGCCAAGTTCGAATCTTCTCCCGAGAGCAGCTGGGGCATGTGGATCTGGCCGGCCAAGGGCGCTATCGTGATCTACATCATCCTCACGATGACGCAGGGCTTCTCTGAGATGCTCAAGTGCTGGTACCGCTTCAAGACCAACGTGGACCTGTGGCATGACTGCGCTACTGAAGACGTCCGCGATTTCACCACGGCTGAATGCAAGCCGGAGAAATAAGGAGTAGCGCAATGTCACATAACGAAATGCTTGCCATGCTCTCGCTCGCGGGCATGTTCGGGCTGTTCTGCTTCGGCTTCCCGATCGCCTACACCATGCTCTTCGCGGGCATGCTCTTCGGCTTCCTGGGCATAGGCTGGAAGCTCGTTTCCTACCTGCTCACCGTGCAGTTCTACCAGGTCATGAACGACTCCGTCATGGTCGCCATCCCGTTCTTCCTGGTGATGGGCTACCTCCTGGAGGGCGCCGGGCTCATGGAAAGGCTGTTCTCCGCCTTCCAGAAGCTGTTCGCCAAGCTCCCCGGCTCGCTGTACATGGCCGTCATCTCCACCGGCACGCTCTTTGCCGCAGCGACCGGCATCGTGGGTTCGTCCGTGAACCTGCTCTGCGTCATGGCCGAACCGACCATGCGCAAGGGCGGCTATGACGTGCGCATGGGCGCCGGCTCCATCGCTGCCGCAGGCACGCTGGGCATCCTCATCCCGCCCAGCATCATGCTCGTCGTGCTCGGCCCCATGGTGGGCGTGCCCGTCACCGACCTCTTCGTGGCCGCCGTGCCCCCCGGACTGCTGCTGGCCAGCCTGTACATCCTCTATTCGCTCATCAAGTGCTCCATCTGGCCCAAGTATGGCCCGCCGCTTCCTCCCGAACTGCGCCCCTCATCCGGCGCGGAAGTCGTGAAGGAACTGCTTGTCGGCGCCATCCCGCTGCTCCTGCTCATCCTCTCGGTGCTGGGCAGCATCATGTTCGGCCTGGCCACGCCGACGGAAGCTTCCGCCTGCGGCGCCTTCGCTTCCATCATCATGGTCATCGCCTACCGCAAGTTCACCCTGAAGAGCTTTGCCAAGGCCCTGTACGACACCGCCAAGATGTCGGCCATGATCCTCATCATGATCGCATCCTGCAACTTCTTCGGCGCGGTGTTCTCCCGCCTGGGCGGCGCGACCTACCTTTCCAACGTGCTGCTGAGCATGAACGTGACCCCCATCGTCATGCTGCTCATGATCCTGGTGATCATCTTCTTCATGGGCTGGGCCATGGAATGGATCCCCATCGTGCTCATCCTCATCCCGCTGCTGCTGCCCGTCGTCGAAGCCATGCAGTATGACAAGCTGTGGTTCTGCATGCTCGTGGCCGTGACCCTGCAGACGTCGTGGCTCTCGCCGCCGGTGGCGCTCTCCGCCTACTTCATCAAGGGAGCGCTCCCGCACTGGAAGCTGACCGACATCTACGCCGGCATGTTCCAGTACATCATGTGCCAGCTCGTGGGCGTTTCCCTGATCATCGCCTTCCCCGAGATCCTCACCCTGCTTGCCAGGATGATCAACTAGGAAGATCCATGCGTGCCAGACACGTAAAAACGATCCTTTTGGGCTTTGCCGCCGCCGTGCTCCTTTCCCAGGGGCCGGCGGCGGCCGCGCCGCTATTGGAAGGCTTTGAGTACGGAGCGCCCAGGACGGAGATCGAAGCCCGTCCAGGCGCAGTGAAGGGCGAGGCCGACTTCAAGGACGATGTGTTCCTCAAGGGCGTGCAGTGGGCAGGGCTCGCCTGGACCGGCCAGTGCCATTTCAAAGATGGCCGGCTCGTGGGCGTCTCCCTGTACTCCGCCTGGTCGCGTGACCTGCTCAACCGGGTGAGCGCCTATTTAAAGGAACGTCAGTTCCATATGCTCGGGCTGATCGTCGATGATACGGCACTGGACATCATCAACCTGGTCAAGCTCGGCGGCATGGAGGCCTTCCAGAAGCGCTACCGTGAGCTCGTCACGGCAAAAGTGCCCCAGAGGATCAGCTACGAATGGTTCGACGTCCAACGGCTGCCGCAGGAGCAGTTCATGGACGCCACGTCGCTGGGGCAGCTGCTCACCCTGGTCCCGCAGGACACCCTGCAGGTCGACGTCACGCAGAGCGCCAGCGGAGAAAAACTGGAAAATGGCAGGCTGTCCGTCCATTTTTCCTTCCCCGTGATGGATGAGATGGTCAAATAGCCTGGCATGTGCACAGGAACGGCCCAGGATGATATGCAGTTTTGCATATCATCTTTTTGTTTATAGAAAAGCATAAGAAAAACAGAAAGATACCATACCTGTCGACTATGCAGAACAACACATATGCAATAATGCATATATTTTGCATCCCTGCATCAAGGCGAGTTTTTGCATCTATATGAATTAATGAATTTAAATTTGTCATAGGCCGGGCAGGGCAGGAGGCTTGTCCACCCATCAAAAAGTCATGGATTTTTTATTGGCGCGAAAAATAAGGTGAAATGCTTTTTGGCACGGTAATTGCAAATATAAGGGCACAAGCGAGAGCGCGGAAAGCGCCTTGCTGCAAAACGGAGAAACCTTTTACCCATAGGAGTGCGCCATGAGCGTTACCGAATACATGAACCCGGAGCAGTGCGCCTGCCATTCCCCGCAGGAAGACCGCATCTTCGCCAAGAGCCACGGCAAGAAAGACAAGTACGAAGACTCCCACAAGCGCGTCTTCAAGATGATCGAGCGCTTTGACGGGCAGACCCCCGTCATCGACGTCGAGCGCGCCCTGTACTTCACCCAGTCCATGGCCAAGACCGAGGGCCAGCCCCTCGTCCTGCGCTGGGCAAAGGCTCTGATGCACATCGCCAAGAACATCTCCGTCTCCATCGACGACGACCAGCTCCTGCTCGGCCGCGCCGGCAGCAAGCTCGGCCGCTACGGCATCCTCTATCCCGAGCTGGACGGCGACTTCCTCGACATCGCCGTGCGCGACCTGCCCACCCGTGAGCAGTCCCCCGCCACCATCTCCGTGGAAGACGCCAAGATCGTCATGGAAGAGATCGCCCCCTACTGGAAGGGCAAGACCTACCATGAAGACCTGAACAACGGCCTTCCGGAATGGGTGCACAAGCTGACCTACGTCGATCCCGAAGGCCTCATCTCCCGCTTCGTGGTCAACGAGACCTCTTCCTTCCGTTCCTCCATCCAGTGGGTGCCGGACTACGAGAAGATCCTTGTCCGCGGCTTCAACGGCATCAAGAAGGAAGCCCAGGAAAAGATCGACGCCCTCGACATCGACAGCCCCGTCGCCCAGGCCGAGAAGAAGCCCTTCCTCGAAGCCATCATCCTCGTCTGCGACGCCATCGTCCTCTGGGCCCATCGCTATGCTGAAGAAGCCCGCCGCCAGGCCGCTGCCTGCGCCGATCCCGCCCGCAAGGCTGAGCTGCTGAAGATGGCCGAGATCGCCGACAAGGTGCCCGCCGAGCCCGCCGGCAACTTCTACGAAGCCGTGCAGTCCCAGTGGTTCACCCAGATGTTCTCCCGCATCGAGCAGAAGACCGGCACCACCGTTTCCAACGGCCGCATGGACCAGTACCTGTATCCCTTCTACAAGAAGGACATCGAAGCCGGCGTGATCACCGAAGAGTCCGCCATGGAGCTCCTCGAGTGCATGTGGGTCGGCATGGCCCAGTTCATCGACATGTACATCAGCCCACAGGGCGGCGCCTTCAACGAAGGCTACTCCCACTGGGAAGCCGTGACCGTTGGCGGACAGACCCGCGAAGGCCTTGACGCCACCAACGACCTCACCCACCTCTTCCTCCGCTCCAAGAGGGAGTTCCCGCTGCACTACCCGGACCTCGCCGCCCGCGTGCATGCCCTCTCCCCCGATGAATACCTGTACGACGTCGCCGAGACCATCAAGTACGGCTCCGGCTTCCCCAAGCTCTGCAATGACGAAGAAGTCGTCCCGCTGTATGCCTCCAAGGGCGGCACCTTCGCCGAGGCCCTCGACTACGCCGTTTCCGGCTGCACCGAGACCCGCATGCCCAACCGCGACACCTACACCTCCGGCGGCTGCTATGTGAACTTTGCCGCGGCCCTCGAGATGTCCCTGCGCCAGGGCAAGATGAAGAAGTACGGCGACGACCAGCTCGGCATCGCCACCCCGGATCCCCGCACCTGCAAGACCTGGGATGAGTTCTTCGACGTGTACAAGCAGCAGCATGAACTGTTCCTGCGCGCCTGCTTCACCCAGCAGCTCATCGTGAACAAGACCCGCGAGCGCCACTTTGCCGCTCCCATGCTCTCCGCCATGCATGACCTGTGCATGAAGCACTGCCTCGACCTGCATACCGAGCACATTCCGGAAGGCGCCGACTTCGGCTACTACGAATTCATGGGCTTCGGCACCGTCATCGACTCCCTGGCCGCCATCAAGAAGCTCGTCTTCGACGACAAGCGCGTGACCATGGACGAGATCATCAAGGCCCTCGACGACAACTGGGTCGGCCATGAGGCCCTGCAGCAGCTCGTCAAGTCCTGCCCCTGCTACGGCAACGACAACGACTACTCCGACGAGATCGGCAAGGAACTCGACCGCATGTGCGTTGAGTACACCTACAAGTACAACAAGGACCTCGGCATCAACAACGACGTCCGCTACGTGCCCTTCACCTCCCATGTGCCTTTCGGCAAGGTCGTGGGCGCCACCCCGAACGGCCGCGTTGACTGGTTCCCGCTGTCTGACGGCTCCTCCGCTTCCCATGGCGCCGACATCAACGGACCTACCGCCATCCTGCTCTCCAACTTCAAGACCAAGAACTACGGCTTCCGCAACCGTGCCGCCCGCCTGCTGAACATCAAGTTCACCCCGAAGAGCGTGGAAGGCGAAGCCGGCACCGAGAAGCTGGTCGACTTCATCAAGACCTGGCGCGACCTCAAGCTGTGGCACCTGCAGTTCAACGTGCTGAACCAGGAGACCCTGATCGCCGCCCAGAAGGATCCGCAGAAGTACCGCAACCTCATCGTCCGCGTGGCTGGCTACAGCGCCTACTTTGTCGACCTGTCCCCAGACCTGCAGAACGACCTGATCGCCCGTACTGACCACGACACCATCTAACGCCGTCCGGCGGGGGAGGTCCGCCTCCCCCGCACCGGTCGACTCCGGCTGCCGGCGGCAGCCCCGCTTTGGGCAATGCGCAGGGCGGCGGGTTTTTTTCCTTGAAAAGTATCGCCGCGTAGGCGATACTTTTTTTTCAGGCACATTTCATCCCGCATCCGCCAGGAGACAGGCATGAGCACATACGAAGACAGGAAAGTGAAGGGGATTGTATTCAACATCCAGAAATATTCCGTCCACGACGGTCCGGGGATACGGACCATCGTGTTCACCAAGGGATGCCACCTTCGCTGCCGCTGGTGCAGCAATCCGGAATCCCAGGTGCATAAGCCCCAGATGGCCTTCAACCCCGGGCGCTGCATCTCGCCGGAAAAGTGCGGCTACTGCATCCCCGCCTGCCCCTACGGATCCATCAAGGCCCAGATGGGCGCGCTGGACATCGACTGCTCGCATTGCGCCGACTGCGAAACGTTCGGCTGCGTCAAGGCCTGCCCGGCCAAGAGCCTCATCACCTACGGCGAGGAAAAGACCGTGGAGGAAGTGCTCAAGGTCGTCGCACAGGACGCCATGTTCTATTCCCGCTCCGGAGGCGGCATGACGATCTCCGGCGGCGAACCGCTTTTCCAGGGTGAATTCGCCATCGCCCTGCTGCGCGAAGCGCGCCGCCGCCGCATCAAGACCGCCATCGAGTGCTGCGGCTGCATCCCGTGGGAGACCCTTGACGCCGCCGCCGAGCACCTCAACAACATCCTCTTCGACGTCAAGCACACCGATACCGAAAAGCATAAGTGGGGCACCGGTGTCGGCAACGAGCTCATCCTTTCCAACCTGCAGAAGCTCCTCACGAAATACCCCGACAAGCCCGTGCTCGTGCGCACGCCCGTCATCCCCGGATTCAACGACGACGAAGAAACGGCGCGCTCCATCGGCCGCCTGCTCAAGGGGTATGCCAACGTGTCGTACGAAGCGCTGCCCTACCACCGCCTCGGCACGCAGAAATATATGTTCCTGGGGCGCGAGTACCTCATGGGCGATGTCTCGCTTCCTGCAGGAAAGGC
>CACZQM010000126.1 GCA_902783285.1 uncultured Desulfovibrio sp. | reverse complement strand
GAAGAACTGTGGGGCGTGCTGCTGGACAGGCAGAACAGGATGCTCGCCTTTAAAAAGATCCGCCATGGCACGGCAGATAAGGTCTCCATAGAGCCCATCGAGGTCGTGGAGCTTATGATACGCTTCCATGCCAGCAGCATCGTGCTCATGCACAACCATCCCGGCGGGAGCGCCGAACCCTCGGCAGAAGACCGCGAGATCACGGCAAAGACAGCGTCCGCGCTCTCCGCCATAGGCCTGCACATGCACGACCACCTCATCATCGCCGGGCAGAAATGCCGCTGCATCATGAAGGGGATCTTGCTGTAGGAAGCGGTCCCCGAGGATTGCGTTCAGGCGAGGGCGTTACGGCATGGAGTCGTTCCCTTGGCCCCCAGCCTCACCGGGGCGTGCGATGGAGCTGCTGTTTCCATGGGAAGGGACTGCCATGGCCGTCCTCGATCATGCAGCGGCCATGCAGCCGCAGGCTCGTTTTCTTTTCCCTGGGGGATGTCCGGGACGATGTCGGTCTCAGGATGGGAGATCCATGGCAACTCCCTGCGGGGAGAGCACTGCATCTCTGTTTTCCAGATCAGGTCCGGTGGCAGCTGCCACGAGATGCCCATTGCCTGCCCCGGCATCAGCACACCGGCCGGTCACTCGAAATCCGGAGGCAGGGCAACGATGCACAGGCCGTTTTCGTCGGCCAGGCGCAGGGCCTCTTCACGGTCGAAGAACAGGGTCCTGCCGGATTCCACGGCGAGGGCAGCGTAATGCCCTTCCACGAGGTTGCGGATGGTGGCAAGCCCTATGGAAGGCAGGTCCACGCGCTCGTCCTGCCCGGGCTTGACGATCTTGATGGCTGTGCACCCCTGCCCGCCAAGCTCCCCCCCGCGGCGCAGGGTGGCATCCGTGCCTTCAAGGCATTCCACGGCGATGACCATGCCTTCGCGCACCACGAGGCACTGGCCGATGTCATAGGAACCCAGGGACCGGGCTATGGGCCAGCCATAGCGGATGTCTGACCATTCCTTGTCGCTGGGGCGGCGGAGGGTCAGGACTCCCTCGGGACAGAGCAGTCCCTGCGCCAGTTCCGCGGAAGAGACGATCTTGATGCCGTCCTTTTCTATCTCGCCGATGATGGCGCGCAGCAGGGAGTCGTCGCCCTTGCGCCTGAGAGAAAAGACCAGCCTGGCCGCCCTCCAGTCAGGGCGGAAATCCAGCGCCTTGGGTTTGCTGATGGAGCCGGCCATGCAGGCCCGGACCACACCGTGCTTTTTAAAAAAGGATATCATTTTTCCCAGCTGCCCCAGGTGGAGCATGACGGATGCATCGGCGCACGCCAAGGTGGAATCATCGGTGTGACCGGTGAATCCGCAGATGACCACCCCGTGCCCGGCGGCACGGATGTTCTCCGCCACGATGCGGGGGAACTGTCCGCCGCCCGCTATGATGCCTATGCTTTCCTGCATTTCATGCTCCTTTGCAGACAGGGGAAGGACCGGAAGATGTGCGCCCGGCGGGGAAATATGCGCTTGCCCTTGGCGGGCATTGATTGTATAGAAACAACGTTCAAGCCGCAAGGGCGCGAACGCGGGAGCCTTCCCTTGGTGAGGACTGCCGTGCATGCCTGTTTAATCAGGCTGCCCTTTGCGGTGTCACCTGTAACAGCAAGGAATGGTCATGCTTGACGGCATTCGCTCCAACGCGCAGTCCTTTTGGGTCAAAGTGGCGTTCGGGATCATCATCGTGGTGTTTGTTTTCTGGGGCATAGGCTCCTACAGCGGCCCGAAGGGCCTGGTCGCTTCGGTCAACGGCAAGAACATCACGGAATTGGAGTTCCAGCGTGCTTACATGGCCATGGAAGAAAACATCCGCCGCAGCATGCCCAACGTGACTTCGGAGATGCTGGAGGGCATGAACATCGAACAGCGCGTGCTCCAGGGGCTTATCCAGGAGAAGCTCCTCGAATACGCCGCGGAGCAGGCGGGAGTCACCGTCACGCCCCACGAGCTCAAAGCGTTCATCAGCCAGTTGCCCTATTTCATGAAGGACGGGAAATTCGATCCCGACACCTACAGGGACGTGCTTGCCAAGAACAACATGAACCCGCAGAAGTTCGAGGCCGACCAGGCCAAGTCGCTGCTTCCCGCCAAGCTGCAGAGGCTGGTGACGGCAGGAGCCTTCGCTCCTGAAGCAGGAGCAAGGGGCCTCTTTGAGTATTTTGCGGAACGCCGCAAGGTCGATTACATCCTTTTCCCCTCTGAGGACTACAAGGAGAAAGCCGCACCCACGCCCGATGAGATCGCCAAGGCGTATGAAAAGGATTCCTCAAGATTCACCGTGCCGGCCAAGGTCAGCGTGGAGTATGTCCGGCTCGATCCCTCCGTCATGGGCGAACCTTCATCCGTTTCTGACGACGAGGCCAAGGCGGCGTACGATCAGCGCATAACCCAGTTCACGGATTCCGAAAAGATCCATGCCCGCCATATCCTTATCCGGGTCGCACCCAACGCCGGCGAGAAAGACGTTGCCAAGGCGGAGGCCGAGATCAAGGCCCTGGAAGAACGCATCCGGGGCGGGGAAGACTTTGCTGAGGTCGCCAAGGCTTCCGGCCAGGACGGCACGGCTGCCCAGGGCGGCGACCTGGGATGGTTTGCCAGGGAACAGATGGTCCCTGAATTTTCCAAGGCGGCCTTTGCCCTCGGCGACGGGGAGCTTTCCTCCCCTGTGAGGACGCAGTTCGGCTTCCACCTCATCAAGAAGGAAGAGCATCAGGATGCAAAGGTCCATCCCTTCGAGGAAGTCAAGGACAAGCTTAAGCAGACGCTCGCTTCCGAAGCTGCAGGCAAGACCCTGGAAGAGAAGGCAGACGCCGTGCTTGCCCAGGCCCTCGGCGGCAAAAGCCTCGCCGAGGCGGCCCATGCGTCCGGATCTGCTGCCGTGAAGGCGGAAGCGAGCGGCAAGCTGTCCCAGGAGGAGCTGCCTGGAAAGCTGGGCATCCGTGAGAGCGACGCCCAGACGATCATGCTGGCTTCACCCGGCACGGTGCTGGACAGCGCCATACCTGCTGGGGCAACGCTCCTGGTGGTCAAAGTGGTCGAAAGCAGCCCGCAGGCAGTCAAGCCCCTTGACGAGGTGCGCGGGGAGATATCTTCGCAGCTTGCCCTGCAGAAAGCCCGTGAGCTCGCCTTGGAGGCGGCGGCACAGGCGAGGGCGGGATTTTCCGGAGGCAAGCCGGCGGAAGGCGCCTTCGAGGTCAGGACATCCGAACCCTTCGGGCGAAACGGCTTCATTCCCGGGCTTTCCACTGATCCTGCGCTGGGGCTTGCGGCGTTTGACCTTCCCGAAACAGCGGAAACCTGGATGGACAAGCCCTTTGCCGTCACAGACGGGGCTGCACTGGCCCGCCTGAGCAGCATCGAAGCGCCGGGCGACGAAGACTGGAAAAAGGCTGAGCCCGCCATCACGGCAAGCCTTGCGGAAGAGCGCGCGCTGACCATGTTCCAGACGTTCATCGCCCAGCTTGGTGCTGAAGCCAAGGTCAAAACGTATAATTCCCCCTATCTGAACAGGAGATCCCGGTAGGTCGGCGTGTTTGGACCGGGATGAAGGATCCGGCGTCTTGACCGCATGTTACAAGCCGCACTAACTTTTTCACCATCTTGACATCAACCGTTGTTTCGAACTATGCTGTCTGCATCTTATGGGTCAGCCGCTGTTGGCACCGTTCGGTTTTGAGGAGGAGGTCATTTTTATGAAGACGTTGCTTACGCTGGGCTGTACGGCAATGCTTTCCTTTTTGCTGGTGATCCCGGCAAACGCTGCAAAGCCTGCAAATATCCCCGCAGGTCCCATTGCTTTGGAATTGACGGACAAGCCCGTCCTTTTTGACCATACTGTCCATACGACTTCTGACTGTTCGGCATGCCATGCGGGCAAGCCTCATCATTTTCCTCCCCTGGCGGTCGATTCCAAGTCGCAGTGCGCTGTCTGCCATCACAAGGTCGCTGGCATAACGCCCAGGTTCCATTGCGGAACGGCCGGATGCCACAATGCCAAGGACAAGCTGGCAAGGCGCAGCTATTTCAAGGTCGTGCACGACAGGAGCATCGTGCAGGGGCCCGGCCACGTGGCCACATCCTGCCTGGGTTGCCATGACGGAGTCGCCAAGAACAGGCCTGAGAAAAAGCTTTCCCTGACCGGCTGCGCAGGTTCAGCCTGCCATCCGCGCCAAAAGTAAGCCGACGTGTTTTTGCAAGCCCCCCGCAGGGGGGCTTTTTGCGTGCTGGAAGGAAATGGGTTACGTAAGCTCGCCGCAGTCAGGCACGAACGCATAGGGACAGTTCGATGGATGATTCGTTGCATGATCCCGATCACGTGATCATCGATTTGACGGAGATCATAGAACTGGGACCGCGAGTCCCCGGAGCCGGTGCATACGCTGCGCCTGCAGAGGGCGAAGGCGTGCCGCTCACTGACTGCATGGGGAGCGCGGTGTTTGTTTCCGGCGCACAGGATCTGCCGGCGGTCCATGGCTGCGGTTCCGGCGGCAGGGGCGCGGGGGCTGATGCCGATGCGCCCGCTGCAGATGAGCCGGGGCAGGATGCCCTCCCCGCCGCCGGTCCTGAAAAGGATGAAGGCGCAGGTGCTGCCGGCCAGCTGTCTCCCGGTCCCGGGGAAGAGGGGGATCCTGCTGCATGCGCACTGGGCTGCCAGCAGAAGGACGGCGCCTCCGCGCCTGGAGCAGAAGCTGAAGGGGTGGCGGCGGTCGCCCTTTTGCAAAATGCAGGAGGAACAGGCGGGGAAATGTCCGCCGTCCGGGAGGCTCCCCTTGAAGGGGACATAGCTCCGACCCTGGAACAGCGCCTTGAAGCCGCGGAAAAGACGATCATGGCCCTGTGCGCCGAAGTCAGCAAGCTGCGCCAGCGCATCGCCCTTTCTGACTACTCATCCGAAGTCGTTTTCATCCATGCTGCCAACCCGGCACTGAAGCAGGCGCATCCCGGTGATGCGGCCATGCTTCCTGAACATTCGTCAGCTTCGCTTGAAGAAGCCGTCACGCGCGTGGAGAAGCTCGAAAGCCGGATGGACGGACTCGAAGAGAGCAGCATGCAGTCTGCCGCCGATGCCGCGGCCAGGATCATCCGTGAGGAGATAGAAAAATTGAAGCATTCCCGGTAGCGTACAGGAATAAGATCCCTGCCGGGATACCTGATGATTTTTTGGGGAAGCATGATTTTTTGCTTGCATCCTGAGCATAAACAAGCAAAACTGATCCCAGCAAGTTACCGGAGGCGTTGTGCTGATCCTTTCCAATCTTCTCATCACGGTCGCAGGGCTGTTCAGCTTTGCCATCAACGCCTATTCCTTTGTCATCATCGTTTCCGCTTTCATGTCTTGGTGCAATCCCAACCCCTACAACGGCTTCGTAAGGGCGATCAGTGCGTTGACGGAGCCCGTTTTCTACCGGCTCCGCTCACGCTTCCCCTTCCTCGTTTTCAACGGGCTGGATCTGACGCCGGTAGCCCTTCTCGTGGTCCTGCAGCTGTTCAACGGCGTGGTCGTACAGACCATGCTGCAGCTGGGGCAGAGGATATCTGCTTGACAAGTAATGCCGCCTGCTCATGCAGCGGAGTTATAATCACCTGTAAATGGAGTCAAAAATGGAAGAACGTGACATCAAGATCGTTGAACAGTATGGTGAGACCGATCCCGAATTGAAAGCCCTCTGGGAAGAGCATATGCTGTATGAAAAGCAGCTTGCCAAGTATGACGGCAAGGCCTATCTGACCCCTGCAGAAGAACGGGAGGTCAAGATGCTGAAGAAGCAGAAGCTGGAAGGCAAGACCAGGCTTGCCGCAGCCCTCGACAAATACAAGAAGTAATGCCTTGCCTGCCCTGCGGAACAAGCAGGGCAGGCTTTTTTTTCACGGTTTTCTCCGGAATGATATCCGGTCTTTCTTTGCATGGCATACGAAAACTCGGCAAGGTTGGCTCGCATGGGTAATGTTCGTTCGGAATACACGGATCGCATGGGCTTTTACGGAAAAGAAGACCCGCGCGCATTGGTCAGGCGTTTCGGATCCCCCCTGTATGTCTATAATGAAGCGATCTTGCGCCGGCGCTGCCGCGATCTCGTCGGGCTTTCTTCCTTTCCGGGTTTTTTCGTCAATTATTCTGCCAAGGCCAATACCAATCCGAGCCTCCTGAGCATCATACGTTCCGAAGGATGCGTCGTGGACGCCATGAGCCCCGGCGAGCTTTTCCTGAACCGCAAGGCCGGGTATATGCCGGAAGAAATAACCTATGTCTGCAACAACGTATCTGCCGGAGAGTTGACAGATGCCGCGCGGCAAGGATGCCTGGTCAGCGTCGATTCCCTGTCGCAGCTGGATCTTTTCGGCGAGAACGTGCCCGGAGGGAAAGTGATGGTGCGCTTCAATCCGGGCATCGGGGCAGGGCACAGCGACAAGGTCGTCACGGGCGGGAAGAAAACGAAATTCGGCATTGACATGGACAAACTGGATGATGTCCTGGCGCTCGTGCGCCGTCATCATTTACGGCTGGCAGGCATCAACCAGCACATCGGCTCCCTGTTCATGGAAGCCGCCCCCTATGTCTCCGCCATGGATGTTTTGCTGGACCTTGCGGAAAGGCTCCTGGCCCTGGGAGCGCCCCTTGAGGTCATCGATTTCGGCGGCGGCTTTGGCATCCCCTACCACAAGTATGAGGGGGAGGAGCGCCTGGACATCGCCTCGCTGGGTATGGCGCTGCATGCCAGGATAAGCGCATGGGCGCAGGAACACGGATATTCCGGGCGCTTTTTCGTCGAGCCGGGCCGCTATGTCGTCGCGGAATGCGGGCTCGTCCTGGGCACAGTGCTCGCCACCAAGAGCAACGGCATGCATTTGTTTGCAGGGACGGACATAGGCTTCAATGTCCTTGCCCGGCCCATGCTGTACGATGCCTTCCATGACGTGGAGATCTACCGCGATAACGGGCGTCCCGCCGGCAGTTGCGCCGAACAGACCATTGTTGGCGATATTTGTGAATCGGGCGACATCCTGGCCAGGAACAGGATGCTGCCCCTGATCGAGCAGGGAGACGTGATCGCCATGCTCGACGCCGGCGCTTATGGCTGGGTCATGGCTTCGTGCTACAACAGCCGCCTGCGTCCCGCAGAAGTGCTGATCGGCGAAGACGGGAACGCAAGGCTGATCCGCCGCAGGGAAACGCTGGACGATCTGTGCTCGACGCTTGCGTTTTGAGCGTTTTCCCCGGGCGGCTCTTTCCCCCTCCATCGATCCCTTGCGCGGCTCATCCTCTGCCTGCGCAGGCAGGTTGCAATGTACCGTGCCATCCCCTCCTTCCTTTCACGCCTGAGCGATGTGCAGCTTAGTGTCATCTGGGGCCTTGTATGGCCCCAGATGCTCATGCTGCTGTGCACGATAGTGATCAACCTTACGGATACATGGGTGGCCGGCCAGATATCGCCTGGTGCCCAGGCCTCGGTGGGAATGGTCTTTCAGGTTCAGCTTTTCCTCATGATCTTTGCCGGAGCGCTCGGTGCCGGAGGGATGGCCTCGGTGAGCCAGTCCATAGGCGCCGGACGATGGCAGCGCGCACGGCGTTTTGCTGCTTTCGTCCTTCTTGCATGCGCGACCCTGGCGACATTCCTTTCGTGCATGGTCTATGCCGTTGCCGACCCTGTGCTGGTGTTGCTCCAAACCCCGCCGGCGCTGCAGGCAGAGGCCGGCTATATGCTGCGCGTCATGCTTGCCGGGCTCCCCTTTTTTTATGTCATGCAGGTGGGCAGCACGCTTTTCAAGGCGGCAAGGCAAGTCATGGCGCCGCTCATTGCCATGCTTTTGTCCTGCATCATCAACCTGGCAGGCGACATATGCTTTGGCATGGGGGTTCTGGGGTTTCCTGCTTTTGGGCTCAAAGGCGTCATCTGGAGCACAGTAGCGGCAAACGCGGCCAGCGGGATGCTGACCGTGGCCGTGCTCAAGCGCGGCGGGCTGCTGCCCCGGGATCTTGTCCCGGACAGGCGATGGATGCGCTGCGCCGCAAGGTATTTGTGCAAGGTCGCATTGCCGGCATGCTGCAACGGACTCATGTGGCAGGCCGGCTACCTGGTCTTGTTCGCCATAACGGCCTCTCTTCCCAACGGTGTGGAATCGCTCGCCGGGTTCACCGCGGGAAACAGGATAGAGGCCATCCTCTACATGCCTGCCACGGCATTCATGGTGACGGCATCCATCCTCGTGGGCAATTACCTCGGCGCTGGGGACAAAGATGCCGCACGGCACACCGGAACGGCCCTGTTTTTGCTTTCTGCGTTCACCATGAGCGCAGTGGCAGGTTTGATGTGGCCCTTCATTGGTGACATCGCCCGGATTTTTTCACAGGAGCAGACTGTACAACTGCAGATACGGCATTATCTTTTCTTCAATGTCCTGGCCGTGCCCTTTACCGTGTCGGGGCTTGTGCTCCACGGTGTGATGAACGGTTCGGGTGCAACGGTCTATTCCCTCCTGGTCAATGTGATCGGATTCTGGATCATCCGCCTGCCGCTGGCCTGGGTGCTTTCACATTTCCTGTATGGGGATGCCTACGGCGTGTACATGGCGATGCTCCTGTCCATGATCATTCAGACATCGATCATCACCTGGATCTTTTTCCGCTGGGACTGGGCGGCGTTTGCCCTTCATGCGCAGCGTGCCCGCTGATACTACATACTGAGGTTTGCCATGCTGCCCAAAGGCTATGTGCCTCTCTCGCTCGACTTGTTCGCTGATTACGATCACTACCTGAGGAAAAGCGCCCGCATCACCGCCGACGTCTCCTTTGCCAATCTCTGGGGCTGGGCCGAGCATTACGGCATCGGGATTTCTTTCCGCAGGGACCTGTGCTGGATATGCCAGACCAAGCCTGAGCTGAGGATATGGGGGCCTGTCGGCGACTGGGAGGACGCGCGCTGGGAAGACGAGCCTGAGTTGCAGGGAGCGCTGAGTCTCGTACGGGTCCCCGGAGAATTGAAGGACATCCTCTTGGCAAGGCTGGGGAGCAGGGCTGTCTCCGAAGAAGACCGCGACCAATGGGAATACCTGTATGACAGGGAGGAACTTGCCCTGCTGCCCGGGGCGAAGTTCCATAAGAAAAAAAACCATGTCAATGCGTTCCATAAGGCATATGGCGAAGATTACCGGATGATCGGCGATGAGCGCCATCCCAACGTCATCGAGGATATTTTAAGGCTCCAGGAAGAATGGTGCCAGTGGAAGGATTGTGAGAACAGCCCTTCGCTGCGTGCCGAAAACGAGGCGATATTCCGCGTCATCGGCAGCATGGACAAGATCCCCGGGCTGTGCGGCGGCGCGCTCTATGTCGGCGGTTCCATAGGGGCGTTTTCTGTCGGCGAAAAAATCGGCGACATGATGATCGTGCATTTTGAAAAGGCGCGCACTGAACTCAGGGGGGGCTACCAGGCCATCAATCATTCCTTCGCCAATCATTCCGCGCAGGGTGTGCGCTGGCTCAACCGCGAGCAGGATATGGGAGAACTCGGGCTGCGTCAGGCGAAAGAGACCTACCATCCTGCAGGATTCCTTAAAAAGTTCCGTCTTGTCATCAAGGCGTGAGCTGATTATACTGAACGATAGTGCTTTTATAAGCAACGTTTCGTAACTTTTAACACATTGCGGGTCATCCATGAAAGTCATAACGAGGTTTCCACCAAGCCCCACGGGGCATCTGCATATCGGCGGCGGGCGCACCGCCATTTTCAACTGGCTTTTGGCAAGGCATTTCGGCGGGGAGTTCCGCCTGCGCATCGAAGATACCGATGCCACCCGTTCCCGGCAGGAATACACCGATTCCATCCTCGCCTCCATGAAGTGGCTCGGATTGGATTGGGACGGAGAGATCTTTTATCAGAGCAGGCGCCTTGACGTGTACAATGCCTATATCGACCAGCTGCTGGAAACAGGACATGCCTACTGGTGCGACTGCACGCCTGAGGAAGTCGAAGCCATGCGTGAGGTGGCGAGGGCCAAGGGCGAAAAACCACGCTACAACGGAAAATGCCGCGACAGAGGACTCAAAGCCGGGCCAGGGCGCGTGGTGCGCCTTCGCGTGCCCGATGACGGGCGCATATCGTTCGATGACATGGTCAAGGGGCCGATCTCGGTCGATGTGTCGGAACTGGACGACATGGTCCTGCGCCGCACTGATGGGATGCCCACCTATAACCTGGCCGTGGTCGTCGACGACCATGAAATGGGCGTCACGCACGTCTTCCGCGGCGACGACCACGTATCCAACACGCCCAAGCAGATCCTTTTGTACCAGGCCCTGGGTTTTGACATCCCGACGTTCGGTCATGTGCCCATGATCTGCGGGCCGGACCACCAGAAGCTTTCCAAAAGGCATGGGGCGAGGGCCGTCGTCGAGTATCAGAAAGACGGACTGATCCCGCAGGCACTGGTGAATTATCTCGTCCGCCTTGGCTGGTCGCATGGTGACCAGGAAATATTCTCCCTGCCTGAGCTCATACAGCTTTTCGATGGCACGAATCTCAATTCTTCCCCGGCGGCCTTCGATCCCGACAAGCTCAAAT
This sequence comes from uncultured Desulfovibrio sp., assembly GCA_902783285.1. Taxonomy (GTDB): domain Bacteria; phylum Desulfobacterota; class Desulfovibrionia; order Desulfovibrionales; family Desulfovibrionaceae; genus Mailhella. The sequence goes on along the minus strand of CACZQM010000126.1, from coordinate 6,324 downwards.
GGCTCAATGCGCATTACCTGAGGGCGATGCCGCTTGATGAATTGGCCGCCATGACCAGGCCCTTCCTTGCAGAACTGGGCTATGATGTCGATCAGGAAAAGATCAAGAGCCTCCTTCCCATGTACGTGGAAAGGTCAACGGACATAGCCATGCTGGCGCAGGCGCTCACGGTTTATTTTAAAAGCGCCGATGAGATCGTCATCGAAGACAAGGCCAAGAAAGCGCTGAACGATGACGGAAGGCAGCAGCTTTCGCGGCTCCACGGGCTCATAAGCGCCATGCCCGTGTTTTCTGCGGAAGCCCTGGATGCGCTCCTTCATGACTATGTCGAAAAGAACAGCTTGAAATTCAAGCAGGTAGGTCCTCCCTTGCGATCCGCGCTCATAGGCCTGGCAGGCGGGCCGTCGGTCCATGACATCATGGCCGGGCTCGGAAAGGAAGAAAGCCTCAAGAGGATCCGGAGGGCTGCGGAGCTTGCGTCGTAGGCGCCGCGCCCGCATAGCGCACAACATTCTCCCCGCGGCATGACGTTTTTCATCATGCCGGGACCGCGAAGGAACGACTGGGATGCAGCTGTACAATACGATGACCCGCAGGAAGGAAGAATTTGTCCCCCTTACACCTGGCAAAGCCGGCATTTACGCCTGCGGCATAACGGCATACGACCTGAGCCATATCGGCCATGCCCGCTCGGCCGTCGTGTTCGACGTGCTTGTGCGCTACCTGCGCTACCGGGGACTGGAAGTGACCTTTGTCAGGAATTTCACTGATGTAGACGACAAGATCATCGCCAGGGCGAACAGGGAAGGCAAGACTTGCGAGGACATTGCCCAGACGTACATCGATGCTTTCCACGAAGACATGGACAAGCTCAATGTCCTGCGGCCGGACATTGAACCGAGGGCTACCGCTTACATCGGTGAAATGCAGGAGATGATCCGCTCCCTTATCGATCAGGGGCATGCCTATGCCGTAGAGGGCGGCGATGTGTATTTCAGAGTGCGTTCCTTCAAGGAATACGGGAAGCTGTCTGGCAGGGATGTCGATGAGCTGCGCGCTGGCGCCCGCATCGCCGTAGGAGAAGCCAAGGAAGATCCCCTTGACTTTGCCCTGTGGAAAGCCGCCAAGCCCGGGGAACCATACTGGGAAAGCCCCTGGGGAAAGGGGCGGCCGGGGTGGCATCTGGAATGTTCTGCCATGTCCAGGAAAAACCTCTGCCTGCCGCTGGACATCCATGGAGGAGGGCAGGATCTTGTTTTCCCCCATCACGAGAATGAGATAGCCCAGAGCGAAGCCGCTACGGGCAAGGAATTCGCCCGTTTTTGGATGCATAACGGCTTCGTGCAGATCAATTCCGAAAAGATGTCAAAGTCGCTGAATAATTTTAAGACTATCCGAGACATACTCGAACATTGCCAGCCGGAGACATTGCGGTACTTCCTGCTCAGCAAGCAATACCGCGGACCGATAGACTTCAGCTTTGACGTGCTTGACGACAACGAAAAGGGGCTGAAGAGGATCTACGAAACACTCAGGGATGCAGAACTGGCTTTGAGCCGGCCCAAGTGGAAGCCCGGGGGCATTGCCCCTGCCTGGACAGAGGAATTCGACAGCCTCAGGAAGGGGTTCTTTGCAGCAATGGATGACGATCTGAACACGGCAGGCGCCCTTGGATGCGTGTTCGGCACGGTGCGCCTTGTCAACCGGCTGCTTGAAGACAAGGCTGAAAAAAGCAAGGAAGGCTGCAGGGATCTGCTGGGCAGCTTTTTGGATCTTGCCAGGGCATGGGCCGGCATCCTGGGTGTGTTTTGCCAGCCTCCGCAGCAATTCCTGCTGGAACTGCGCGAAGTCCGCGCGAAGCGCAGGGGCATCGACGTGGCCAAGATAGGTGAACTGATGGATGAACGCGTCAGGGCACGTGCCGCCAAGGATTATGCCGCTGCAGATCTTGTGCGGAGCCGGCTGGCAGAGATGGGTGTCGAAGTGCGCGATACTCCCGGCGGCGCTGTTTGGGACATAACCTGACGCTGGAGGTGGGGCGCCATGGCAGCACGTCTTGCAGCCGTATTCTGCATCCTGTGTTCATTGCTGTTTCCTGTCCAGGCTCAGGCATTCCTTTTCGGAGAGTTCGGCCTTAAAGAAGAAATGGAGATGGGCAGGGAGTTCGATGCCATGATCAGGTCCTCCATGCCCGTGATCGAAGATCCTGAGATCAAGGATTATGTCCAGAGACTGGTCAGCAAGATCATAGGGAAGCTGCCGCCCCAGCCTTACGCCTTTTCCGCAAGCGTCATCCAGAATGACATCCTCAACGCCTTTGCCTCTCCCGGTGGCTTTGTCTTTGTCTTTTCGGGGCTCATCATGGGCATGGAGCATGAAGCGGAACTGGCGGCGGTCCTCTGCCACGAAGTGGCGCATATCACCCAGCAGCACATAGCGAAACAAGTCGAGCGCGGACGCACCATAACAGCCGCTTCCCTGCTGGGGGTCCTGGCAGGCATAGCTGCGGGCGTAGCAGGCGGAGGAAACGCTGGCGGTGCGGCCATGGTGGGATCCCTGGCTGCCGGAACGAGCGCCATGCTCAAGTACAGCCGCATCGACGAAGACGAGGCAGACCGTGTGGGCCTGCAATATCTTGTCCGTTGCGGATACAATCCCAGGGGGATGCTGGGCGCCTTTGAGACCTTGAAGAAGATGGATTGGAACCGCAGCTCGGCGTTCCCGTCTTATCTGACGACCCATCCTGACCTGGAAACGCGGCTGGCCGGCATAAGGGCCAGCCTCCCCTCTTTTCCTTCCGATGTCTTGAAGCGCAGGGACGATGACAGGGATTTTTTGAGGATCCAGGCCTTGCTCATGGCCAGGCATGCAAGTCCGGGCGTGGCGCGGCAGTATTTTTTGCAGAAAAAGCTTGCCGACCCCCTGCGCAGCATGGGCAAGGGCATAGTAGCTGCTCGCCAGAACAATATCCGGGAGGCTGAAGGTCTTTTCAGGCAGGCACTGGCTTCTTCGCCGGATGACCTGCTGATTTTAAGAGAGGCGGGGATCTTCGAATACCATAAGGGCGACATCCATGCTGCACTGCGCCATCTTGAACGCGTGATCGATCGTTCGCCACGCGATTACTACGCAAGATTTTTTTATGCGCGGGCGCTCGACGACACAGGCAGCGCCGCTGCCGCGCAGAAACACTTCCAGGAAGTCCTGCGCTTCGTCCCTAAAGACAGCGAAGTGCATTTCTGCTATGGCAAGTCGCTAGGAGTGAGCGGCAGATCCTTTGCAGGATTCATCCATCTTGCTTATGCGTCGCTTTATTCCGGAGACCTGCGCAAGGCAAAAAATCATCTGGGGAAGGCCCGCGCCTTGGCCAAGACGCCCGGGGACAGCATGGCCATCAAAGAATTTGACAAAAGATATGAGGAACATTCCAAAATGCTGAAGAAGATCAGCAGGGAGAAGCCATGAACATACAGGGCACGACGATACTGGCCGTCCGCCGGGATCTCTGCGTCGCGCTGGGCGGGGACGGGCAGGTGACCATCGGGCAGAGCATGGTGATGAAACATTCCGCCAAAAAAGTGCGCAGGCTTTACCATGGCAAGGTCATCGCAGGCTTTGCAGGCGCGACCGCGGACGCCTTCACGCTTTTTGAACGCTTTGAAGCCAAGCTCGAAGAGTTCAGCGGCAATCTGCTGCGATCTGCTGTCGAGCTGGCTAAGGATTGGCGGCAGGACAAATACCTTCGCAAGCTGGAGGCCCTCCTTCTTGTTGCCGACGCAGAGCGCACCCTGATCCTTACGGGCAACGGGGACGTGGTGGAACCCGACGATGGCGTCGCCGCCATCGGATCAGGCGGACCGTATGCACTGGCTGCCGCCAGGGCACTGCTCACCCATACGGAGATGGGCGCGGAAGAGATCGTGGTGGAGGCCATGAAGATCGCCTCCGATATCTGCGTCTTCACCAATTCCTATCTTTCCATCGAAAAGATCGGGAATTAGAACCTGCTGGCAACCTGCATCGCCGGATGCAGCCGCTGAACAGAGGCGACCACCATGAGCAAGGACAAAGACAATCCTTTTGCGCAGCTGGACATAAGACGATTCCCCCAGACACGCCCTGCCGGGAAAGCCAGGAAGAGCAATGCCATGCACAGCGCGAGGCCGGATCCACCCGATGAGGATTCTGACCTTTTTTTGAACGCGCTCGGGGATGGTGTGCAGGCCTATGGAAAAGCTGGTGGCAGACGGAAGGCTGCAGCATCGGCGAAAAACGGAAAGGTTGCGGAACGCCATGGGCAGGAAGATTTCCTTGACAAGGAGCGGGGAGAGGAGCAGGGGGGCACAAAGCTAAAGGAAAAGTTTAATGTCGCCCTTGCCCGCAAGGCATCGGAAGGGTGCGTCCTGCCCGGCAAGAACGAGGTGGATGGCCCGCAGGGAAAGGATGGCGGCCGCCTGCCATCGTCCATCCTGCCGGAGAGCAGGGGCGTCGATCTGAGCGGTGTGGCTTCCGACCAGGATGAAGCGGAGGCCGGGGACGAGCTTGCGCAGTTCATGATGGCTGTGAAGGGGGCGACGCCCCTCCATGTCCGGGGCCGTGACGTGCCCCTTGAGGCAAAAGGAGAGTTGCCTCTGCCTGGCAGGCAGACCAACCCCATGCAGGATGCCATGGAAGGCCCGCTCGAATTTGCCGTCTGCTGCCGCGATGAATATGCCGAAGGTCATGTCCTTGGTCTCGACCCCATGCTGCTGGAGCAGCTCAAAGCCAGGCAATTCAGCCCGGAAGCCCATATCGACCTGCATGGATCGAATGCCGACCAGGCATATTGGAACCTGCTTGGATTTTTCCGCGGGGCATACTTCAAGGGACTGCGGGTGGCCGTCGTCGTCACTGGCAGGGGGCTGAATTCCCCATCGGGCATCCCCGTGCTGAAGATGCATGTCCAGCAATGGATGACGCAGGAGCCGCTCAAGAGGGTGGTGCTTGCCTTTTGTTCGGCCAGGCAGGAAGACGGCGGGACCGGGGCCTTTTATGTCCTGCTGAGAAAAAGGAAGAAAAGCGCGGGGAAGATCAGCTGGGACAAGACACCGCCCGATGCCGGCTTTTCCTGATACCCGATCCTGCTGCAGGACAGGACAGGCAGGTGCCTGTCCCGGTGCGCTTTGACCGCCGGGTCATCACTGTGATCCGCAGCAGTTCCAAGCTGTTCTTTTCCTGCGTTGCACGCCGTTCCGTGCTTGAGTAATCCAGGCTTTTCTGCTAAAGATTCTGAAGTGCTTCCTTTTTTCATCGGTATTTTTGCAAAGGCTGGGAAAAGATGCAGATACCCGAAAAAAATCTTGGCTTTGAACTGCTGCGCGTCACGGAAAGCGCGGCGCTTGCAGCGGCGCGCTGGCTAGGCAAAGGCAATAAGGAAGAGGGGGACGGCGCAGCGGTGGATGCCATGCGCCTGTCGTTCAATTCCCTGAGCATAAAGGGGAAGATAATCATTGGCGAAGGGGCCAAGGACAAGGCTCCCATGCTCTATAATGGCGAATGTGTCGGAGACGGGACGGGACCAGCCGTCGACATCGCGGTCGATCCCATAGAAGGAACAAACCTGCTCGCCCTGGGCCGGCCCAATGCCATTGCCGTCATCGGAGCGTGCACGTCTGGCCATATGTTCCGCCCCGGGTCCAGCTACTATATGAAAAAGCTCGTCGTGGGCCGTGAAGCGCGGGATGTCGTGGATATCGACGCTCCTGTGGCTGACAACCTCCTTGCTGTTGCACGTGCGCTGGGCAAGGATATCAACGATCTAGTGGTGTTCGTCCTGGATAAGCCCCGGCATCGCGGGCTTGTTGAGGAGATCAGGAAGACGGGCGCCCGCATCACGCTGCACAGCGACGGCGATGTCGCCGGATCGCTCATGGCGGTCGACCGGTCTTCTGATGTCGATGTGATGATGGGCACCGGCGGCACCCCCGAAGGCGTGATCTCCGCTTGCGCCATCAAGGGCATGGGCGGGCAGATATTCGGCCGCTTCGATCCTCAGTCGGAAGAAGAGCGCAACGCCATGATAGCCGAAGGGACGCGCCTTGACGAAATACTCACCGTGGATTCCATCATCCGGTCGGAAGACGCTTTTTTTGCCGCAACGGGCATTTCCGGCGGCGGATTCCTGGGCGGAGTCCAATTTTCCGGAAAGGGCGCCGTGACGCATTCCCTCGTCATCCGGGCCAAGACCGGGACCTTCCGCTACGTGGAGTCACACCATAACTGGGAAAGGCTGATGAAGTTCAGCTCTGTCAGATATGACTGACGGGGCATGGTGCTGCAATCCTT
>CACZQM010000125.1 GCA_902783285.1 uncultured Desulfovibrio sp. | reverse complement strand
GGGGGCGCATGCCCCGCCGGGGAAGGCAAGCGCCAGCCATGCGGCAAAGTCGCGCTGCCCGCGTTCGGCCATGGCCGCCTTGCGGCTTTTCTTCCTGACGTTCTCCTCCAGCGCGGGCATGAGGCCGAAATGCACGTTGGAGGGCGTGAAGTGCTTGGCGGGGGCCTGCAGGTGCCCGAGCAGCGCGCCCAGCGCCGTGGTCGCCGGCGGCGGCGGCAGCTCGCGCCCGTGCGCCCTGGCGGCGAGCAGCAGCCCCAGCCAGAGCCCGCAGGCGGCGGACTCCACATAGCCCTCCACGCCTGTGATCTGCCCTGCAAGAAAGACCCCCGGCCTTGCTTTGAGCGAAAGGTCGGCGTTCAGGCACAGCGGCGCATTGACGTAGGTGTTGCGGTGCATGCTGCCGTAGCGCAGGAATTCCGCCTTGGCCAGCCCCGGCACCAGGCGGAACACCCTGTCCTGGGCGGCATGCGTCATCTTCGTCTGGCATCCCACCAGGTTGAAGGCGGTCCTCCCCGCGTTTTCGGCGCGCAGCTGGAGCAGCGCCCAGGGGCGCCTGCCGGTGCGCGGGTCGGTGAAGCCCACGGGCTTGAGCGGGCCGAAGGCCAGGGTGCGCTCGCCGCGGTCGGCAAGGGCTTCTATGGGCATGCAGCCCTCAAAGTGCTTTTCTGTTTCAAAACCATGCGCGGGCACGCGCTCCGCACCCAGCAGGGCCTGGTAAAACGCTTCGTATTCCCGGCGGTCCATGGGGCAGTTGAGGTAGTCCCCTTCCCCGGCTTCCGGATCCGCCGGCACGGCGGGCGCTCCGGGCACGGGGTCCGCTCCGGAAGATGGCGGTGCGTCCCTGCCGTAGCGCGAGCCGCGGAAGGCGATGCCCATGTCGATGGAATCGGCGGAAACGATGGGCGCTATGGCGTCGTAGAAATAGAGCCGCGCCTTCGTTCCGCCCCGGGACAGGACCTCTTCCAGCGACTGCGAAAGTTCTTCGGATGCCAGCGGACCGGCGGCGATGACGACGGTCTTCCCCGAAAGCGCCCCATCGTCCAGCGAGCGGATGGGGCGGCGCACGAGGGCCACCAGGGGCTCCTCCCCGATGCGGCGCGTCAGCTGCTCGCTGAACAGGGTGCGGTCCACGGCCAGGGCCTTGCCGGCGGGCACGGCGCATGCCTGTGCGGCGCGCATGACCTCGCTGCCCAGCAGGCGCATCTCCTGCTTGAGCAGCCCCACGCCCGAGCCCGAAGCGTCATCAGACCGGAAGGAATTGGAGCAGACCAGTTCGCCCAGCAGGGGGCTCGCATGCGCCGGGGAGAAAGCTTCCGGCTTCTGCTCGAACAGCGTGCATGGCACGCCGGACCGGGCCAGGGCCAGGGCGCATTCGCAACCCGCCAGCCCCCCTCCGACGATGGCGATATCTGGGATATGTTCTGGCATTCACGGACTCCGGATGGCATGGCGGGCGCGAAAGCGGCCCGCAGCGATGCCAAGATAGCGCAGGGAGGGCGCGATGTCACTCCCCCATGCCGTGAGCTTCTCCATGCATGGGGATTTCCGCGGCGAAATTTCCCGTTTGCGCTTGACAGACAGCGGCATGCCTTTTTATTAGAATACATCATTTATAGGGAAAAAGGCGCCTGGGCGGGCATCTGGCGTCCTGCGCTAAAAAAACGGCAAATCCATTTAACTACGGAGTTTCGCATGTCCATCGCTTTGGAGAAACAACGCACCTACGCCCTGCTTGGAACGGGCGGCAGCGGCAAGACCTCGCTTGCGGAAATGCTTCTTTTTCAGGCCGGCATCATCAGCCGCCTTGGCGCCGTCGAAAGCGGCAACACCGCCCTGGACTACGAACCCGAAGAGATCAAGCGCCGCGGCTCCATCCAGCCCGGCTTCGCCTCCTTTGACTGGGAGGGCTACCGCCATTGCCTGGTGGACATGCCCGGTGACGCCAACTTCTCCGGCGACCTGGAATGGATGCTTGCGGCCGTGGACGGCGTCGTCCTCGTGGTGGACGCCGTGGACGGCGTGCGCCCCCAGATGCGCCGCATGTGGAAGAGCGTGAAGGCGGCGGGCCTCCCTGCCATCGCCACCATCACCAAGATGGACCGCGACCGCGCCAATTTCGACCATGCGCTGAACAGCCTTACCAGCCAGCTGCAT
>CACZQM010000124.1 GCA_902783285.1 uncultured Desulfovibrio sp. | reverse complement strand
CTGGATGGATCCTTCCCCCTGCGCGCGGGGAGAGCCGCCGAAGCCCGCTTCAGGAACGACCTGCTCAACTGCGCGGAATCCGTGCTCAAGGCCGTTCTGGAAGAGGCCGGGGCAGCCTGCCCCCTGGACATGCTCAAGGTCGCATCCGCCTTCGGACGCGGCATGGGCGGGGCCGGTTGCTGCTGCGGCGCCCTGGTGGGCGGCCAGATGGCGCTGGGCTGCTTCTTTGGGCGCACGCGTGACCGGGGCGAGCCCCCGGAAGAATGCGCAAGGCTCGCCAGGCTGCTGCACGAACGCTTCACGGCGCAGAACAAGGCTGCCTGCTGCCGCGTGCTGCACAAGGACATGCCCTACGGCACGCCGGAGCAGTTCGATTCCTGCGCCCTGCGCACGGGCAGGGCGGCCGAACTGGCCGCCCAGGCCATCCTTGAGGGGATAAACGCCCCGCGCTGATCCGCACGGGAAAAACACAGCGCCGCCGGCATCCTTCGCCGCACCGCTTCCGGCACGGCAGGCAGCCACGGCTTCACACGCAAAAATGCTCCACGGCAAGCGCCATGCCGTCCTCCTCGTTGGATCCGGCCACATGGTCCGCGGCGGCGCGCACCTCTTCACGCGCGTTGGCCATGGCGACGCCGAGCCCGGCGCGCCGCAGCATGGAGATATCGTTGAAGCCGTCGCCAAAGGCGATCGTCGCCGCGACGGGGATGCCCAGGACCTCCGCGAGGAGCGCCAGCGAGTTCCCCTTGTCCACGCCGCGGGGCACGCATTCCAGAAAGAACGGTTCTGAACGGTAGAACTCCATGCCCGCGCCGAATGCAGCAGAAGCCTCTCCCTCCAGGAGGGCTATGGTCTCCGGCGGCCCGGCCATCAGGCACTTGTTCAGCGGCACCCCGGAGAACTCGGTGAAATCCGCAGACCACCGCATGGCGAGCCCGTTGCACTGCGCTTCGTAGCGCACCCAGGGGTTGTCCATGCCGCTGGTGACGACATCGCCGCCCACGTAGGTGATCAGGTCGCAGCCGCGGCTGTGCGCCAGGCGGAAGAGCCCTGCCGCCGCGCCGTCGGGGATGCACGCGCTGCGCACGACCCTGCCCGTGGAACATTCCACGATCCTGCCGCCGTTGAAGGCGAGCACGTAGCCCCCATGCGCTTCCAGGCGCAGTTCCGCGGCTGCCGGCAGGATGCCCTGCACGGTGCGCCCCGAGGCGAGGGCGATGACGAGCCCCTCCTCCTGCTTGCGCAGGAGGACTTCCCGCGTCTTGGCGCCGATCTCCTTCCTGCCCGTCAGGAGCGTGCCGTCCAGATCGGCGCACAGCAGCCTGTACTTCATGCGGCTCCCCCCGCCATCCGTCCCGCGGAAGGCTCCCGGCCTCCGCTATCCTGCCTTCCTGCTGAAGCGCCTGGCGATCTTTTCCTGCAGTTCCTTGTCCTCGCCGGGGCGCAGCATGCGTTCCGGACTGAGCACTTCGTCCATCTCCTCCGGCGTCATGAACTCCATCTGCACCACCAGGTCATAGACGGACATGCCGTTGTCCTTCGCTTCGCGGGCGATCATGGCGGCGCGTTCATAGCCGATGTAGGGCGTGAGCGCGGTGACAAGGCCGATGGCGTTCTTCATCATGTGCATGCAGTGGTCGGCATTGGCCGTGATGCCGTCCACGCACAGGTCGCGCAGCGTGCGGCAGGCATTGCCCAGGTGGCGGATGGACGAAAAGAGCGAATACGCGATGACGGGCTCCATGGCGTTGAGCTCCAGCTGTCCGGCCTCCGCCGCCATGGAGATGGTCACGTCACGGCCGATGACGTCGAAGCAGACCTGGTTGACCACTTCGGGGATGACCGGATTCACCTTTCCGGGCATGATGGAGGAACCGGGCTGGCGCGGCGGCAGGTTGATCTCGTTCAGCCCGCAGCACGGGCCGGAAGACAGCAGGCGCAGGTCGTTGCATATCTTGGAGAGCTTGACCACGAAGCGCTTGAGGAGCCCCGAAATCTGCACGTAGGCTCCGGCGTCGAAGGTCGCTTCCACGAGGTTTTCCGCCATGACCAGGGGCAGCCCGGAGATCCTGGCCAGGATCTCCGTCACCAGCGGGGCGTACCCTTCAGGCGTGTTGATGCCCGTGCCTATGGCCGTGGCCCCCATGTTGACGTCGCTTATCTGGGCGCGCCCTTCTCCGATGCGGCGTATGTCTTCGGCGATCGTCACGGACCAGGCCGAAAACTCCATGCCCAGGGTCATGGGCACGGCGTCCTGCATCTGCGTGCGCCCCATCTTGAGGACGCTCCTGAATTCCTCCGCCTTGGCGGCAAAGCCTGCGCGCAGGTATTCCATGTCTTCCATGAAGTCCGTCAGCGTGGCATAGAGCGCCATGCGTATGGCCGTGGGATAGACGTCGTTGGTGGACTGGGAGCAGTTGACATGGTTGTTGGGGTGGCAGAACTGGTATTCTCCCTTTGCCCTGCCCATCATCTCCAGGGCGACGTTGGCGATGACCTCGTTGGCGTTCATGTTGCACGAAGTCCCCGCTCCGCCCTGGTACACGTCCACGGGGAACTGGTCGTTGAACTCGCCGGCGATCACCCTGTCGCACGCCAGGCAGATATGCTTCCCGATGTCTTCCGGCAGCACGCCCAGGCGCATGTTGGCCATGGCCGCCGCCTTCTTGACATAGCCAAGGGCCTGTATGAACCGCGGGAAAGAGGAAATGGTCATCCCGGAGATCCTGAAATTCTCCACGGCCCGGCACGTCTGGATGCCGTAGTAGGCATCCGCCGGTATGTCCAGATCGCCCAGAAAATCATGTTCCCTGCGCGTTGCGGGCATAAGCGCCTCCTTGCTCAAAACGGCAATGTTTTCGCGGCCGGGCTAACCGCCCGGCCGGTGCTGCTATGCTGCGGCCCCTTCCGCCTGCTCCGGCAGGCTCCCGCGAAGATCATGGTCCGTCATGGACGCCACGCAGGAATCCGACCAGACGTTGACGCAGGTCTCGATCATGTCGATGACGGCATAGATGGGCAGGATCACGCCCATGAGGTCCACCGGCACGTTCATGGAGGACATGAGGGACAGCGTGAGGAAGAAGCAGCCCATGGGCACGCCGGCGTTGCCCACGGCGGCCAGCACAGACACGAACAGCCATACGACCATGGTGCCCGCGGTCAGGACCACGCCCGCGTTCTGCATGAGGAAAAGCGACGTGACAAGGATGAAGGCCGCGCATCCGTTCATGTTGATGGTCGTGCAGATGGGCAGGACGAAGCGCGTGACGCGGTGGTCGAGCTTGAGGTTTTCTTCGGCGGAGGCAAGAGTCACGGGAAGGGTGCCTGCCGAACTCTTGGAAAAGAGCGCCACCGCCAGGGCCGGGAACATGCCCTTGCCGATGCGCAGCGGATTGAGCCCGCGGAGCAGCAGGAAGAGCGGCAGGATGATGAAGAACTGTATGAGGTTGCCGCCGATGACCACGGTGACGTACTTGCCCAGCGCCCCCACGACGACACCGGCCTCGATCTGGGCCGCCAGCTGGCCGGTAAAGGCCATGACGCCGAAGGGCAGCACGGCGAGCAGGGCACGGATGAGCGTGAAGAGCAGTTCCTGGGCGCCGTTGATGACGCGGACCAGGGCGGTCTTGTTCTCCGAGGCAGGCATGAAGGCAAGCGCCAGACCTGCTGCGGAGGCGATGAACAGGATGGACAGCACGTTGCCGGAGACAAAGGGCTGGAGGATGTTGTTCGGCACGACGGAAAGGAAATGCCCGTAGTAGGAAAGGCTGCCCAGGTTCTTGGGGAGGGCATCCGCCCCTCCAGCCGAGGGCACGTTGCCCGGAGCCACGATGACGAAGAGGACCAGGGCGACGGCGGCGGCGGCGATGGTCGTGGCCAGCGTATAGAACACCGCGTGGCCGAAGATCCTGCCCGTCTCCTTCTGCGCCCCCAGGGATGCAAGGGTCGTCATCACCGCCAGGGCGATGACCGGCACGGCGACGAACTGGAACAGCCGCGTGAACACCGTGGCGACAAAATCAAAGAACTCATTGACCTGCGGGATCTGCAAGCAGCCAAGCACCGCGCCGAGCACCATGGCGGCAGTCCACAGGATGAGGGTGCGCAGATTTTTCCTGCCGGCGCGGCGCGCCATGGAATCGCGCGCCGCTACGCTGACGCGACCATCGTTGTTGGACATGATGACGTCCTCCTCGTTTTCTTCTTTCTGCGAGCCGGCGCAGCGTGCGCCACGGCTGCGCCTTCTTCCTAGCCCCGCGCACCACGTCCTGTCAATCCGCCGGCCCGGCGGGACGGGGCAGAAGCACTTGACGCCGGGGGCCGTTGCGGATAAGGCTGTTGCCTCCCGGCAAGCATCCAGCCTGCCGGCGTCATTTGCCCACGTCAACCCTGCGTCCCCATCCATGGCCCCCTATTACCTGACGCAAACAGCTGCTGCGCAGCATGCCTCCCCGACCGACTACGCGCGCGAATTCCTCTTCAATGCCCTGAACATCGGCGAAGAGATGCTCCGCAGCGGCGCCGAGATCAGCCGCGTCGAAGACAGCATACGCCGCATCTGCAAAGCCTACGGCGCAGAACGCGTGGAGGTGTTCGTCATCACCACGAACATCGTGGTGACTGTCTATTCCCCCGTGTTCGGCGCCGTCACGCAGACGCGGCGCATCATGTCCACCCGGTACGACCTCCACCGCCTCACGCGGCTGAACAGCCTCTCCCGGCGGATCTGCCAGTCCATGCCGACGTTCGAGACCGTGGAGCGTGAACTCGACAGGATCTGCAGCCAGGCGCCTGTGCTCAGCGAGCGCGCCAAGATCCCCGTGTACGCCCTCATCTCCCTTTCGTTCACCCTGTTTTTCGGCGGCACGGCACGGGATGCCGCGGCCTCCGCGCTGATAGGGATCTTCCTCAAATGCATGGAGTATGTTTCGCGCTTCCTCGAGCTTCCGCCCATGGTGGCCGCGGTGTTCTGGTCCTTCTGCGGCGGCCTGCTGGCCAACACGGCCGTTGCCGCAGGGCTGGGCGACAGCGCAGGGATGATCAGCATAGGCAACATCATGCTGCTCATCCCGGGCATGCAGCTCACCAACTCCATCCGCGACATTTTCAGCGGAGACACGCTCTCCGCCCTGCTCGGCTTCTGCAACGCCTTCCTGCTGGCTGCGCTCATCGCCCTTGGCTTTGCCCTGCCCACGCTCATTTTTTAGGAAACAGACATGTCCGAAGCAAACATCGTGCAGCTGGCAACGGCCTTCACCGGTTCCATCGGCTTTGCCCTGCTGTTCAACGTGCCGGTCCAGCGCCTGATGGCGGCTGGGTTCGGCGGCCTGCTGGGCTGGGCGGTGTACCTGCTCCTGGGGATCTGGTATCCCGGAGACGTGCTGCGCTTCTTCGCGGCGTCCGTCAGCTTCACGCTGTATGCCGAATGCCTGGCCCGCCTCAGGAAAACGCCTTCCACGGTCTTCCTCGTGCCGGCGGCCATCCCGCTCGTCCCGGGCGCATCGCTGTACCGTTCCATGCGCTTCACGGTGGACGGCGCCTGGATGGACTTCACCAACCAGATCATCTACACCCTCTTCCTGGCATCAGCCATCGCAGGAGGCATCGTCTGCGGCATGACCCTCGTCCATGTGGCGGAAAAGCTCCTGCGCATGCGCAAAAGCAGCCCGGCCACCCCGCCGGGGCGTTGAAAACCCCGCCCTTTTCACGTACACAAGGGATGAGGCTGCCATGTCCGAAGATTTCCTCCACTACTTGTCCGGCAGGGCCGAACGCCTGATACGCCAGGCGCAGGATGAAGGCGCCTTCGACGACCTGCCGGGCAAGGGCAAGCCCCTTGCCCTTGCCGATGACAGCGCCGTTCCCGAGGAACTGCGCATGGCGTATGCCGTGCTGAAAAACGCCGGCTACGTCCCGCCCGAGATCGCGGACCGCAAGGAGATCAATTCCCTGCTCGACCTTCTGGAAAGCTGTGATGACGGTGCGGAAACGCTGCGCCAGATGCAGAAGCTGGACGTGCTGCTCATGCGCATGAACAGCCGCCGCGAGCGCCCTGTTGCGCTAGCCGAAAACGACCCTTACTACGAACAAGTTCTGCGCCGCGTCAGCCTGCTCAAACGCAGGATGCGCCCGCGCAGCGACGGATGACCCATGCCTTTCCGCAAGCTCCCCGTATCCTGCCCCTGCATCCGCATTGCCGGAGCGCGCCAGCACAACCTCAAGGACATCAGCGTGGACATCCCCCGCGACAAGCTCGTGGTGGTCTGCGGCCCATCCGGCTCCGGCAAGTCCACGCTGGCCTTCGACATCGTCTATGCCGAAGGACAGCGCCGCTACGTGGAATCGCTTTCCACGTACGCACGCATGTTCCTGCCCAAGATGGACAAGCCCCTGGTGGACAAGATCGAAGGGCTTTCGCCGGCCATTTCCCTCGAGCAGCAGACCACGGCGCACAACCCGCGCTCCACCGTGGGCACGGTGACGGAGGTCTATGATTTCCTGCGCGTCTTCTTTGCACGGCTGGGCAAGGTCTATTGCCCGCAATGCGGCACGCCCATCGAGGCCCGGGCCCAGGACGAGATCATCGCGGACATCATGAACTATCCCGAAGGGGCGCGCATCATGCTCATGGCGCCCATCATCGAGCTGCAGAAAGGCACGCATGCCGAAAGGCTGAAAAAGCTCAGGGCAGAAGGCTTTGTGCGCGTGCGCGTGGCCACGCTGGGCAGCGAGGCGCAGATCGTGAACATCGATGAGGTCCCTGCGCTGGACAAGAACAAGAAGCACAGCATCGACCTGGTGGTGGACCGCCTGGTGGTGCGCCCCACCATGCGCACGCGCCTGGCCGATTCCCTGGAGCTCGCCCTGCGCTGGGGGAGCGGACGTGCCGTCGTCGCCATGGAAGGGCGCCCGGATGCCGTCTACTCCACCGAAAACGTCTGCCCCCGATGCCACTTCACCGCCCCTTCGCCTTCCCCGCAGCTGTTTTCGTTCAACAGCCCTCAGGGAGCCTGCCCGCAATGCCTGGGCATCGGCACGGTGCTGGCCTTCGACCAGGGGCTCATCGTTCCAGACGAAAGCCTCTCGCTCAGGCAGGGCGCGCTTGCGCCGTTCTCCTCGCCCTATTTCATGGCGAAATACGGCAAGGCCATGGCCGCCCTGTGCGAGCGCCAGGGCGTGAGCATGGACACGCCGCTCAGGGACTTTCCCGAAAAGGCCCGCAAGGCCCTGTTCAATGGCGAGCCGGGCGGCATCATGCGCACGGGCAGCCTGCGGCGCAACTACCTGGGCGGCACGGCGCTGAACCGCGACAACGGCGGGGAGGGGCTTTCCCTCACGCACTGGCCGGGCGTGATGTGGCTGCTGGAGCAGCGCATGAAGCGCGGCGATGCCTGGAGCGAGATGCTCAGCCGTTACAGCTACGAAGTGGAATGCCCCACATGCCACGGCACGCGCCTGCGCGAAGATGCGCTTTCCGTGCGCGTCGACGGCCTGAACATCGAGGAATTCTGCCGCCTCCCCATAGACCGCGCCCTGGGATGGCTCCAAGCCCGCAGCTTTACGGGGAGGTTCGCCCTGGTGGCGGAGCCCCTCATCAAGGAGCTCACGCACCGGCTGGGCTTCATGATCAACGTGGGGCTGGAATATCTCACCCTGGGCCGCTCCATGGTCACGCTATCCGGCGGCGAGGCGCAGCGCATACGCCTTGCCTCGCAGCTGGGCACCGGGCTCGTGGGAGTGACCTATGTGCTGGACGAACCTTCCATCGGCCTGCATCCGCGCGACAACCAGCGCCTGATCCATACCCTGCGCAGCCTGCAGCAGCGCGGCAACACCGTGCTGGTGGTGGAACATGACGAAGCCACCATACTCGCGGCCGACGCCGTGCTGGAAATGGGCCCCGGATCCGGCGCCCAGGGAGGCGATCTCATTTTCGCCGGCCCCGTGCCCGACCTGCTCAAGGATGCCGGTTCCCTCACCGCGCGCTACCTGCGCGGCGACCTCAAGGTCCCCATGCCTGAAACGCGGCGCAAGGCGCAGGGCTTCCTCACCCTGCACGGCGTGACCACCAACAATCTCAAGGACATAACCTGCGCCATCCCCCTGGGCGTGCTGACCACCGTGACGGGCGTTTCGGGCTCCGGCAAAAGCTCGCTGGTCATCGATACGCTCTACCGCCGCGTGGCACGGCACTGCAGGCTCCGCACCGAACAGCCCGGCCCCATGAAGGGCGTCGAAGGGCTGGAACAGATCGAGCGCGTCGTTTCCATCGACCAGGAGCCCATAGGCCGCACCCCGCGCTCCAATCCTGCGACATATACAAAAATTTTCGACGAGATACGCAAGATCTACGCCATGACGCCCGACGCGAAAAAGCGCGGCTACACGGCAAGCCGCTTCAGCTTCAACGTGCCCGGAGGACGCTGCGAGACCTGCAAGGGCGACGGGCAGATCCGCGTGGAGATGCACTTCCTGCCGGACATCTTCGTCACCTGCGACGTCTGCCACGGCAGGCGCTTCAACCAGGAAACGCTGGACGTGCGCTACAAGGACCTGAACATCGCCGAAGTGCTCGACCTTACGGTGCATGAGGCGCGGGACTTCTTTTCCAGCTATCCGTCGCTGGAACGCAGGCTGGGCGTGCTGGAAGACGTAGGGCTGGGCTACCTCCGCCTGGGCCAGGCATCCACCACGCTTTCGGGCGGGGAAGCGCAGCGCATCAAGATATCGCGCGAGCTGGGCAAACGGTCCCTGCCGCACACCATGTACATCCTGGATGAGCCGACGACGGGCCTGCACATGCACGAAGTCGGCAAGCTGCTCACCGTGCTGCACCATCTTGTGGACAGGGGCGCGACCGTGGTGGTCATCGAACACAACACCGACGTGATCATGGCCTCGGACCACATCATAGACCTCGGCCCCTCAGGGGGCGAAAACGGCGGAAGGATCATCGCCTCGGGCACGCCGGAAGAGATCATGGCAGACCCGGCTTCCGTCACCGGCGCCTATCTCGCCGAAGAACGGAAAAGCCACATGAGGTTCAGGAAGGCATAGCGCGTCCTCAGGCATGCGGCTTTGCTTTCCGGCATGGCCACGCCCGCCCTGCTGCTCCTGGCCGCGCCAGCTGGCTTCATGCAGGCCAGAGCAATGCCACGACCAGCACGGGGAGCATATTGGCCACGCGGATGCGCACATCCCAAACCAGGTTCACGCCGACGCAAAAAATGATCATGGATCCGGTGAGGGAGAGGTTATCGA
The DNA here is from genome assembly GCA_902783285.1 of uncultured Desulfovibrio sp. Taxonomy (GTDB): domain Bacteria; phylum Desulfobacterota; class Desulfovibrionia; order Desulfovibrionales; family Desulfovibrionaceae; genus Mailhella. Next base: position 5,350 of record CACZQM010000124.1, on the reverse strand, counting down.
GGCCTGCAGGCGTGATCGATGCTCCGGCAACACCGGCAAGGAGCGTGACGGGAAACTGGATGGCAGCCACCGGCACGGCGGAGAACACGCATCCCTTGCCCAGCGCAGCCGCCATGACCATGATGATGAGGAAGTCCAGGATCGCCTTCACGAACAGGATGGAAGGATCGCCCATGGCCCCGTCAGCGATGGATCCCACGATGGCCATGGCTCCTACGCTCACCGTCAGCGAGGAAGTTACGAAGGCGCTCACGAAGCCACCGTCGCGGGAACTGCCTGCCCTGTCCTTCAGCCATCCTCCGAAGCGCTCGATGGCCCGTTCGATATTGAAGATCTCACCGATCAGCGTGCCCAGGGCAAAGCATCCGACCGACATCAACGCCCCCCGGACCTCTATCCGTCCGTCCGCAACGGTCAAAGCCTTGGCAAGCGCTCCCTGCATGCCGATGAACATCACGCACAGTCCGCATGCGGTCATCAGCCCCTGGCGCACCCTTTCGGGAAGGATGCGCCCGAAGGCCAGCCCGGCCATCCCGCCTGCAGCGATGGCCGCAACGTTCACGATCGTGCCGATGCCCGTCATCAGCGATCCCTAGCGCGGCCGCGGGAAGCCGTTTTTCGCCAGTACGCCGTCGAGGAATCCGTAAATGCGCCGCATGCTGTCGCGGTATCCCCCGGGAAAGCGCATGTAGCCGTGCGCCGAGATGCTGCGTCCGTCCCAGTAATGGACATACAGGCCAAACGTCGTGCCATCGAGCACGCGGCTGTCACTGCCGGAAAAGCCGTTCCATTTGGCAATGCCAAGCTCTCCGAGCAGCGCCTCGAACATCTTCAGTTCCCCGTCCTGCATCAGGCAGGCATCCTTCTCCTGCCCCATCTCGCGCTCCAGCACCATGGCCGGGCCGTTCTCCTCCATGCGCTGGTAGATCTCATAGCCCGGCCAGCGCCCCATCCTCATGCCTGACTCGCCGAAGCTGAAGCTTTTGAGCGCATCCCTGCGCGCCGGGACCGGACCTCCGCCGGCGTCGAGGATCTTGTCGCAGAGCGCGCTGAGCCGGGCCGCGAGCTCCGCCATGCCGGCCGGCAGCCCGCCTTCGGCCTCCGCATGTCCGCGGACCCAGACGTTCTGGGATGTGTCGTACTCAAGCAAAAGATACATGTAGGAGGGGGCGTTGCTGTCCAGCTCCGGCGCCTTGAAGCCATGCCAGGAATCCACGGGGAACCCCCGCATCTCCTTTTGCAGGCTGTCCAGGAAGCCGGGCTGCACATAGGCTCCTCTTTTTTTCCCGCCGCCGTGGCGGGACACCTCTTCCCTGCCGTTGTCGTGCCTGGACGCATGATAATACATCATGCCGTTTGGCGAAGGGACCTGCCAGCTCACGTTCCCGATCTTTCTCGGGACCGATGCCTGCATCTGGGCGAGGCGCGAGGCGAAAAACTCCGCAAGCGCGTTTTCCACGGCGACACGGCCTTTGTTCACGCCATGGTCTGCGCCAGCAAGGCGCACTTCCCTGGAGCTTTTCCCTTTTTCCCCGGGCTCGAATACCAGCACCATGTTCCAGCGGCAGTATCTGTCCCTCTTTTCATACGGTATGCTGTCGCTGGCCTTTTCGCTGATGGGGGTGTCCCAGCCCGAAAGATCCATCCGGGCGACGAGGGCGCTCAGGTCTTCCCGCAGGCCGCGGGGCGCAGGACCTGTGAAATTGGAACGGACGTCATCTTTCCCGGCCATGGATACTGACACGTTCCCGCCCGACAGCGTGAAGCTCAGGTCCTTGTAGTCCCCGGGAGGCGTGATCTTATCCCCATAGCTGGACCAGTACTGCAGGTAGCGCAGCGTCTCTGCGCCCGCCGCAGGCGGCACGGAAAGCAGCAGCGGCGCTGCGATCCCCAGGAGAGCGAGCCGCACGCAGCGGCGGATGATGCCTGACGGTCCCATACGTCCCTCCTTGCGTCTGATCCCTTACAGCACCTGGTTCAAAAACTGGCGCAGGCGCGGATGATGCGGGTCCTCAAAGACCTGGCCGGGCGTTCCCACCTCGAGGATGACCCCCTTGTCCATGAACACCACGCGGTCGGCGACGGTGCGGGCAAAGCCCATCTCATGCGTGACGCAGATCATGGTCATGCCATCCCGGGCCAGGCCGACCATGACGTCCAGCACCTCGCCCACCATTTCCGGATCAAGGGCGGACGTAGGCTCGTCAAAAAGCATCAGTTCGGGCTGCATGGCCAGGGCGCGCGCAATGGCCACGCGCTGCTGCTGCCCCCCGGAAAGCTGCGCCGGATAGGAATCGGCCTTGTCGCGTATGCCCACGCGCTCCAGCAGGCGGAAAGCACGCTCCTCGGCTTCTTTCCTGGGCGTCTTGAGCAGCTTGCATGGCGCCATGGTCAGGTTCTGGAGCACCGTCTTGTGAGGAAAGAGATTGAACTGCTGGAACACCATGCCCAGGTTGCGGCGGATCATGTTGATGTCGTTCCTGGGGTCGCAGATGTCCATCCCGTCCACGGTGATCACGCCCCTGCTGATCTCCTCCAGGCGGTTGATGGAGCGCAGCAGCGTGGACTTGCCTGAGCCCGACGGACCTATGATGACCACTTTTTCCCCGGGATAGACATCGAGCGACACATCCTGCAGCGCAGCCGTCGCGCCAAAGTATTTCCACACATGCTCGATGCGTATGATGGGCTCCGCGCTATTTTTTCTTGTCATAATAGTTCAGCCTGCCTTCCAGTATGCTGACGCCCTTGGAGAGCAGCAGCGTGATGATGAGGTAGATGAGCGCGATGGTGGTGTAGGTCTCGAAATACAGATACGTTTTGGCGGCAAAGCTGCGCCCGTGCTGCATGAGGTCGGGCATGGCCATGACGGAAACGAGCGAGGTGTCCTTGAGCATGGCTATGCACTCGTTGCCTACGGGGGGAACGATGGTGCGCAGCGCCTGCGGGAGCACCACGAGCAGCATGGTCTGCACGCGGTTGAAGCCCAGGGAGTGCGCAGCTTCGGCCTGCCCCCTGGGCACGGCCATGATGCCGGCGCGGAAGACCTCGCCCATGTATGCGCCATAGCAGAAGCTGATGGCGATGACGGCGGAAGTGAGGCCGCTCACTTGCAGGAACTTGGCCAGGGCGTAGTAGATGTAAAAGATCTGCACCAGCAGCGGGATGCCGCGTATGACCTCCACATAGGTGGAGGCGATGAGGTTGATGGCGCGGCAGCGGGAAAGGCGCCCCAGCCCGGTGAGCAGCCCCAGGGGGATGGCGCACAGGATGGAGAGCAGCGTCACTTCAAAGGTGATGAGCAGGCCTTCCGGCACGAAGCGCAGTATGTCCAGGTACGGATCGGGACGGAAGGCGCATAGTCCCGCAAGCGCCGCCACTGCGCCGCAAAGGGAAAGCGACCAGGCATTGACCAGCCCGCCGGAGCGGGATCCCGGCAGCATCAGCCCGCCGGCGGGGATCTCGATCTTGCCGTCCGGGGCCAGCGCTCCCGGCAGGGGATCCTTTTCTTCCTGCATATGCTTGTCTTCCATAGGGCGGCGCCCCAGGCTCCGCGTTTAAAAGGAAACGGCGGCCCGGGTGTTCCCGGGCTGCCCTGAAGCATCACATCACCAGGCCGGGACGGAAGCTATTCGCCCATCCATTTGCGGATGAGCTCGGCCTCGATCCCCTTGGCGCGCACAGCGTCGATGCCCTTGTTGAGGCGGTCCACCAGGTCCTGGCGCCCCTTGCGCACGACGAAGCCAAAGGATTCCGTGGCTGCGGTGCGGAAGCCTATGGCCAGGCTGTCGGCGAAGCCTTCCTTCTTATTGGCGTAGTACAGGGCCACGGGGGAATCACAGATCACGGCATCGATGCGCCCGTTGATCATGTCCTGCATGGCAAGGCCCACGTCATCATATTCCTTGAGGTCCATGGGGACGCCGCACTTTTGCGCCACGAATATGCCCGTGGTGCCGATCTGCCCGCCCATGGTCCTGCCTTTGAGATCTTCAAAGCCTTTGGCCGCAGCGCCTTTTTTGAGCACGACGATCTGCTGCACGTCATAATAGGGCTTGGTGAACAGGAAGGCCTTCTCGCGTTCGGGGGTTATGGTCACGCCCGAGGCGACGACATCGTAGTTGCCCGCGGCCACGCCGGCAAAAATGCCGTCCCAGGCGATGTTGTGCACCTCAGCCTCCATGCCGGCTTCCCTGGCCACGGCGGTGATCATGTCCACATCGTAGCCGATGACTTTCTTATCGTTGTCAAGATATTCCAGCGGAGGCCAGGTGGGGTCGCTGGCGACAGTTATCTTTTCGGCCCCGAGGGCGGACGAATACAGCACAGCTGGGAGCAGCAGTGCGCAAAGAAGGCGGCGCAGCATTTTTCTTCACTCCTTAAAACATCGTTCCGGCAACATGCCGGCGGTTGCTGGCACTATGAAGGACAGGGGACGGCGTGTCAAGCAAGGAATGCCGATTTTGCCGGAGCAGAAAGCTCCGGCTGCGCCGCAAGGCATGGCGATGCGTGCTTTCGGGCTGCCGTGCTCAGGCTCCGCCTGGCCGCCATCCTTCAAGGCACGGCACGGATCCGCGTTTGAGCACGTCTGCGGCATGGCTGTAGTCGGCGATGCTGTGCCCGGCATCGATGTCGTGCAGCGTTGCCGCGCCCTGCCAGTAGGCACGCGCCAGCGGCGAGCTCAAAAGCTCGTCATGGGTCCCCAGGAAGATGTCGCGCGGGGGCGGCGCTGCCCCCCTGCACTGCGCCGCCGTCCTGCCGCCGGAGCCACCATCCCTGTCCTGATCCTCCTGCCAGACGCTGTTGTGCCAGGGGCGAGGGTCGGGCGCACCGGCATAAGACAGCAGGGCACTGCGGGTGAATTCCCACTCCCCGCCGTCGGTGAAGCGCGAGTTCCTGCCGGTGAACGGCTCCAGCTGCACGGCGGGATAGATGACGGGGTTCCACGCGACCACATGGCAGATGGCGGGGCCGCGCAGGTGGAGCGCATAAAATCCTCCCAGCGACGAACCCATGAGGCAGACACGGTCGTTGGGGCTGACCTGCCTGGATATCTGCCGCCGCATGTCGTCCAGGCACTGTGCAAAAGGCAGGGAATAGTCGCATTGGGGGCGGATGACCGGCTGCTGGAGAAGCTGCTCGAGCAACCGGCCGGAGCGGCTTTCCGCCCCGCTGTTGAATCCGTGGATGTAAACGAACCTGTCCATGCTCCTGTCCCTCCTGCCCATGGCTGCAGCCGCCTTGCCGGCGCTGCGCGACCGACAGCTTACCGTGCTCCCTGCCCGTTGTGAAGGCCCCGCCAAAGACGCGCCCTCCGGCGCTCCCATGGGGCCGGCGGAGGATCCTGGGG
>CACZQM010000123.1 GCA_902783285.1 uncultured Desulfovibrio sp. | reverse complement strand
TGGTCACGCCTTTGAAGGATCAGCTCAGGCTCTTGGCAACGCTGCTCTCCCATTGGACGGAAGGCCCCGGCCTGCTGGCTAACCCCGACAGGGCCGAGGCGCTTCGACTGGTCAGGCCCGCAGGCTCTCTGCAAGACGCAGTCCATGCGCTGACGGAACACTGCGGAATGCCGCCCCTTGTGGTCGGCACGAGCGCCCAGCCTGTCCTGGACAAGAAACACCGGGAACGCCGCCCGCCCTCGACCTTCGATGAAGTGCGAGGCCTGCTGGCGGAAAGGCCCGTTCTCCTTTTGTTGGGGACCGGGCACGGCATTGCGCCTGAGGTGTTGGAGCAATGCCACGCCATCCTTCCGCCCCTGCGCTGGATGGACGGTTATAACCATCTCCCTGTGCGTGCAGCCGCCGCCATCATCCTGGACAGGCTGCTTGGCGACAGGGGGTAAACACCATTTCCTCAAGGAGAGATCCCCCATGGATATCATCAAGAAGATCGAAAGCGAACACATGCGCATGGACATCCCGGCCTTCAAGCCGGGCGACACCGTCAAGGTCTACCTGCGCATCGTGGAAGGTGAAAAGGAACGCATCCAGATGTTCCAGGGCAACGTCATCCGCTGCCAGCGCGGCACCACGGGCGCCACCTTCACCGTGCGCAAGATCTCCGATGGCGTCGGCGTCGAGCGCATCATCCCCTACCATTCCCCCTTCATCGACCATGTCGAAGTGGTCACGGAAGGCCGTGTGCGCCGCTCCCGCCTGTATTACCTGCGCGGACTGCGCGGCAAGGCTGCACGCATCAAGCCCCGCAACCGCTACTAGGATCTTGCAGCGCCGCTTCCGGCGCAACGCCGTGCACGGCCCCCGCATGGCGGAGGCCGTGCCTTTTGTGTTAATCAGCAAAGGAGCACGCCCATGCCCCGGTCTTCGTCAAAGCGCATCGTCGAGGTGCAGGGTTCGCTGTTCTCCCGCGGGGAAGAGGGTGTCCTCACGGCGGGCGTCGATGAGGCAGGGCGCGGCTGCTTTGCCGGCCCGGTCGTGGCAGGGGCGGTGATCTTCACCGAAGGGTTCGACCTGGTGGGGCTGGACGATTCCAAGGCTCTCAGCGCGGAAGAGCGGGAGCGCCTGTCCGGCGACATCCGGGAATTCGCCCTGGGATGGGGCATCGGCCTGTCCTGGATGGGGGAGATCGCACGGCTGAACATACTCCAGGCCTCGCTCATGGCCATGGCCCGTGCCCTTGCCGCCCTGCGCATGCGCATGGGGGCCCGTTCCAAGGATCCCGCCCTGGTGCTGGTGGATGGCACGCAGGCCATACCGGCCCCGTACTTCCGCAAGCTGGGCATGCCCGTGCCGGAGCAGCACGCCATCGTGGACGGCGATGCCCTTGTCCCCTGCATCTCTGCGGCCTCGATCCTTGCCAAGACCTTCCGTGACCGCCTGATGGACCGGATGGATGCCCGCTGGCCGGAGTACGGCTTTGCAAAGCATAAGGGGTACGGCACCAGGGAGCACCGCGAAGCCCTGAGGCGGTACGGTCCGTGTCCGCTGCACAGGCTTGATTTCCACGGCGTGCTTCCCGAAGCGGATCATAAAAAGGAAAGCGGGCAGGGATGGCTTTTTTGAATCCCGCCCCGGGGAAGGTTGCCGGAAGCAGTGTCCCCCCCGCAAAGCGCACCGGGGACCTGGGCGAGGACGCCGCAGCCGCCGAGCTCGTCCGCAGGGGCTGGAAGATCCTCGACCGCAACTGGCGCAGCGGGCATCTTGAGCTGGACATCGTGGCCCGCGACCACGGCACCATCGTCTTCGTGGAAGTGAAGACCCGCGCTGCCGGCGGGATGCAGCGCCCGTATGAAGCCCTGGGCCTGGAAAAGAAGAGGCGCCTGGAAAGGGCGGCACAGGGCTGGCTGGATGCCCATGGCGCATGGGACCGCCCATGCCGCTTTGACCTTGCCTGCGTCACCGTGCGCGGCGGGAAGTACGAAACGGAGCTGATGCAGAATGTCATTGGATGCGGAGAAGGCGGGGACGCTGTGGGTGGTCGCAACACCGCTTGGCAACCCTGGTGACCTTTCGCCCCGCGCGCGGGGATGCCTTGAGGCGGCCGATATCGTGCTTGCCGAAGATACGCGCCGGGAAAGCCTGGCGTGTGCGCGCTGGGGCGTGCGGGTGCAGCGTTTTGTGAGCTTCCATGACCATAACGAAGAAGACAGGGGGCCGGAGGTCCTGGACTGGCTGCGCCAGGGGAAGAGCATAGCCCTCATCTCCGACGCCGGCATGCCCGTGCTGGCTGATCCGGGCTATGGCATCGTGCGCGCCTGCCGGGAAGCGGGCCTGCCCGTTTCCGTCGTTCCCGGCCCATGCGCCCCTGTGGCGGCACTGGCGGGGAGCGGCATAGCGCCGCAGCCGTTCGTGTTCTTCGGCTTTCTTCCTCGGGGGCGCGGGGACCAGAAAAAGACCCTGGAGCCCTATGCCCGGCTTTCCTGCACCCTGGTGTTTTTTGAGCGCCGCGACAGGCTGGAGGAAACGCTGGCTGCCGCACAGGCTTTGCTTGGCCCGCGTGAGGCCTGCATCGCCCGCGAGCTCACCAAGACCCATGAAGAGTTCCTCCGCTTCCGTCTTGAAGATCTACCTGATCTCAGCCAGATCCTGGGCGAGGTGACCATCGTCATCGGTCCGCCGGAACAGAGGCTCCGCTCTTCGGATGGGGAAGTGCGCAGCGTGCTGGAGGAGGAGATGTTGGCCGGAGGTCCGCCACGCGCCGTTTCCAAGAGGGCGCAGGCCCGCCTGCGGGGATGGACGGTCAGCGAGATCTACGCTATGGTCAATGAAATGAAGACCGCACGGCAGAGGTAGCGCTGCCTGGGCGTCCCCCGCGGGACTGCGGGGCGGGACCATTTTGTGAGGAGCAGGCGGCAATGGCCGACACACCGCGCATAGAGAACAGGAAAGCCAGGCAGTATTACGAGTTCCTGGAATTTTTTGAGGCAGGCATCGTCCTGACCGGGCCGGAAGTGAAAAGCCTGCGCGCCGGGCAGGTGAGCTTTGGCGACAGCTATGTGGAATGCCGCGGCGGAGAGGCGTATGTCCTGGGCATGCGCATAGCGCCCTATGACCGCGGAGGCTATGCCGCCCAGGATCCTGACCGCGACAAGAAGCTGCTGCTGCACAGCCGCGAGATCCGCATGCTGGCATCGCGCATCGAGCAGAAGGGCCTCACCGTTGTCCCCACGAAGGTCTATTTCAAGCACGGGAAGGTGAAGCTGGAGGTCGCCCTGGCCCGCGGGCGCAAGCTGTTTGACCAGCGCGAAGAGCTTAAACGGCGCGCCGAAGCCCGCGACGCCGAGCGCGAACTGGCACGCTGAGCCCTGCGGGAAACGGCGTTCCCTCCGCACCGCCTGCCGGGGGAGTCCTTCGATGCAGGCCGCCATTTCTTCGGAGATGCGCCATGCTTCTTTTTGCAGTCCGGCAAGCTCCCCCAGGGAGGCCATCTTGCTTTGCACCTGGCCTTCGCCTTCCTACCGTCGCCGCGCTCTGCCAGCAGGCGCAGCGCAGCGTTCTTTCCCCGCATGGCATAGGGCACAGGGCCGGTGCCGTCTTTTTTTTGCCATGCCGGTGCCGGCCCCTTTGTACGGCAGCATGCTGATGATCGCAGCCTTATTGTCCCGCACGGCAAAGATCAGCGCCTTGGGACCGCTGGCGGCTTGCGCATTGGGATCGGCTCCGGCTTTGAGCATGGAGTTTTTCTTTGCATGCCGGGCGGTCACCTGTCGACCGGGCCGTTGACGGATTTCCACTGGCGCAGGGATTCATAGGCTCCGCAGGCTTCCAGCGCCTTTTGGCTGGTGTTCATGGGGAACCGGAAACATCCCCAGTTGCCGCCCAGGCAGGGCGGGCTGCTATGGCCGCACGAGGGGCTGGCATCGGGGTGGGGTGTGGGGTCATAGGCGTAATAGACGCCGCTGGCCGTTGCGCCCGCCTGTCCGCAAAGGCAGTTCAGGATATCCTTCCGGCCGATCGCAGTCAGTGTCTTGACAACGTTCGCCTCACGCTTGAGCAGGGTCTTTTCCGTGGCGAACTTGCCCAGCGAGTCATCACCCAGCTTCCATCCGCAGTATCTGGCCTCGTCAAGGGCCCTGTCCAGGTAGGCATCCCGCCCGAATTGCACGAGGGTGCAGAGCATGTCCCTGGAGCTCTCACGCAGGTTGCCGGAGGAGACGCAGCGGTCGTTTTTGCCGCCTATGGCCCAGCGCTTCAGTTCATTTTCTATGTCCGCACGGGCCTTGACATAGTCCCTGAAGCGGGCCACCTCGTCGGGGCAGTAATCGTTCCACCAGCTGCTCATCCGGTCGGTGACGCCTTTCTTTTGCGGCGTGCGCGACTTGTCGAAGTCGTAATTGCATTCCATGTTCTTGTAGTCGTCGCGCAGGCTGTTGGCGTAATTGGCAAAGTCGCTGCTGCTTTTTTCTGCCTTCATCCAGACATCGAACTGCTTGTGCAAAAAGCCCCAGATCTCGCTTTGGTCCAGGTCGTCCGCCGAGAGCGTTCCCGCCCTGGCTTTGGCCAGGTTGCCCTTGCTCAGCGACTTGAGGACTTCGGGCTTATGCAGGTTCGCGGCCATGACCTGCCTGGCCTTGGCCAGGGAATACCAGTTGTTGCGGGTCGAAAACGCCCGGACGAAATCTTCCTGTCCGGCGCCGCCGTCCATGTTTTCCTTGTAGGCCTTGTAGAGCGTCTGCGTGCTGTCGTCCACGATGAAGTCGCGCACGGCCAGCGCTCCCTGCTTGGTGACCTTGGCCGCAGCGATGATGACGGCCGAAGGCGGCCAGGCCGTGGTGACGGCTCCTTCACCGAGCGTCCAGAGCATGTCGGCGTAATCTTGCGAATCCCAGCCCTTCGAGGCCGCAGTGCCCACGTCCACGTTCAGGGCGTGATCAGCGCCTGTGCGCAGGCTTTCGATCTTGCTCATCATGCCTGACTTATCGCCCAGTTCCTGGGAGGCCTTTTGGAGCAGCGCCTTATACTCGCCATCAGAGCACTTGGAAAGGTAGTTTTTGAGCATCTCGTCG
>CACZQM010000122.1 GCA_902783285.1 uncultured Desulfovibrio sp. | reverse complement strand
CGAGCCGGTGGTCAACGCCGTGAAGTCCGGCGCGATCCGCAAGTTCGTGGTCATGGCCGGATGCGACGGACGCCAGAAGTCCAGGGAGTACTATGCCGAATTCGCCGCGAAGCTGCCCAGGGATGTGGTGATCCTCACGGCGGGCTGCGCCAAGTACAAGTACAACAAGCTGGATCTGGGCGACATCGGCGGGATCCCGCGCGTCCTCGATGCCGGGCAGTGCAACGACTGCTATTCGCTGGCGCTCATTGCGCTCAAGCTAAAAGAGGTCTTCGGGCTGGCAGACATCAACGACCTGCCCCTGGTGTTCAACATCGCCTGGTACGAGCAGAAGGCGGTCATCGTCCTCCTGGCGCTGCTCTACCTGGGCGTGAAGAACATCCACCTCGGCCCGACCCTTCCCGCATTCCTTTCGCCCAACGTGGCCAAGGTGCTCGTGGACAGCTTCGGCATAGCGGGCATCGGCACCGTCGACGACGACCTGGAGCTCTTCTTCGGGTAGTGCTGCACGGGACCGGCAGCCGGCGGTCCGGCCAGGACGCCGCATGAGCCGTTTCCCCCACCCCCTGCCAACGGTAAAGCCGCCCTTTCCAGGACGGCTTTCTTTTATGCGGGCATGGGAGCCCTGTGCGGCCTTGGGCGCGCGGGCCGGCGCGCCCCGGCATCATCCGCCGTTCCCGGCGTGCTGCGGGCGCCGCCGGGCGGGTGTCACGGCTTTTCCTGCGGTCCGGCGCACGTGCCCCGCGCCAGGACGAGCCTTCCGAGCACGGCTGCGAGGTCTTCCGGATCGAAGGGCTTGGCCAGGTGCGCATCCATGCCGGCATCCAGGCAGTCGCGCACGTCGTCGTCGTAGGCATTGGCGCTCAGGGCGATGATCGGCAGGCTGCGGCCTCCGTCCAGGCTGCGGATGGCCTTCGCCGCCTCGAGCCCGTTCATCACAGGCATCTGGATGTCCATGAGCACGACGCTGTAATGGCCCGTGCCGGACTCCCGGACCTTGTCCACGCCTTCCTGCCCGTTCCGGGCCCTGTCCACGGCAAGCCCGTACTGCTGCAGGATGATCGTGGCGATCTCGGCATTGATCTCGTTGTCCTCCACCAGCAGGACCCTGTGCCCTGCCAGGTCGGCAGCGGTCGTTTCCTCACAGGAGGGGAGCGGGGCTTCCCCAAGGGGCTCCAGCTCGAGCTCGACGGTGAACTCGGATCCCTCGCCGACCTTGCTCCTGACGGCGATCGTCCCGCCCATGAGCTCGACGACCTTTGCCGTGATGGCCAGCCCCAGGCCCGTGCCCTGCACGCGGTTGAGCCTGGTGTTCTGCTCCCTGGTGAAGCTCTCGAAGATATGCGGCAGGTAATCTTCGCTGATCCCGATGCCGGTGTCCCTGACGATGAAGCGGTACCGGTTCCTGCCGGAAGCCTGCGCGGGCAGCTCTTCCGCGACCAGGCCGACGCTCCGGCCTTCCGGCGTGTACTTGATGGCATTGCTGAGGATGTTGATGAGGACCTGCTCGATGCGCAGCTCGTCGGCGATGACCTTGAAGTGGCTTATGCCGGAGTGCATGTACGTGATCTCCAGCGACTTGCTCTGCGCCTGGAGGGCCGTGATGTCCTCGATGCGCCGCAAGACCTCCGCCAGGTCGCAGGGGCCGCTGCTGAGCTGCATCTTCCCGCTCTCGATCTTGGAGATGTCCAGGATGTCGTTGATCAGGGAAAGCAGGAAATGGCTGGACGAGCCGATCTTCGCCAGGGAATCCCGCACCACCGCGGGGTCGTCCAGATGGCTGTTGGCGATGTTGGTATAGCCCACGATGGCGTTCATGGGCGTGCGGATGTCGTGGGACATGTTCGCGAGGAAGTCGTTCTTTGCGGCGGTCCGCGCATCGGCCATCTTCCGCTGGTACTCCTGCTCCCGCCGGATCTGCGCATCGATGTTGTTCAGGCCGATGATCATGTGGCGCCCGTCTTCGTCATCCATGAGCGTCGCCTTCATGCTGACATAGACCGGGTCGCCGCCGAACATCAGCCGGAACTTGGTCGTGAATGAGCCGTCCCGCTCCAGCAGCGACAAGACCCTCTCCCGTGAGAACACCGCCAGGAAGCGGCCCCTGTCCCCTTCGAAGACGAGCCTCTCCGCGCTGCCCCGGATCAGCCCGAAGAAGTCCTCCCCGGCCTTGCTGATCCCCAGCTGGCTGTACTGCTCCGTGGCGCTGTATTCGGCGAAAGCCCCGGTGTCCGGATCCACGATGTAGATGCAGAAATAGTCCCCGGCCATGGCCTGGGCGATGCGCGAGTAGGTCACGCGCGCATGGTGCGCCTTTACAAAGGCCTCCCTGGACTTCATCTGGTCGTCGACGTTGCTGATGCCGACCACCACATGGCGCTTTTCCTGTTCGATCATGCGGGTGACCTTCAGGTGGACATGGGTCGGGACGCCGCCGAACATCAGCCGGAAGGTCATGGTGAAGAAGCCGTGCGCGTCAAGGGCGGCTATGATGTTGTCCTTGGTGAACGTCTCCAGGAACCTTTCCTGGTCTTCGGGAAAAATGAGCGCATCGAAATGCTTCCTGGAGAACTCGATGAAGTCGTCCCCTCCGGTGGGCAGCCCGAACGCCCTGTATTCCGGCGATGAGCTGTATTCGATGAACTTGTTGTTGCTGACGTCCACATAGTAGATGCAGAAATAGTCCGCAGCGAGGGCCTGGGCCACACTGGTCTGCGAGATCTTCAGCACTTCGTCTTTCATGGCGCATCCGTTTTTCAGGAAGATGGCCGGTCCCGCTGCTGCCCTGGCAGAGCGCCTGCGGCAGGGGGCGCGCATGCCGCCCGCGGAAGAGGCGCGCCCTCCGGGCAGAACCGGACCGCGCGTGACCTCCATGGCGTTTTTAGCGCAAAACACCTGCTTTCAGCAAGGGAAAAGAGGGGGATGGCATGGCGTGATCGTGCCTTGGCGCAGGCATGACGGCCCCGTGGGGCGCTGCCGGCCGCCGGGGAGCGGTCCGTTGCTCTCCGGGAGCGGGCTGCCCCTGGCCCTCCCGAGGAGGCTTTGCCAATGCTGCGCCTCCCCGGCAAGTCAGCGCAGCTGGCTGTCCTTGCTGCCCTTGCGGTTGTAGTGCATGAGCCGCTGTTCCTGCCTGTCGGCCTCTTTCTGGCAGGCGACGCACAGCCGCACGCCCGGCAGCGCCAGGCGCCTGGCTTCCGGTATCGGCCCGCCGCAGTTCTCGCAGGTGTGCAGGCTCTCCCCCGAATGCAGGCTGCGCCGCGCCCTTGCGATCTCATCGTTGACAGAATCCGCGATCTGGGCTTCCACCGCCCCGTCCTGCGCCCATCCGACAGCCATCGCCGCACCTCCGATCCATGCGCCCCGCCGTGGAGCCCATGCCGTTTTTGCCGGCCCCCGGGCTAGGACCCGGACTCGACCAGCCTGCGGTATTGGTCGCAGCCGGGCTGGAAGCCGTTGCCGCAGGCTTTGCCGAACCATTGCCTGGCCGCCGCTTTGTCCTTTTTCACGCCACGGCCGTCCTTGTACATGACGCCCAGGTTGGCCTGGGCCTGGGCATGGCCTTTTGCCGCCGCTTCTTCCCACAGCGCCCGTGCCCTGGCGGGGTCCTGCGGCACGCCCCGGCCTTTCGCGTGCAAAACGCCCAGGTTGTACAGGGCTTCGGCATCTCCCTGGGCGGCGGCCTTTTCGAACCACAGGCGGGCCTTGGCGGGGTCGCGCGGCACGCCGGCGCACAGGCCGAAGGCCGCATAGCAGCCGCCCAGGGCCGTCTGGGCGGCGGCATCGCCGCGCTCGGCGCCTGCCTTGAGCTTTTCCACGGAGGCCGCATCGACCTGGGCCGCCTCTGCAGCCGGGAGCGCCATCGCCGCCGCGATGGCTGCGGCGCACAGCATCTTTTTCAGCACGGGATCCCCCTTTGCCCTTTCCGGCACGGCACCGGTGGTGATATCGGCTCCCAGCTTAGCTCCATCGCCGTGACATTTCAACCTGCCCGGGCGGCGGCTGCTCCTGCGCAGCATGGCAGGCCCTGCCCCCGGCGGGCATGGACCATGGACAGCATGGCGGGGCTGCCCAAAAATTGACTGGATAACGGATAATAACGGGATGGGGATGCCGCCGGGATGCCCTGCGCCCTCCCGTGCTGCAGGAGCCGCGCATGGACCTTGGGCGGCCGTCCTGGCCTGCAAAGGGGGCTATGCCTTGTACCGGGTGAGCTCACGCAGTTTCTCGCAGCCTTGCTGCAGCCCGTTTTTGCAGGCTTTGCCATACCATTCCCGGGCCTTGCCCAGGTCGCGCCAGACCCCTTCCCCGTTGTTGTAGATGACGCCCAGGTTGTACTGGGCCAGGCTGTGCCCCTGTTCCGCAGCCTGTTCCCACAACGTGCGGGCTGCCGCGAGATCGCGTTCCACGCCCTCGCCGTTGTAGTACATCAGTCCCAGGCTGAACTGGGCCCTGGCATGGCCGTTCGCGGCGGCCTTTCCATACCATTCCGCGGCCCGGGCGGGGTCTTCGCTCCCCCCGCCGCCGCGTTCGCACATCAGCCCGATGTTGTACTGGAAAAAGGAGGCCAGACTCTTCCATAAGGCGGAAACAAAAGGGATACCAGGCTTGGACATAGGCACCGGTCACATGCGGTTGAACGTTCCAGGGCAGGGGCAGCAGGCCATGGCCACCATGGCGGATGGAAAAAAGATAGCACAGGCGGCTCCCGGACGCAAAGCCGGAAGGCCGGGCCAAAACGGCTCCCGTGCGCCCGCGGGGGAGTTGATTTTTCATGTTGCCCCTCCCGCGTAGGGAGCGCCAGAAACAATGTGCGTTTGCGAGAGTCCAATCTGCAAGTTTCAATCCACGCTCCCGCATGGGGAGCGACCGATTCACGCAATCCACAGTCAGCGAACAACGCGCGTTTCAATCCACGCTGCCTGTCTCTTATGGTATGGACCGCAAGGACATGGATGTGCCGCACTGGCCGTGCGGCGCACAGTGCAAGGCCGTGATGTTTTCGATTGGTTGAGCCACAACAGCACACAGGGACATGGCAAGATCCCCGGGCGGGACATGGTAAACGCCGGCAGCCGCGGTCATGTTGCATGTTGGCGCGGCAACGGATATGGTGGAGATGCATGGGCGCCGCCGCAGGGCAGGGCCGCGTTGCGGCGTCAAGTGCGCCCCATAACAGGAGGGAACGGCGATGTACCTGGGAGCATCCATCAAAAAACTGGGTTTCGGTCTGATGCGCCTGCCGCAGAAGGAAGGGGCCATCGACATCGAACAGGTGAAAGCGATGGTGGACCGTTTTCTGGAAGCGGGCTTCACCTATTTCGATACGGCGTGGGCCTATCCCGGCAGTGAAGACGCCATACGCCGGGCGCTGGTGGAGCGCTACCCGCGCGACCGGTACCAGCTCGCCACCAAGAATGCCGCCTGGATCAAGTGCGCGACCCGGGAGGATGCCATAGCCCAGTTCGAGACCTCGCTCAGGCAGACCGGCGCAGGATATTTCGACTTCTACCTGCTGCACAACCTGGGGGAGACCCGCACGAAGTTCTTCGACGACTTCGACATGTGGTCCTTCGTCCAGGAGAAAAAGCGTGCCGGCCTGATACGCCATGCGGGCTTTTCCTTCCATTCCACCCCGGAGGAGCTGGAGGAGATCCTCACCCGCCATCCCGAGATGGAGTTCGTGCAGCTGCAGATCAACTACGGCGACTGGGAAAATCCGGCCGTGCAGTCCCGCCGCTGCTACGAGGTGGCGCGCAGACACGGCAAGCCGGTGGTCATCATGGAGCCGGTCAAGGGCGGCATGCTGGCCGACCCGCCCGCGAGCGTGAAGGCCATCTTCCAGGCGGCCGACCCCCATGCTTCCTGCGCGTCGTGGGCCCTGCGCTTCGCCGCCAGCCTGGAAGGGCTCATCACCGTCCTCTCCGGCATGAGCAGCCTGGAGCAGATGGAAGACAACCTCGCCTCCATGCGCGGCTTCACCGGGCTCAATGCGGAGCAGGCGGAAACGATCGAAAAGGCCCGCGCCGCCCTGGCGCTCATCCCCGTCATCCCCTGCACGGCGTGCAACTACTGCGCCAAGGCCTGCCCGCAGGAGATAGGCATCTCCGGCACCTTCACCGCCATGAACTACCTCACCCTTTACGGGGACAAGGCGGCGGCGAAGCATCAGGAAGCCTGGCTGGTGGACATGCACGGGCGCAAAAGGGCCGCGGAATGCGTGAAATGCGGAGCGTGCGAGCAGGTCTGCCCGCAGCACATAGCCATACGCGAAGAACTGGAAAAAGCCTCTGCCGCCCTGGATCAGGACGCATGAAGGACTTTTTCCGCGGGAACAGAGTGAGGATGGGATGGTAAAAAAGATCATGCTGGCTTTGGCGGCCGTGTTCATGTCCGTGGGCCTGGCCCTTGCGGCAGGGACCGTGTCGGTGGAGGCCGAAGGTTCCGGAACGACCAGGATGGAGGCGCTCAGGGCCGCCTGGATCGAAGCTGTCAGGAGCGCCGTCGGCATGTCCATGACGGGCAGCACCACGCTTTCCGACGACAAGATCGACGAGATGATAGCGACCTTCAGCCGGGGCCATGTCAACGCCTACAAGGTGCTTTCGGAGTCCATGGACAACGGGCGCTGGACCATCAGGATCAAGGCGGACATCCATGACGACATCCTGCAGACGCCGTCTGCGTCGTCCGGCAGCCGCAGCATAGACCTCAGTTCCAGCGAGGCCGCGGCGGCGCTCAGCGCCTACGATGCCAAAAAGGACGGCGCCGAGCTGTTCGTCTCCACGCTCAAGGCCGTGGACTGGCACTCCTGCATGGACTATACGCTGAGCATCAAGACCATCGACAACAAGCTCTGGCTCGTCCACCGGTGCAAGGTGAACTTCGACAACTATTTCAAGATGGCCCATGAGCTGGCAAAGATTCTGGAAAAGATATGCCTGGAGAAGAGGACGGAAGAGCTCGACGGGAAAATGGCGGAGGAGATGCACGAAGCGGACGAGCTCTTCGCCTCCAACCTGGTCGTCTGCAGGCCGGATGTCCTGAGCAGCTATTTCCAGTACCCGGGCACCCACTCCCTGTCGGAGGTCCTGGGCTTCAACCACATGGCCGAATGGTACAGTTCCCCCAGCCCCGGCGACGTGCGCATCATCACGTCGCCCCGGGAAGCCAGGGTCTACTACCTTGAACGGAGCGATGCGCAAAAGATCCAGGACGCCATACGCAGGGAGATCAAGGTCACGTTCTCGGTGGACGCGGGCGGCGCGGAGGTGGAAAGCGTCACGGTGCCCCTGGACGCTTTTTTCTGCCACGTCTTCCATACCGTGGGCATCACGCCGACGCTGGGCATGGAACTGAAGCCTCCCATCATGTACTTCAACACATTCCAGCCGCTGAAGCTTTCCCGGGAGCAGCTCGACAGGGTCACGAAGCTGTCCGGCGGATTCACCATAGATTAGCCCTTTTTTCAACGATACAAGGATGATGACATGAGATTACTTGCCTTTGCCGCCGCGCTGTTCTTCCTTTTCCAGTCCCCGTCCTTCGCCGCGCCCCTCGACGTGGACGACTTCCTTCCTCCCGTGCAGGCCAGGGACGGCAGCGCGAAGCAGGATGCCCTCGCGATCAGGCAGCCCCAGTCCGTCAAGACCGAAAAGGGCCTCGACGGCAAGCCGGCCGTGTCGGCACCCAGCGCCCAGGACGCCATCAACGCCGCCATCAGGGAGATCCCCGCGGGCGACGGATGCGAACAGATCAGGTTCCCTTCTGGCTTTGGCTGGGTCTCCTCCGGCACCAGCATCTACAAGGCCATGCCGAACAAGGTGGCCTCGCTGACCGCGCAGCGGCTCGCCTACCAGAAGGCGCACCTCCAGGCCAGGAACAACCTGGCCCGCACCCTCTACGGGCTCTCCACGGACGGGAAGACGCAGATGGCCTCCGAGCTCGCCACCATCACCACAGACACCGATACCATGGCGAACACCAACGACACGGCGGGCGAAGCCATCACGGAAAAGGTGAACGGCATGCTCCGCGGCTATGTGCTCTATGACCTCAAAGACGAGCAGAAGGACGGCCACGGCATCGTCACCGTCACCATCGTGGCCACGCCCAAGACGATGAACGCGGCCACCAGGGTGGACAGCAGCGCCATCAGCGCCGGTTCCGTGCGCGAAGGCGTCAGGCAGGTCCTGACTGAGCTGTCCAGCGGCCTCCTTCCCCCCGTGGGCGGCAAGACCATCCTGGCAAAGACCGGCGAGCTCGCCTACGTGGGCTTCGGCTCGGCCATCGTGAAGGAAAACCCCGATCCGGCCCTGTCCGCCCGGCTTTCCCTCGACGCCCAGAAGATGGCGGCCATGCGTGCCAGGAGCGCCCTGTGCGGGATCATCATCGGCGATGAGATCTCCTCCGCGTCCAAGCTCGACGCCGCCACCAGCCAGCTGAGCACCCAGTTCGAGAAAGAGGAGAAGAACGGGCTCTTTTTCTGGAGGGACAAGGACGAAGGCAGGATCAGGAAGCTCGAGGAGCAGAAGACGGCCTTCCTGAGCTCCGAGACCTTCAAGGAAGAGATCAGCAGCGTCCGCCGCGGCGTCCTCCCTCCCGGCGTCACCGTCAAGACTTTCTTCAACGACGAAAAGAGCATCGTGACGGGCGTCGCCGTCTATATGCCGAGCGCTTCCATGGGGGCCGACCAGTTCCGCAAGGCCATGGGCGCTTCGCGGATCCTGCAGCCCCTGGACAGGGCGCCGCAGGCCGGCGGGGGGAAGGGGCTGCCCCAGATGCCCGGGCAGGGGCCCACAGGCAGGGTCCAGCAGGATGCAGACCTATAGGACGCCGGCCGCAGGCGCCTGCCCTCCCTCTTGCGGAGCCCGGGCATCCTGCCTGATGGTCAGGATCCTGACGGCGAAAGCCGCGCCCTCCGGCGCAGGCAGGGCCTGCTGCCGGACAGAACAGAATATGTCCAAAAAAACATAATGCAAACAATGCATTTTCCCCTTGCCGCAGGCATGGGATTGGTGTAATCCGCTGTCCTTCACCAGATTTCGCCGGCAGGACGCCGGGCAGCCCATGCGGCTGCCTGCGCGCAGGAACGTCATCCGGCCGTCTTTAACATCTACCGACCATAAAGGAAACGCATCATGAAACTCAGCGCAAGGAATCAGTTTGCAGGCACCGTGGCCAAGGTCACGGATGGCGCAGTCAACGGCATCGTGAGCCTCGACGTCAACGGCACGGCCGTCAGCGCCTGCATCACCATGTCGTCCATCAAGGAGCTCGGCCTCGTCCCGGGCAAAAAGGCCTATGCCGTCATCAAGGCTTCGGAAGTCATGATCGGCCTGGGCGACCATCTGCCCATGAGCGCCCGCAACCAGTTCGCGGGCACGGTCGTCAGCGTCCAGAAGGGCGCCGTGAACGCCATCGTCAAGGCCGAGGTCCTGGGCGGCAACGTGATCTCCGCCTCCATCACCAACGCCTCTGCCGAAGAGCTTGGCCTCGCCGAGGGCTCCAAGGTCCTCGCCATCGTCAAGGCCTCTTCCGTCATGGTGGCCGTGGACTAAGCGCACCTTTTTCCAGTGCCGGAGCCGTCCCGCAAGCGCAGGACGGCTTTTTTTGTAACGTGTGCAAGGCCGCGGATGCGATGATGCGCGAGAGCCGGGCGGCATGACACCGTCCGGCCCGCTGTCTTTCCGGGGATCAGGGCGTGTGCTCCGGCGTGGAGGCGCCGGGCTCCGTCACTTGAGCAGCGACCGCAGCGTGTCCAGGATCGCAGGAACATTGTAGGGCTTTGCCAGGTGCCCGTTCATCCCGGTCTCCAGCGTCGTCCTCCGGTCCTCTTCAAAAGCGTTTGCCGTTACGGCAACGATGGGGATGGAGGCCTTGCGGGCATCCTCCATGGCGCGGATCTTCCTTGCCGCTTCATAGCCGTCCATCCTGGGCATCTGGATGTCCATCAGGATGATGTCGTAGTAACCGGCAGGCGCGGCTTCCATTTTTTCCACGGCGGCCGCACCGTCTCCGGCTATCTCTACGGTGAGCCCGTTTTCCGTAAGGATCGCTTCGGCGATCATCTGGTTCATCTCGTTGTCTTCTGCCAGGAGGACGCGCTTCCCGGAGAAGTCGGGCAGGTCCTCCCGGACCGGTTCCGCCGCAGGGATGTCCTGGCCGCCCAGGAAAGGCTTCGCCAGCACGTTGCGCAGTTCGGACATGAACAGGGGCTTGGCACAGAAGGCGGTCACGCCGGCCTCTTTTGCCTCTTCCTCGATGTCGGCCCAGTCATAGGCCGTCAGGATGATGATGGGCGCGCTGCTGCCGATCACCCGGCGTATCCTGCGCACCGTCTCGATGCCGTTTTGGTCCGGCATCAGCCAGTCGATGATATAGACCATGTAGCCATCGGCATGGTCCTGGGCCTCTTTGGCGCGTATGACGGCCTCCTTGCCATAGTTCGTCCAGTCGGGCCTCATGCCGATCTCCCGCAGCATGGAGCAGATGGAAAGGCAGGTGTTGGTATCGTCATCCGCCACAAGGGCGCGGAGGCCTTTCAGTCCGGGCAGGGGTTCGAACTTCACCGGGGCCTGGCTGATCTTGCAGGGGAGTTCCACGATGAATTCGCTGCCCTTGCCCTCGGTGGAATGGACCGTTATCACGCCGCCCATCATGTCGATGATGTTCTTGGTGATCGCCATGCCGAGCCCCGTCCCCTGGATGCCGCTGACCGTGCTGGTCTTTTCCCGGGTGAAGGCTTCGAAGATCGTCTTCTGGAACTCTTTGCTCATGCCGATCCCGTTGTCCTTGACACGGAACTCGTACCGGGCAAGGTCCGCGGCGGGAGAAGGCTTCTCGATGACGCGGAAGCTGATCGTCCCGCCCGCGGGCGTGAATTTGATGGCGTTGGACAGGATGTTCAGCAGCACCTGGTTCAGGCGGAGCTTATCGGTGATGATGTCCTCATGCCTGATGTCCTGCGTATCGATGAACAGGTCCAGCTGCTTGGAGGCGATGTTGGACTGGATGATCGTCCGCAGGTCATGGACCAGGTCGGGCAGGTGCACGTCCGTCTCCACGATGGTCATCTTGCCGCTTTCGATGCGGCTCATGTCGAGCACGTCGTTGATGAGCGAGAGCAAGTGCTGGCTTGAGACGGAGATCTTGCCGAGGTAGTCCCGGACTTGCTCCTTGTTGTCGATGTGCGACGCTGCCAGCGCCGTGAAGCCGACGATGGCGTTCATCGGCGTGCGGATGTCGTGGGACATGTTGTTGAGGAAGTCCGTCTTGGCTCGGTTGGCATGCTCTGCCGCTGCCAGGGCATCGGACAGCCCCTTCTGGCTCTTGGCCAGCTCCCTGTTCTTCTCCTCAAGCTCCGACCGGACTTTCTTCAGTTTTTCATAATCCCGCCGCGTACGCAGCATGTTGCGGAAAAGCAGGTAGAACACGAACGCGGCAATGGTCAGGATGACCAGGACGAAAAGAGCCATATGGTCCTGGAGGAAATCCATGACGCCGTAGGAGTACAGTCCGCTGGCGTAGAGATGCGAGATGTTCTGCGTATAGTCGCTGCCCAGGACATTGATCCCGCGGTTGAGGAGCTTCAGCAGCCCCTTGTTGCCGATCTCCACGCCAAAGCTCCGGGCGTCGCTGTAGCTGGTCTGGAGGAAAGACAGGTCTTTATACTTCCTGTTCCTCAATATGTCGATGGAGCGGATGCCATTCAGCGTCACGCAGCCTGCCTTCCCGGCCATCAGGGCGTCCAGGCAGGCATCGCTGGAAGGATAGAATGTGATCTCCGCGTCAGGATAATTCGTCCGCACAAAGTAATACTGCATGCGGTTGTTTTCGTTGACGGCAAAATGCCTGGTGGTCTTTTCGCTGAAGTCCCCCTTGTACACCAGTTCGGCCGGGGAGGAAGAGACGGCGTTGGACAGGTATATGCCGTTCTCCTCGGAAAAATACAGGCTCCCGCCCACAGGGAACACCACGTCGATCTCGCCCTTGGTTATCGCGGCGATCATGGCGTCGTGGCTTTTGTAACTGCTGTAGGTGACCGTGACATTCTGCATCCCCAGGGCTTTCATGATGGCCGGGACCAGATCCTTCACGACGCCGTCCACATTCCCCTGGGCGTCTGTGTCGCTGTAGGGCAGGTAATTATCCAGATACCCTACATGGAGGGAATCATGGCTTTTCATCCACTCCCGTTCGGTCTGCGAAAAGGCCCGCGCCGTCACGCTCACCGAATAATACTTGGCCCTCAGGGAATTCAGATAATTCGGCTCTTCGGCATCCAGCTGCACCTGCGCGGCATCCAGCTCTGCCAGAAGGTCCGGACGCTTGATGTTGACGCAAAGGTAGTAGTCCGAGGAGCCGAAGACAGCCAGGACTTCCGTGCCTTCCCTGTTGTGGGCCCCATCGCTCTCTGCGGCGAGGATGTCCACCTCGTGGGAATCAAAGGCTTTGAAGAGGCGTTCATGGTCAGAAAAGGGAACGACCTCTGCGCGCACATGGTGCTTTGCGAGGTACTGGTCCAGCACGCTGACCATGACGCTGTCCAGCACGCCGATCTTGCAGCCGTTCAGGCTTGCGGGATCCGTGGTTATGTTCACATCCTTATCGTGCTTGAGGAGGCAGTAGGATTCGTTGCCCATGACGGCTTTCGGGTAGCCGATCAGGGAGGCGCGCTCTTCCCTCCAGGCGAGGCCTGCGAGCAGGTCGATCCTGCCCTCCAGGAGCATCTGGTACAGCTCGTTGAAGCCTCCGTACACATAGTCATATTTCCAGCCCGTATATTCCGAAAGCTTGCGGTAGTACTCATACGCGTAGCCGGTCTTCACCGCATCTTTCCTTGCGCCTTCCTGGAAGACCTCATTT
>CACZQM010000121.1 GCA_902783285.1 uncultured Desulfovibrio sp. | reverse complement strand
GTCGCCCGAGCTGCGGATGAGGGCGACATCGCTGAAGCTGCCGTCGGGGGCGATGGTGAAGGAGCACACGGCAAAGCCGATGAGATCCTTCGCACCTGAAAAGCGGCGCGCGTGGATGGCGTCGTCCACGTCATCCAGGTAGCGCAGATAGGCTCGGCGCTTCTTGTCCAGCCTTTCCGCCTCCTCCCTGTCGCGCGGGGCTGCCTGCTGCAGTCCGGTGCCCGTCCGCACGGATTCATGGACCAGCACAGACTGGCTGTCCATTTCCAGCACGGCACGGAAAGGCTGGCGGTCCATCGGCTCCGGTCCATGCGTGAGCGTCAGCCCGAAATGCAGGAAGAGCGAGAGGGCTATGCCGGTCCAGAGCCGTTCACTGTCTGTCATTGCGTGCCTTTATGGTCTTCCGGGTTGGAGGTGGCGACCATCAGCTTTTCCCCGCCGAGCATGCGCACTTCATCCACGACATAGACAAGGGCTTCAACGGGGGCTTCCGGATCGGCCTTGAGCACGAGCTGTCCAGGGGACTGGCGGAAGCTGCGCACGATGTCCTGCAGGCGGAAGCGCAGGAAGCCGCGCTCTACGGGCACGCCGTCGCATAAGAAGCTTCCATCCTTGTTCAGCCGCACTTCCACCACGCGTCCGGAAAGGGCGTGGCTGGATCTCGCCGCCGGCAGGTCGATGTCCAGCCCCCGCACGGCAAAGGCCGAAGCGACGATGAAGAAGATGAGCAGGATGAAGATCACGTCCATCAGGGGCGTGAGGTCGATGTCGGTCTCCGGTCTGTGCCTGTGGCGGAAGGAGAGCATTTCAGCCCCCTTTGCGCAGCGAAAGCACGACATTGGCCGCTTCGGCCAGGGCTTCTGCAGCGTCTGCAGCACGTTTTTGGAACAGGTGCAGGCAGAAGAGGGCGGGGATGGCGATGCACAGCCCGGCCGCAGTGGTGATCAGCGCCTGCCAGATGCCGCCGGCAAGCTGGCTCATGTTGACGCCGGTACTGGCGCCGGCGATCTCGGAAAAGGTGGAGATCATGCCGAAGACAGTGCCGAGCAGCCCCATGAGCGGGGCGAGCCTTGCCAGCACCGACAGCAGGGAGAGGCGGGCTTCCAGCTTTTTCAGCACGGATTCCCCCTCCACGCGCAGCATGGCTTCAAGGTTGTCCCCGCCGCCGGCGAGGATGGCGGCATAGCGGGAGAGCAAGGGGGTCTTCGCCATCTCTCCGGACAGGGGAGCGGCATCTCCGGCAGCGGCTTCTTCCAGCAGGGCCGTGAAATTCCCGCCCGGGAAGGAAAACGAGAAATAGAACAGCGCACGCTCTATGATAATGGCCGCGGACATGATGGAAATGAGCGCCAGCGGCCACATCATCCATCCGCCCATCAAAAAGATGTTCATGCAGGCTCCTCTCAGACTTGCAATGCCGTTCCAATGAGGACAAGAGGGGTCCGTTCCTCGTCAGTCGGGGTCAGATCCAGCCTCCCTGCTGCATACTGGGCGACGCAGTTCCCCATGCCTTCGACGGGCACGATCCCCTTGGCCCTGCAAAGCCCCGGTCCGGCATCCAGGAAGATCTTTTCAAGGGCTTTTACGGTAAGGGGGGCGGCAACGTCAAGCTCCCGCGTTTCAAAGCGCTCATCGCCGCCAGAGGGGCCGGCGCTGCCGCGCAGGGCGACGACAAGGGCGCGGGAGGGGAGCTTTTTGCTGCTGTGCTCATCTATCCACTGGTCGAGCAGGGCGAAGGGGATGCCGCCGTCTTCAGCGCGGAGCAGCAGGGCCCTGTCGTTGATTCTGGCAAGCCTGCCTTCAAGCACTTCCAGGTCTCCGGCGGAGACAAGGTCGCATTTGTTAAGGATGATGACATCGGCCCGGTGCAGCTGCGCAAGGCGCACGCCGGCGATATCCCTGCCCTTCATGTCCAGCGCGTCGGCCACGGTGATGACGATCCCGGGGACGACCAGGTCGCGCAGCTTGCGCAGGGAGTCCATGACATTGCCGGGGTCGGCCACCCCTGTCGTCTCAAGGATGAACTGTTCGGCGGGCATGGCGCTGATGATGCGCTCCAGCCCCGGGCGCAGGCTGTCGGCAAGCGAGCAGCATACGCAGCCGTCGTCCAGAGCTTCCACCAGGGTGTCGTTTTTGAGCAGGGCGGCATCCAGCTCCACCTTGCCGAATTCATTCTGGATGACGCCGGTGAAGCGTTCGCGTCCGTGGAGGAAATCCAGCCAGCGCCGCAGGAAGGTGGTCTTTCCAGCGCCCAGGAAGCCGGTGAGCACATGGAGGAGCGGCTTGTCGTGCCGTTCCATTTTGGCGGGGTCATGCCGGGCAGGCAGCCTGGGGAGCCGGCGGAAGGTTTCGCCAGCAGGCGCGAGTGACGGTCCGAACGCCGCCGTG
>CACZQM010000120.1 GCA_902783285.1 uncultured Desulfovibrio sp. | reverse complement strand
TTTTGGATGTACATAGGGAAAGTTTGCTAACAGCTTGAAATCGTGTTATAATTGAAAGTTTTTCCCCGTTTCCAGCACATAACAAAAAGAGGGTTTGGATACTTTCCTATCCAAACCCTGAATATGTTACTTAAGGATGTGACAGGCGATTTTGCGCTGTTTTCTAAAAACATCCAATGTTTTCAATGAGATGGTGCCCAGAGGGAGACTCGAACTCCCACGCCAGTCGGCACTACCACCTCAAGATAGCGTGTCTACCAATTCCACCATCTGGGCACAAAGAGGCTTGTACAGAAAATCGATGTGCTTGGCAAGTTTTTTTTTGCATTTAAAAATCTGGGGCATGCGCGAGGCGATCCCGGATCCGGCTCTTGACAAAAAAACAGGGTCAATCATATAGATGAATAAATGACTAAAGGAATTTTCCATGCTCGCAAAGCCGTCCTTCGCCCCAGCGTATTCCCGCATCTACCAGGAGATCGTTTCCAGGATCACTACTGGCGCATGGAAGCCCGGTGACCAGCTGCCGACCGAGAGCGCCCTGGCCCAGAAGCACGGCGTGAGCATCGGCACGGTGCGCAAGGCCATGGACATGCTGGCGCAGGCGGGCTTCTGCATCAAGGAGCAGGGCAAGGGAACCTTCGTCACCGAACATACAGAAGACCGCCCCCTTTTCTACAGGATGCGCCCTTCGCTCGGCAGGCAGGATGTCCCCATCCAGACAGGCACCGTGCAGGTGGAAGAGATATCCCTGTCCGGGGAGCCTGCCCTGCTGCTGGAACAGCCGGCAGGAAGCAGGGGGATCCGCGTATCCCGCACGCTCTACCGCCGCGGAGAAGACGGACTGCTCCCCGTAGGCCTGAGCGAATCGCTGTTTCCATCCCCGCACTGCGACGGGCTCCTGAGCACGCCCCTGAATGATTTTCAGAAGCACTCCCTCTATTACCTTCTCGAACGCGATTGCCGGTCCCCCATGCTGCGCAGCGAAGAGATGATCCGCATCTGCCCCGACCCGCCGCATGCCTTCGGCAAGCTTTTCAGCGCCCGCCCATCCTGCTGCTTCGACCTGCGCATGCTCACCAGGACCTACGAAGACGACCCCCTGGAATACCGCCGCAGCTTTATCGACGGCATGTCCCTGGGGCTCATGCGGGACCATGACCTCCGGCCATAGCAACCATCAACCCATCTAACGGGAGGACCCATGAAAAAACTCCTTGCCTCAGCCATGATCAGCGCGCTTGCCATCCTTGGCGCCGCCCCTGCCCAGGCCGCCTTTCCCGAAAAGCCCCTCAACGTGGTCATCGCCTTCGCGCCCGGGGGCACGGCCGACATCAGCGTGCGCATGCTGGCGCCCAAGCTGGAAAAGATACTCGGCCAGCCCCTGGTCATCACCAACAAGGGCGGCGGCGCGGGCGTGCCCGGGCTGAACACGGTCCTGAACGCCAAGCCCGACGGCTACACCATCTCCGCGCCGTCCACCCCGGCCTTCACGGCCACGATCTTCCTCAAGGGCAAGCCCTACGACCTGGATGACATGGCCTTTGCCGCAGGCTACATGGTCAACGACCGCATCCTGCTGGTCAAGCCCGACAAGCCCTACAAGACCTGGCAGGAATTCCTCGCCTACATCAAGGCCAACCCCGGCAAGGTGTCCATCGGCAGCGGCGCTTCGCAGGCCGCCATGGAAGTCCTGCGCTCCATCGCCATCAAGGAAGGGCTTGACGTGAACTTCGTCATGTACAAGAGCGGCGGCGAAGCCTCGGCCGACCTCATCGGCGGGCATATCGACGCCTGTGAGCTGGGCGTGGGAACGGCCGCCTACCAGGCAGCGCGCAAGGGCGAGCTTGCCGTGCTGGCCAACCTGGGCACGGGCGAAGTGCCGGACTTCCCCGGCGTTCCCAAGCTGCACAAGGACCTTGGCTATGACTTCTTCACGTCTGTGATCTATGCCTTCATCCTGCCCAAGGGCACGCCGGAAGAGATCCGTGCCCGTTGGGAGGATGCCATCCGCCAGGCCCTGGACGACCCCGAGATCAAGGAGAATTTCCACAAGGCCGGATTCGCCCCCAAGTTCATGACCGGGGCGGAGGCCAAGGCCTTTTCGGAGAACGAGCTGAAGAGCATCCCGGCCATGCTGGAATACAACAGGCAAGCTAAGAAATAGCCATCCCGGCTGCTGCGCGGGGCGCCCTGCGCCCCGCCAAGACCCGACGGCGGTGACCCTATGGACAAAGACAGATGGACAGGGCTCGGCTTCCTCATCCTCTGCGCCCTGCTGTGGTTCGTCATCATCCCTCAGCAGACGGAGGGGGCGGAAGATGCGTTCGTTCCCAGGCTGGCCGTGGCCGGCATGGCCATCCCGGCGCTCATCCTGCTGCTCCGCCCATCAGGCAGGACGGCCTATGACTTCAGCCTGCGGATCTTCCTGCGCGTCACGCTGCCTGCCGCACTGCTCATCCTGGCATACATCGCCGGCGTGGCATGGATCGGCTTCTTCGTGTCGGGCCTCGTGTTCATCCCCCTGGCCCTGCTGCTTTTCGGCGAAAGGCGCCCCCACGCCTTCTGGCTCACCCCCGCAGCGCTGCTGGGCGGGGTGTACCTGGTCATGGTGCACTTCCTGCACCTTGAACTGCCCGCAGCGCTGCTCTTCTAGGAGGCCGGCATGCTCGACAGCCTTATGACAGCCTTTGGCATGGTGCTCGACTGGCAGAACTTCTTCTGGGCATTGTTCGGCGTCACTTTCGGCATCATCATGGGGGCGATACCCGGGCTCAGCGACAACATGGCCATCGTCCTGCTGCTGCCCTTCACCTACTATCTCGGGCCCATCCCCGGCATCGCCATGCTCATGGGGCTTTCCAAAGGCTCCAATTTCGGGGGCTCCATCCCCGCCATCCTGTTCAACATCCCCGGCACGCCGCAGGCCATGATAACGACCTTCGACGGCTATCCTCTGGCCAAGGCCGGCAAAAGCGGCAAGGCGCTGAAGACCGCCCTGTTCGCCTCGGTCACGGCAGACACGGCCAGCGACCTCGTGCTCATCTTCCTGGCGGCGCCCGTGGCGGCCATAGCCCTGCGCATCGGACCGCCGGAATACAGCATGATCCTGCTCTTCTCGCTGGTGCTCATCAGCCTGGCCGCTTCCTCCAGCCCCTGCAGGGGGCTCATCGCCACGGCACTGGGCATCCTCTTTTCCACGGTGGGCTGCGATCCGGTGTCCGGGATGCCGCGCTTCAACTTCGGCTTCATCGAGCTCTCGGACGGCATCAACATCATGCCCATGGCCATCGGGCTGCTGGCCTTTTCGGAAGTGCTGCGCCAGGCCGAGAAATGGCATAAGGAGAGGCTTTCGGCAGCGTGTTCGGGGTGCGTGGCCATGTCGGAACACGGCACAGAAGGCGACCGCCTGTCGCTTGCGGAAATGCGGCAATGCCTGCCGACCATAGGGCGCTCCACCCTCATCGGATCGTTCATCGGCATCGTCCCCGGCATCGGCACCACCGTAGGCGCCTACCTCAGCTATATCTGGAGCAGGAAGAAATCAAAGCATCCCGAAATGTTCGGAAAAGGCGCCCTGGAAGGCATCGCCGCCTCAGAGGCGGGCAACAACGCGGTCAACGGCCCCAACCTCGTGCCCCTGGTCACGCTGGGCATACCGGGCAACCTGGCCGCGGCGCTCATCCTGGGCGGCTTCATGATCAAGGGGCTCATACCCGGCCCGCAGTTCATGGAGAACAATGCCCCCATGCTCTACGCCCTGTTCATCGTCCTGCTCCTGAGCAACCTCTACACGGCGTTCATCGGGGGGATATTCATCCATTTCGCGCGCAGGCTCACGGGCATCCCCAAGGCCGTGCTCTACAGCGCCGTGCCGGTGTTCTGCGTCATCGGCTCCTATGCCAGCAAGGGGAGCATGTTCGACGTCTCGATGATGTTTTTCTTCGGGATCATCGGCTACGCGCTCAGCAAGCTCAGGATCAGCATGCCCACGCTCATCGTGGCCTTCTTCCTGGGGGCGCTGCTGGAGCATAAGATCCGCCAGAGCCTGAGCATCTCCCGCGGCGACTGGATGATCTTCGTCGACCGGCCCATCTCCTGCGCCTTCCTGGTCATGACCGCGCTGGTCATCCTCTTTTACATATGCCGGCATGTCCGCCCCGGGCGGGCTGCCGCATGACATCCTCTGCAAAGGAATGAACATGACCCTACCCACCATGGAGACAGACTTCCTTGTCATCGGAGGCGGAAGTGCCGGATGCATAGCCGCCATGCACGCCCTGCAGATCCAGCCCGGCCTGCGTGTGACCATCTTTGAAAAAAGCGACATCACCTACGGCGGATCCATCGCCCGCGGCATGGACGCGCTGAACATCGTGGCCATACCCGGCAGGACGGACGCGCAGATGTACCTTGAAGCCATACGCGCCATGTCCGGCGGCATCGTGGACGCCGGGCCGAGCTATGTCATGGCCGAGCGCTCCTACGCCCTGCTCAAGGAGATGGAAGGCTGGGGCGTGACCTTCCCCACCGATGAGAACGGACAGTACAAGACCCTGCGCTACCATGTGAAGGGGGAGTTCCAGACCGCCATGGACGAACCGGAACTCAAGGCCATGCTGGTGCAGCGCGCCCTGAGCCGCGGCGCCAGGCCGGTCAACCGTGTCATGGGCATACGCCTGCTGACCGACGGCGGACGCATCGCCGGCGCCATCGGGCTGAACGTGCGCACCGGACAGCTCGTCCTGTGCAAGGCCAAGGCGGTGCTCATCGCCTCGGGCGGCGTGAGCCGCTTCACCATGCCCAATTCCGAATACCTCTACGGCGTGTACGACTATCCGGGCAACACGGGCGACGGCTTCGTGATGGCCCTCAAGGCAGGCGCCGGCGTCACGGGCATGGAGTACACGCAGCGCGCCATGCTCATCAAGGATTCCAACATGCCGCTGCTGGCCATCTGCGTCACGCGCGGCGGCAAGGTGCTGGACTGCGAAGGCAACGTGATCATGCAGGGCGAGGTGAACAACATCAACGCCATGAACGAGGCCTTCACCCAGGGACGCGGCCCCATCCATATCCAGCTCAGCCACCTGCCTGAAGAAAAGATCAGGGAGATCGAGCATATCCTGTTCTCCACCGAGCGTCCGGTGAACGAGCGCTTTTTTGCGGGCAGGCGCATCGACTTCCGCAGGCAGGACATCGAGCTCTGGCCCACGGAATTCTACCTCTGCGGCGGGCACGGCCTGGCCGGGATACGGGTCAACGAGCGCGCGGAAACGGCTGTGCCGGGGCTGTACGCCGCCGGCGATGTGGCCAGCGTGGCCAAGCAGCACCTCACGGGCGCCTTCGTGTTCGGCGAGGTCGCCGCGGAACAGGCCGTCTCATACCTGCGGGAAGAGCCGGACACCCGGATCCACGCCGACCAGGTCGAAGAAGAGGTCGGACTGCACAGCAGGCGCTTCACGGCCAAGGGCCGCGACATCGACATCCACGACCTGGAGCGCAAGATGCGCCGCATGGTCGCGGACTACCTGGTATCGCCCAAGAACGCCCATAAGTTCGAACTGTGGAAATACTGGTCCGGGACCTTCCGCGAAGACCTCAGGCACGTTGCCGTCACGAATGGCCATGAGCTCTCCAAGGTGTACGAAGTGGAGAACATCCTGCAGTGCGCGGACTGCTCGGCCCTTGCCGGCGACTTCCGCAAGGAAAGCCGCTGGGGCGAATGCCACAGGCGCAGCGACTATCCGCAGCGCGACGACGCCAACTGGCTGTGCCATGTGGTCATCAAAATGAAGGAAGGACGCCTTTCCGCCGAAAAAACACGCATATCCGAACTGGGCGAGGAGGTGGCCCTGTGATGATCAGCAGCAATATCGCCGTTAATACCGGAACATGCCTGGCCTGCGGCCGATGCGTGGACCACTGCATCATGGACAATCTGCGCCTGGTGCTGCCTCCCTGCCGGCAGGCTTCGCCCCTCGGCATCAACTACCAGGGGATCATGCGCCTTGCCGCTGCCGGGAAGCGCGCCGACGCCGCCCGGCTTTTGCGCAGCAGCACCCCCTTTGGCGGCTTCCTCGCCGCATGGGGAGACAAGGCAGCCTCCCAGGCCTGCTCACGCAGCCGCAAGGGCGGCGCCCTGGACATGGCGCGCATGCTTGCCTGGCTTGCCGAGAACGAAGAAGGGGCCGTGTACGCGGCAGAGGCCAGGCCCTACGCCCATTCCGATAAGAAGACCGCCGTCATCGGATCCGGCCCGGCAGGGCTCCAGGCTGCCCACGACCTGCGGCGGGAAGGATACGCCGTCGATGTCTTCGAGGCCGCGCCTGCCATCGGCAGCACCCTGCTCTTCCTGCCGTCCGAAGGCTCCAGCCCCGCAGAAGCGGACCTCCTGCCGGCCGTGCCCGCGTCCGTCATGGAAAAGACCGTTGCCATGCTGCGCTCCATGGGCATCATCTTCCACACCTTCTCCCCCAAAGGACAGGCGGATCTGGACGGTCTCTGCAACGAGTACGGCGCTGTCATCTGCGCCTGCGGCAAGGGGGCTGTCCTCCCCGCTGACGATCTGGGCTGGGTCAGGGGCAACCTGTTCGCAGCCGGAGCCTGCGTGAAGAACCAGAAGCAGCTCGGCACGCTGCAGGCTCTTGCTTCCGGTGCAAAGGCTGCCCGCACCGTGCGCAACCTGCTGGAAGGGTTCAGCCTCGACTACGAAAGCGACAGGCGCACCGCGCTCGGACTGGAACGCTTCCGCGGACTGGACGACGCACAGGAAGAAGCCCCCGATGCCGCGCCGGTGAAGCCAGCATCAGGCGGATACAGCGACGCCGAGGCCGCTGCCGAAGCCGCGCGCTGCCTGGGCTGCGGCGCCCCTGTGGAGCGCAACCAGACCTGCTGGTACTGCCTGCCCTGCGAGGTGGTCTGCCCCACCCATGCGCTTTATGTGCGCGTGCCCTACCTGGTGCGGTGAACCGGCGAGGGACCACCTGCCATCCGTTTCATGCCAAAGCGCCGCCCATCCGGGCGGCGCTTTTTCGACCATGCAAGCATCTCTTGCGGCGG
Organism: uncultured Desulfovibrio sp.; assembly: GCA_902783285.1. Taxonomy (GTDB): domain Bacteria; phylum Desulfobacterota; class Desulfovibrionia; order Desulfovibrionales; family Desulfovibrionaceae; genus Mailhella. The sequence goes on along the minus strand of CACZQM010000120.1, from coordinate 5,906 downwards.
CGTCTCCTGCAGCCGCGTCCTAAACTGCCGCGTGCAGGAGCAGGTTGTCGCGGTGTATGACTTCGGGATAGTGCAGCACGCCGAGCAGGGCCTCGACGTCAGCGAGCTTCATGCCCCGGATGCGGCGCATGTCTTCGGACCCGTAGTTGCTCAGTCCCACGCCAAGCTGCCGTTCCCCATGCATCACCCGGACGACGGCGCCGGCCTCGAACTCTCCCTCCACGCGCCCGACGCCGGCAGGGAGCAGGCTCCCGCCCCTCTCCTCCAGCGCGCGGGCAGCGCCGTCATCCACGAACAGGGCGCCCTGCGGATCCGTCTGGTAGGCCATCCAGTACTTGCGGCGGGAAACGGTGTTCCTGCTGGGATGCACCCATGTGCCCAGCCCCTCGCCGGCAAAGGCGCGGTCCAGCACGCCGGGCACTTTCCCCGGCAGGATGAGCGTGGGCACGCCCAGCTGGGCCGCACGCCTGGCGGCCATGAGCTTGGACTGCATACCCCCGGTGCCTGCGCTGGTCTTGGCGCCGCACAGGGACTCGATGTCCAGCCCTTCGATGTCGTCGATGCTCGCCAGCACGGGGATCGACGAAGCGTCCTGCCCTTCCTGCGGGATGGCGGACAGCACCCCCGGGGCGCTGGTGAGGTTGACATAGACATCGGCTTCCACGAGGTTGAGCAGCAGGCTGGCCAGCTGGTCGTTGTCGCCGAACTTAAGGTCGTGGACGGCTACGGTGTCGTTTTCATTGACGATGGGCACCGCCCCCCAGTCCAGCAGGTTCATGAAGGTGTTGCGCGCATTCAAAAACCGGCTGCGGCTGCGCAGGTCTTCCCTGGTGAGCAGCACCTGGGCGCACATGATCCCCAGCGAGGCAAAGGCATGCTCGTATTCGCGCATCAGCCTGCCCTGCCCGATGGCCGCCAGCGCCTGCTTCCCGGGCAGGCTGTTGCCGGCATCCTTCATGGCGAAGGCTGCGCGCCCCGCCGCCACGGCGCCGGAACTCACAAGGCAGACGCGCCTGCCTGAGGCGGCAAGACGGGCGATCTGCTCCGCCAGGCTGCAGATCACGGAAAGGCGCAGGCCGTTCGCGCCGGTGAGCACGGCGCTGCCCACCTTGACCACCACCGTGCGGGCATGGGCCAGCGCCTCTGCACGGTCCTTCGTCATTCGTGCGTCCATATCACCTCGATGTCCGGGAATTCTTCATCCCTGGTCACTTCTTCCTGGTAATGTTCAAGCGGGGCGTTCCTTTCCAGGCTGCCGTAGAGCTCCCACATGCGCTGCACAAGGTCTTCGATGCCCGTGCCCTCGCGCGCGGAGATGAACACGATGTCCCGCCCGTCGCCGGCGGCCCGGCGGCGCAGGGCCTCGAGCTTTTCGGGCGTAGCAAGGTCTGTCTTGTTGACCACTTCGATCTGCCGCCGCTGCGCCAGTTCGGGATCGAACTGCTCCAGCTCGTCGTTGATGAGGTCGAAGCCCGCCCAGGGATCGCCGCCTTCGAGGTCGATGTCTTCCAGGCTCAGGATATGCACCAGGAAGCGCGTGCGCTCCACATGGCGCAGGAAGCGGTCGCCGAGCCCCTGCCCGGCATGGGCCCCTTCGATGAGCCCGGGGATGTCGGCGATGACCATGCGCCTGTCCGGGTCGGCATCATCGATGAGCACGCCCAGGTTGGGGGTCAGCGTGGTGAAAGGGTAGTCGGCGATCTTGGGGCGCGCAGCAGACACCTGCGAAAGGAAGGTGGACTTGCCCGCGTTGGGCAGGCCAAGCAGTCCCGCATCCGCAAGGATCTTCAGCTCCAGGCGGAAGCAGCGCTCCTCCCCGGGCTCGCCTTTCTGGGCAAAGCGCGGGGCGCGCTGGGTGGAGCTTTTAAAATGCTCGTTGCCCTTCCCCCCCTTGCCGCCGGAAGCCAGCAGGACCAGCTGCTCCGGATCGGAAACGTCGGCGAACAGCACTTCCCCTTCGCCCGTGCGCTCGTACAGCTGGGTGCCCGCGGGCAGCTCTATGACAAGGTCCTCCCCCTTATGCCCGTCGCACTGGCTGCCCATGCCGCCCTGCCCGTTCTGCGCTTCGTAGATGCGCTTGAGCCGGAAGTCGTACAGGCTGTACAGGCGGTTGGACGCGCGAGCATAGACGCTGCCGCCATTGCCTCCGTTGCCGCCGTCCGGACCGCCTTTGGGAACGAACTTTTCGCGGCGGAAGGAGACGCAGCCGTTGCCGCCCTTGCCGGCCTTCACCTGTATCGTCGCCTCATCAACAAATTTCATGCGTTTTCCTTCATCACTCTCCGGGACCATCCCGCAGATACAGAAAAGGCGAGAAAGGCATGAGCCCTTCCCGCCGGTAAAAGACAAGATCCCCGGATGCTTACGCAGCTTCCACGGGAACGATGCTCACGCGCTTGAGCACGCGGCGCTTGCGGAAGAACTTCTCGTATTTGACGACGCCGTCGCACTTGGCAAAAAGGGTGTAGTCGCGTCCCATGCCGACGTTGGCCCCGGGATAGACCACGGTGCCGAGCTGGCGGACGAGGATGTTGCCGGCGACCACGGGCTGCCCGCCGTAGATCTTGATGCCCCTGCGCTGTCCGGCGCTGTCGCGGCCGTTGCGGGAACTGCCGCCTGCTTTTTTATGTGCCATGATGATGCTCCTTTATCTGTCGGCTCGCGCTAGGCAACGATGCCGGTAACGGTGAGGACGGTATACTTCTGGCGATGCCCCTGGGTGGTGCGCTCCGCCTTGCGGCGCTTGTGCTTGAACACCACGACCTTGTCGCCGAGCACATGGTCGACGATCTTGGCGGTGACCTTGGCGCCTTCCACTACGGGCGCGCCGATCCTGACGGCTTCGCCGCCGATCATCAGCACGCGGTCGAGCGTGACTTCGCTTTCCTTCTCGCCTTCCATCAGGTCAACGACCATCTTGCTGCCTTCCTGGACGCGATACTGCTTGCCGAGAACTTCAACAACAGCGTACATGAAAAAACCTCCGGTGAACGGGTCAAAAAACAAGCCTGCCGCACATGCATGCCCGCCGCAAGAGCCGCGGGACTTCCTGAATGATGCTTGCAGGCATGGACCTGTTCCCGCTTATCGGTGCAGGTGCGCGCAAAGGCGGCTTGAAACATTGCAGGTGAGTGCGTGGCACGTCAAATAAACATGCGGAGAGCTTTTGTATGCTTTTTTGCCGATCATGGCAAGCATTATTTGCAGCGTTCCGCATGGCGGATCCGGAGCGGACGCCCGGACAGTGAGGCATGAGCGCTGTGCGCCGCGCCCCCGGGAGCCCCCTAGCAGCCAAGCCACTGGGAGAGCTTTGCCGCGGCGCGCGCCTTGACGTTTTCGTCCACGTAGGCAGACACGGTGCTCAGTCCGGCGGCCAGTATCCCCATGTCATCCATGAAGCCGGCGAAGGGGACGAAGTCCGGGATGACGTCGACGGGCAGGATGAAATAGCCGAGGGAGCCCACGATGACCGCCCTGGCCGTGGCTGGCAGGTCAGGGCGCTTGAGCACATAGTACAGGAGGAGCGCGCAGCGCAGCCCTTCTTTGCCTATGGCTTTCAAGGCGCCGCCGCACTTGTCCCAGAGGGCTCCTTCGGAATACGCTTTGCGGTATGCTTCGTCCCTGACCACTTCCGGCTCGACGATCCTGCCGCCTTTCATGTCCTTGTCTTCCATCCCCGGTCCTCCTTGCACCGTTTTTTAAACATAAGGAGGGGAAGCAGGGCCTCCCCTCCGTATCTGTCAGCGTTCAGGCTGCGGACGGTTCATCAGTACATGCCGCCCATGCCGCCCATGCCGCCGCCAGCCGCAGGGGCCGCAGGCTCGGGCTTGGGCAGTTCGGCGATGGCGCATTCGGTGGTCAGCAGCAGGGCCGCCACGGAGGAGGCATGCTGCAGGGCGAAGCGGGACACCTGCTTGGGATCGATGATGCCGGCGGCGAGCAGGTCTTCATACACGCCGGTGGCAGCGTTGAACCCGAAGCCGTCCTTGCCTTCACGGACCTTCTCGACGACCACGGAGCCTTCGAATCCGGCGTTCTCGGCGATCTGGCGCAGGGGCTCTTCCAGGGCGCGGCGGATGATGTTCACGCCGGCCATTTCCTCTTCATCAGCCTTGATGGCGTCAAGGGCGTTGATGCAGCGGATGTAGGCCACGCCGCCGCCGGGGACGATGCCTTCGGCCACGGCTGCACGGGTGGCGTTGAGGGCGTCTTCCACGCGGTCCTTCTTTTCCTTCATCTCGGTCTCGGTGGCCGCGCCGATGTTGATGACGGCGACGCCGCCCGCGAGCTTGGCGAGACGTTCCTGAAGTTTTTCACGGTCATAGTCGGAGGAGGTCTCTTCGATCTGCTTGCGGATCTGGTTGACGCGGCCGAGGATGTCGCTCTGCTTGCCGGCGCCTTCGACGATGGTGGTGTTTTCCTTCTCGATGGTGATGCGTTTGGCCTTGCCCAGCTTATCGAGTCCAACGGAATCCAGCTTGATGCCCAGATCTTCGCTGATCATGGTGCCGCCGGTGAGGATGGCGATGTCTTCCAGCATGGCTTTGCGGCGGTCGCCGAAACCGGGGGCCTTCACGGCCGCGCAGTTCAGAATGCCGCGCATCTTGTTGATGACGAGGGTGGCGAGAGCTTCGCCTTCCACGTCTTCGGCGATGATCAGCAGGGGCTTGCCGGTCTTGGCGACAGCCTGGAGGACCGGGAGCATGTCGTTGAGGTTGCTGATCTTCTTTTCATTGATGAGGATGTAGGCATCTTCCAGGACGCACTGCATGTTCTCGGCGTCGGTCACGAAGTACGGGGAGAGGTAGCCCTTGTCGAACTGCATGCCTTCGACGATGTCGAGGGTGGTTTCGATGGTCTTGGCCTCTTCGACCGTGATGGTGCCGTCGTTGCCGACTTTGTCCATGGCGTTGGCGATGATCTCACCGATCTCGGCATCGCCGTTGGCGGAAATGGTGGCGACCTGAGCGACCTGCTCGTTGTTGTCGCTGACGTCTTTCTTGATCTTGTCCAGCTCGGCGACAATGGCGGCAACCGCCTTGTCGATGCCGCGCTTGAGGGACATGGGATCGGCGCCGGCGGTGACGTTCTTCAGGCCCTGCTTGAAGATGGCCTCGGCCAGAACTGTGGCGGTGGTGGTTCCGTCGCCGGCGATATCGCTGGTCTTGCTGGCGGCTTCACGGACCATCTGAGCGCCCATGTTCTGGAAGGGATTCGCCAGTTCGATCTCCTTGGCGACGCTGACGCCGTCCTTGGTGACCGTGGGGGATCCGAATTTCTTGTCGAGGACGACGTTGCGGCCCTTGGGACCGAGAGTGGCCTTGACGGCCTTGGAAAGCTGTTCAACGCCGGAAAGAAGCTGACGACGGGCATCGTCATCGAAAATAAGCTGTTTGGCTGCCATGATAACTGTATCTCCTGTTCGTGTTTCTGATTAGCCGACGATGGCGAGGATGTCGGAAGAGCTGAGGATCTTGTATTCCTGCTCGTCGAACTTGACGTCCGTTCCGCCGTACTTGCTGGTGAGAACGATGTCACCGACCTTGACGTCGAAGGGAACGCGCTTGCCGTCCTCATCCACCTTGCCGGTGCCGAGAGCGATGACTTTCGCCTGCTGGGGTTTTTCCTTGGCGGCGTCCGGGATCACGATCCCGCCGCGAATCTGTTCCTTCTCTTCAACAGCCTGAACGAGGACTCTGTCGCCAAGCGGTTTGATTTTCGGTTTTGCCATTTTTCTTTCTCCTTTGATATTTGGGTTTGTCTCAGGGTTCTTTTTTTTCTATTCAGACAACAGGATCCGCCCCGGGTTTTCCCCGGAGCGGAAGCTGTCCTTCATCCTCTTACTTGTCGTCGTCCACGACTTCGGCATCCACGATTCCGTCGTCCTTGGCCTGGCCGCCGGGCTG
>CACZQM010000119.1 GCA_902783285.1 uncultured Desulfovibrio sp. | reverse complement strand
GGCAAGGCCCCGCATGCTTTTCTTCAGATGGCTCTGGCGAAGTCCACGTATCCTTCGCCGGATGCGTCATGTCCCACGGTGACACGTATCTTCCAGCCATCGCGGATCTCTCCGCTGATGACGGCGCGGGCCAGCTTCGTTTCCAGGTTGTGCTGCATCCAGCGCTTGAGGGGCCGCGCTCCATACGCCGGATCATACGCCGTCTGCGCAATGAACGAGCGCGCTTCCGGTGTCAGTTCGACGACGATCTTCCGTTCATCAAGGCGTTTTTGCAAGCTCTTCATCTGCAGGTCGATTATGGCGCCGATCTGGTCTGCACGCAGAGGATAGAACATCACGGTCTCGTCCACGCGGTTGAGGAACTCCGGCCGGAAAAAGCGTTTCAGCTCTGCCAGCACGCCTTCGCGCACCCCGGGCTTGAATTCTCCCTTGGCATCGATGCCTTCCAGCATGAGCGGAGAGCCTATGTTCGACGTCATGATGATGATGGTATTGCGAAAGTCGACAGTGCGGCCCTGGCTGTCCGTAAGCCTTCCGTCATCCAAAAGCTGGAGCAAGGTATTGAATACATCGGGATGGGCCTTCTCCACTTCATCAAAAAGCACGACGCTGTATGGCTTGCGGCGCACGGCTTCGGTAAGCTGCCCGCCTTCTTCATACCCTACATATCCCGGAGGCGAACCAATGAGTCGTGAAACGGAAAATTTTTCCATGTATTCGCTCATGTCCAGGCGGACCATGTTGTCTTCCGTATCAAAAAGCGCCTCGGCAAGGGTCTTGCAAAGCTCTGTCTTGCCTACGCCGGTAGGTCCGAGAAAAATGAAGGAGCCAAGCGGCCTGTGCGGATCGGAAAGCCCGGCCCTGGCACGCAGCACGGCATCGGATACGGCCTGCACGGCCTCATCCTGCCCGATGACACGTTCATGAAGGCGCTTGGGCAATTCAAGCAGCTTCTCCCGTTCCGACTGCAGGAGCCTCGTGACGGGTATGCCCGTCCAGCGGGCAACGATGTCGGCGACATCATCCGGGCCGACCTCTTCGCGCAGGAGCCTTCCTTCCCTGCCATCGCCCGATGCCGCTTTCTTTTCGGTCTCCCTGAGCTCCTTTTCAAGGGCAGGCAGTTCTGCATATTTTAGCTGGGATGCCTTGGCAAGGTCATAGGAGCGTTCCGCCTCTTCGATGGCATGGCGCGTGTTCTCGATCTTCGACTTGATCTCCCGGACGCCGTTGATGGCGCTTTTTTCCTGTTCCCAGCGCGTGCGCAGCCCCGCCTGCACTCCCCGCAATCCGGAAAGTTCGTCCTCCAGCTTATGCAGGCGTTCGATGGAAGCTTCGTCTGTTTCCTTGCGCAGGGCTTCTTTTTCGATCTCGAGCTGCATGACTTTTCGGTTGATCTCATCAAGTTCGGAAGGAAGCGAATCGATCTCCGTGCGTATCATGGCAGCTGCTTCATCTATGATGTCGATGGCTTTGTCGGGCAGCTGCCTGTCGGAAATGTAGCGGTGTGAAAGCAGCACGGCTTCAACGATCGCGGAATCGCTGATGCGCACGCCATGATGCACTTCAAACCGCTCCTTAAGGCCGCGCAAGATGGAAATGGCGTCTTCGCAGGTAGGTTCTTCGATAAGAACAGGCTGAAAACGCCGTTCAAGCGCTGGGTCCTTTTCGATATACTTGCGGTACTCATCGATGGTCGTCGCGCCGATGCAATGCAATTCGCCGCGTGCCAGCATGGGCTTGAGCAGATTGGATGCATCCATGGCCCCGTCGGTCTTTCCCGCACCGACGATGGTATGCAGCTCATCGATGAAAAGGATGATGTTGCCTTCAGCCTTCTGCACTTCATTGAGGACGGCCTTCAGCCGCTCTTCAAACTCTCCGCGGTATTTAGCGCCGGCGATAAGCGCGCCCATGTCCAGGGCGATGAGTTTTTTGTTTTTCAGCCCTTCCGGCACATCCCCCTTGACGATCCGGTGCGCAAGCCCTTCTGCAATGGCTGTCTTGCCCACGCCGGCTTCGCCGATGAGGACGGGATTGTTTTTCGTGCGCCTGGAGAGGATGCGTATCGTCCTGCGGATCTCCTGGTCCCTGCCGATCACGGGATCAAGCTTGCCGCTTCCGGCGGCTTCCACGAGGTCACGCCCGTACTTTTTGAGCGCTTCATAGGTGCCTTCCGGGCTGTCGCTCGTGACCCTCTGCCCTCCGCGGACTTCGGCAATGGCGCGCAGGCATTTTTCCAGCCCGATGCCCTTGCCGCGGCACAGAGTGCCAAAATCGCCACCTGCCTGGATGAGCTGGGCGAAGATATGCTCCACGCTGATGTATTCATCCTTGAATCTCCGGGCAAGTTCTTCGGCCTGGGCCAGTGCCCTGGCCAGCCGCGTCGTCATCCTGAGCCCCTGAGCGTCTGCGCCGGAACCAGTGACAGATGGCCTCCTGCCAAGCGATGTTTCAAGTTCAGCAGCCAGTTCTTCTGCGTCGACGCCCATTTTATGCATTATCCCAGGAACTAGTCCGTCTTTTTGACGGAGCAGGACAAGGGCAAGATGTTCGACATCCACTTCCTGATGATCGCGCATCAGAGCCAGGTTCTGGGCATCACCCAGAGCCTCTTGCGCCTTGATGGTAAATCTGTTGATATCCATGATACACTCCTTTGCAGCGCAAAACTGCAATGATCACTTTAAATTTTGCGTACACGATCAGACCCGCATGGATACGGCATGCATGGGGAAATGTTTCCCGGATCAGTGGTTATCCGCGTCCGGACAGGGCCATCCAGTGCTTGCGCTGTTCCTCGCTGAGATCCTCTGGCTTCGGCACGCGGATGACGATGCTCACATATTCATCGCCGCGTTGAGCCGCCGGGCCGATCCCATACCCGCGCAAGCGCAGGCGCCGGCCGCTGCTGCTCCCTGGAGGGATGCTCATCTCGACTTCGCCTTCCAGGGTGGGCACACGTTTCTTTGTCCCGAATACCGCTTCCCACGGCCAAAGAACGACCTCGCAAACGACATTGCGGTCTTCCACCTGGAATATGCGGTGTTTGGCATAATGGACCGTCAGCAGGAGGTCGCCGGCAGGGCTTCCAGGGTTGCCCTTGCCTGCAAGGCGTATCTTCTGCCCGTCTCCTATCCCCGGAGGTATGTTGAACTGCAGGTCGCTCATCTTGCCGCCGTCATTCAGGGAAACGTGTTTTACGCCGCCGTTGCGTGCTTCTTCCAGAGAGATATCGATATCTGCCCGCACATCATTGCCTTTCCGCGAACGGGAGCCGCTGAACGTTCCAAAGATGTCATCACCGGGCTGGTGGCGCCGCTTGAATCCGCTGCGCCCCATATTGCCAAACAGCATCTCGAAAAAGTCGCTGTTTACGCCGCCAAACCCACCCTGTCCTCCAGAGAAATTAAAATTGAAGTTCTCAAAACCGGGGCCGCCGGAAAACTGCTGGCCTTCCTTCCAGTCAGAGCCAAGCTGGTCGTACATCCGGCGCTTTTCGTCATCTTTGAGCACTTCATATGCTTCGTTGATATCCTTGAACTTATCTTCTGCGCCCTTGTCGCCGGGATTGAGGTCCGGGTGGTACTTGCGGGCGAGCTTCTTGTAGGCCTTTGCGATAGCGTCTTTCGAAGCCGTCCGCTCAACGCCCAATGTCTTGTAATAATCCTTATAAGCCACACCCATGTTGCTTCTCCTGAGGCGCGTTTTGCGCCACCATGCAAATAAGCATCGGAAACGGACAGTCAAGACCGGAGGTGGCGGTCGCTGTCCAGGCCGCCATGGTGCATTGCAGGATGCACGGACACAAAAAAACGCCCGCTCAAAAAGCGGACGTTCTTGCCAAGGATAAAAAGCAAGGAGGGAGGTTAGCCCTTCATGCTTCGCTTGGAAGCCTTCAGAGGGTTGACCTTCTTCTTTTCCTGTCCCTCGCCTGGCTTGCGGACCTTGCCCTTGTTGTCTTCCAGAAGCTGAGCAGGGTCGAGGCCGAGAGCCTTGAGGCGCTCAGCGACATTGGTGCGGGCTCCCGTATAGCGGTTGGGGTCAGCTTTGCTTTTGCCGACATAGACGGAAGAAGTAAGATACAAGCCCTTGTCATCGATAGCCAAGAGAAGCTCCTGTCCGTTCTCCTGGACAGGCTGGATCACCATGTCGGCATCAGTGCCAAAACGATTATACATGCGGAAACTCCTGTAACAATGATTGCGCGTTGCGTTGCGATTCCAATAGGGCGGCAGATTACCCCAAACCAAAATGGAATGCAAGCCTTAATAAAGGCTCAAATGGAAAGCGCAGGAAGCTGCATGTCCTGCAGCGGAAGGATCATGGACGCGCCGTCGCCTCTTGCCGCCCGGACAAAGCGGGATGCCGCGTTCTTTGGAGGCTGCACCAAACGCCATCTTGGCATATTGCAGCTTGCCCCCGCACTGACCATGTGCTAGAAAGGGCTCATGTCAATAAGCGATTTTTCCTCACAACACATGCAGATCGTCGTCGTCTTCCTCCCCTTTCTGCTTGGGATCATCCTTCATGAGATCGCCCATGGCCTCATGGCGCTCAAGTGCGGAGATCCCACAGCCCGCATGCTGGGCAGGCTCACCCTCAATCCATTGCCGCATATCGATCCGGCAGGACTGGGCTGCTTCGTGTTTACCAGCCTGTTCACACCTTTCGTCTTCGGCTGGGCAAAGCCCGTACCGGTCAATACCCGCTATTTCCGCAATTACAGGCGTGACATGCTCCTTGTTTCCGCTGCAGGACCGCTTTGCAACTTCTTCCTGGCCTTGCTCATGGGGCTGTGCCTGCGCCTTTTCCTGCTTCTTGCCCCTGATACCTTCATCCTTCATTCATCCGCCGGAAATTTCTTGTTGCAGATGCTGCTTGGCGGCATCAGTGCCAACCTCGTCTTAGCATGGTTCAACCTCCTGCCGATCCCGCCCCTTGACGGAGGGCACATATTGGAGTGCCTTCTTCCCTTCCGCATGGCCCAGAAGTTCGCCGGCATGGGAAGGATGGGCTTCGTCGTCCTGCTGGCGCTCCTCGCCGTGGGCGGACTGAACCATGTGCTCCTGCCCCTTGTCCATGTTTCTTACAGGGCGGTCCTGGGGATTGCCGGTGTCCTCTAGATCCTGCTTCCTGCCCCTGCTTTGCGCGGATGTCCTGCATCATGGGCTTTGCAGGCCGTCATCACCCTCCGCTCCCCACACCACCTGTGGTCTTTCCGTGGAGGCATGATGCAGCCGTCTTTCACGCATGACACCCAAAACAGAACGGTCTGTGTGGATATGTCCGGTGACTGGAGCAAAAACGCCCTGTCCCGGTCCCCAGCCTCGCCTGCACGTGAACTCATCACCGCCACGACAGCGCTCCTGGACCGCGGCGGCTGCGACCGCCTTGTCCTTTCTGCCCATGATCTCGAAGGATGGGACAGCCTTCTTTTGTCCGCCTGCCTGGCCATGGTGCGGTCTGCGACGTCCCGGGGCATGGAAACAGACTATTCGTCGCTCCCAGGCGGCATGTCATCCATGCTCAGCATGGCGCTTGCGGTCCCTCCGCCCGCACAAGTCCGTGCCCGCATCGACACCGGTTTGCTGGAAACGGTGGGGGCTAAGCTCTTGGCCTGCCCCGCGATCATCCGCAGCATCCTTGAATTCCTCGGCGACATTTCCCTGAGCCTTGGCCGGATGGCAAGGGGCAAGGCATCGTTCAGTGCCAGGGACATGTGGAGCGTTTTCCGGGAATGCGGTGTCGATGCCCTGCCCATAGTCACTCTCACGAGCATGCTCCTGGGGCTCATCCTTGCTTTTGTCAGCTCCATGCAGCTCAAGCTGTTTGGGGCAGAGATCTACATCGCCTCGCTCGTGGGCGTCTCGATGGTGCGCGTCATGGGGCCCGTGCTGACAGGCATCGTCCTTTCAGGCCGTACGGGCGCATCCTTTGCCGCCGTCATAGGCAGCATGCAGGTCAACGAAGAAGTCGATGCCCTCACGGGCTTTGGCATCTCCCCCATGGATTTCCTCGTCCTTCCGCGCGTCCTTGCCATGTCCCTCATGACCCCCCTCCTGACGATCTACGCGGATATCACGGGCATTGGCGGAGGTTTTTTGGTAGGCGTGATCATGCTGGGCATATCCCCGTCTGCCTACATGGAAAACACGCTGGAATATCTTACGCTGCAGCAGGTATGGGTCGGGCTGCTCCATGCCTTCGTCTTTGGCATCATCATATCCATTTGCGGCTGCTATCAGGGCATCCGATGCGGCAGGAATGCTTCTGCCGTAGGCAAAGCCACGACTTCAGCGGTGGTGAGTTCCATTGTGGGCATCATCGTTTCCACGTCCATCATCACCATCATCCTGACGTTCATTGACCTATGAAAACGCAAGATGACGCCATCACGGTCCGCGGCGTGACTGTGGCCTACGGTTCCAGGATCATCCAGAAAGACCTCAGCTTTTCCATCCTCCGAGGTGATATCTTCATCATCATGGGTGGTTCCGGCTGTGGCAAAAGCTCCCTTCTGCGCGTGCTCATGGGGCTCACCCCGCCTGCATGCGGGAGCGTCCTCTACGGGGGACAGGACTTCTGGGGATGCCCCGCTGCAGACCGCGAATCGATCATGCGCAGGACAGGCGTGATGTTCCAGAGCGGTGCGCTCTGGACATCCCGCACCCTTGCCGAAAATGTCGCCCTTCCCCTTGAATACTACACGACGCTGCCCCCTCCTGACATCCGGGAGCTCGCCAGGCTCAAGCTGGCGCTGGTCGGCCTTTCCGGATACGAAGATTTTTATCCTTCTGAGATAAGCGGAGGCATGAAGAAACGGGCCGGTCTCGCCCGCGCCCTGGCGCTCGATCCCGAGATCGTCTATTTCGATGAGCCTTCTGCCGGTCTCGACCCTGTCAGCTCTGCCCGGCTTGACGAACTCATCCTTCAGCTCCGCGACACGCTCGGCATGACAGTCGTCGTCGTGACCCATGAGCTGGACAGCATCTTCACCATTGCCAGCAATTCCGTTTTCCTGGATGCGAAGACCAAGACCATGGCGGCGACCGGCTCACCGCAGCAGCTCCTTGCAAACGGTCCGGACAATGTCATAGAATTTCTTACGCGCGGCAACAGCCGCCACGGAGGAGTGAATGACCGAACGCGGCACTAAGGCGCTCATTGGCGCATTTGTCCTTGGAGCCGTTGCGCTTCTAGCCGTACTGACCCTGCTTCTTGGCTCCGGTCTGCTTGGCGACAGGAACCCGACCTTCGCGCTCTTCTTCAAAACCTCACTCAAGGGGCTCGTCAAGGGATCCCCCGTCTTTTTCAAAGGCATCCGCATCGGCAAGGTCAAAAGCATACATATCCATCCCTCGCTTGGCGAGGATACCTTTGACACCCCCGTGATCATCGAAATTGGATATACCGATTCGGAATCTCTCTACGATGACGACGAAGACGTGTTTCTTGAAGACATCCCCATCCTCGACCAGCTTATCAGCCGGGGCTTGCGGGCAAGGCTGGGCATTTCCAGCATGCTCACAGGCCAGCTTTGCGTCGAGATGGATATGTATCCCAACGCCGACCCCATCCAGCCTGGTTCGTTGCCTCCCTACAAGGGCTCTCCGCAGATCCCCACGCAGCTGTCCTCGTTTGACAGCGCCATGGCCGCCCTCGAAAACATCCCCCTCCAGGAAGTGCTCATGGATATCGTGAATGGCATCAAGCATCTGGGGGACCAGTTCGACAAGACAGACATTTCCGGCCTTGTTTCCAGCCTGACCGCGACCAGCAATGAAGCCCGGGTGCAGCTGCAGGAGTTCGCCACCGTCCAGAAGTCACTCAAGGTGGCCCTGGCCAGCTTTGATGAGCTTGCCCACTCTGCCAAGGGCGATCTGGCGAGCACTTCGGACAAGGCGGTCAAGACTATGGGCAGCTACGATGCCCTGGCCCTCTCCCTGCAAAAAGACCTGCATGCTGCCACGGTCCAGGCCCGATCGGCTCTTGACAGCACGGGATCGGTGATCACGAGCGCCACTGCCCTGCTCGATGAGGCGCGCAAGGGGATAAAAGAAGCTGAAGCGACCTTTGCAGAGATGCGCAAAAGTTCCCGCTCCGCCCGCGGAGTCTTCAGCGCTGACTCCGCCATCGTCATCGAATTCGGTCAGACCCTTGAAGCCCTGCGCAAAACGGCCAAGGCCCTTTCTGATCTCGCCGTGCTTCTGAATGTCAAGCCAAATTCCCTCATTTTTGGAAGGAAAGAATGATAAAGACCCTCTCCCTCGCCACCTTCGTGATGATGCTTCTGACCGGCTGCTCCATGCCTGGCTCCACAACGCAGGCAGATGCCCCCCGCTACTATGTCCTCACGGCATCGGAGCCATCCCCTGCTGCTGCGCGGTCCCGCACACGCCTTACCGTCATGCCCGTGCTGCTCCCCGGATACCTGGACCGGGCACAGATCGTCACCCGGTCCGGGGGCGTCACGAAGATCACCGTCAGCGATTATGACAGGTGGGGAGAAGATCTGGCACTCGGCATCGCTCGCGTCGCCGCTGCTTCCCTTTCCGGACATGGCATATCCGCCGTCCCCTGGCAGGCAGGCACGCCCGACGGACCGAAACTGCGCCTTGAGATACGCTCCTTCGAAGGCGAGCCGGGCGGCTTTGCGGTCATCGATGCCGGCTGGGCGCTGCTGGAAGACGGGAAGGAATCAAAGACGGGGAGTTTTGCAAAGCGTTGCGCGGCAGGCAGCGGCTATGATGGCCTGGTCGCTTCGCTGTCCCTCCTCGTGCAAGATCTGGGAGGGGCCATCGCTTCTTCCCTGCCCTGATCATGCATGGCCAAAAAGCATCCGGGAACCATTGGAAAGGACTTCTTCAAGGGCATCATCATGAAAGCCCGTGCGCTGCTCAAGCAAGGCCAGGTCATCTCCCGGATCCATGATGGGATAATCCGAACCGAACAGCAGGCGTTCGCGCGGGTGCTTCTTCAATATCGCGGACAGGACATCCTGCGGCATATCCTGCATGCATGATGAGGTGTCGAGCCAGACATCCTTTCCGGCGATGACTTCGAGGGAATACTGCCATTGCCAGTATCCGCCAAGATGCGCGGCCACCACCTTCAGCCTTGGGAATGCTTTGAGGATGGCTGCGAGCTTGAAGGGACAGGATGGATTGAGTGCCGGTGGATTCTTGTCCCCGATATGGATGGAAAAGATAAAATCATCCTGGGCTTCTTCGAAGATCGGCAGCAGGCGGGGGTCATCCAGGCGGAATCCCTGGAAATCAGGATGGAGCTTTATCCCGAGGATCCCGTTCTGCCTCAGGAAATCGAGCTGTTCTTTCCACTCGCTGCAGTCGGGGTGGATCGAGCCGAATGCGGTGATCTGCGGGCAGGACTTTTCTAGCTGGACGGCGTAGGCATTGCAGGGGCGCACCTGTGCGGCGCTGGTCGCGGCGCACAGGGCGATGCAGTGCTCTATCCCTGCCTTGCGCTCCCGTTCCAGCAGATCTTCCGGCGTTCCCTGGCAGCGGCAGGGGATGCCATAATGCTCGCGAAGCTGCCGCATGGCCTTCTGCGCGATGCGTGGGTGGAAGACGTGGGTATGGCAGTCAACGAACATGGGCGGTACGTTCCTCATCGGATCGATCTGGATGGTGCAGCACCTCTCATATGTCAAAAAGCCGCCCGTGGCAATGAAACACAGTGCTTGCTGGCATGTTTTTTGCATTAAATACCTATTTATGGGTTGAAACAAGCTCTCTGATGATTGCCAAATCCTGATTATGGATTTATATGATAGGTATGCGATTACCATGCCGCATGCCAGACTTTGACACTTAATCCGACGATGCGCCTGCTGCAGCAGCCTGGAGGCCGCTTTGAATCAGTTTTCACGCAATTTTCTTCTCTGGAGCGTCATAGCCGTCGCCATGATCTCCCTGTTCAGCGTATTCAACGAGAACGATGATGCCCTGCATGGCAGTATTCCCTACAGCACCTTTGTCGCCCAGGTCGAAAGCGGCCAGGTGCAGGAAGTCTCCATCCAGGACCGCGTCGTCACCGTCCAGCCCAAAACCGGTCCGTCCTACCGTACCATCGCTCCCAAAGATGCCGATTTTACCACCAGGCTCCTGGAAAAAGGCGTCACAGTGACCGCCATGCCGCCTGAGGAGCGCCCCTTGCTCCTCTCGCTGCTCATTTCCTCGCTGCCCATGCTCATCTTTTTTGCCATCTGGATGTATTTCGCACGCCAGATGCAGGGCGGCGCCGGGCGTGCCATGACGTTTGGCCGTTCCACAGCGCGCCTGCAGGATAAAAACCAGACTGCCAAGGTCACGTTCGCCGATGTGGCCGGCGTAGACGAAGCCAAGGAAGAACTGGCCGAGGTGGTCGAATTCCTCTCGAATCCCCGAAAATTCACGCGCCTTGGCGGACGCATCCCCAAAGGCGTCCTGCTCGTCGGCCCTCCGGGAACGGGCAAGACGCTCCTGGCCCGTGCTGTCGCAGGCGAGGCGGGCGTCCCCTTTTTCTCCATTTCCGGTTCTGATTTCGTGGAAATGTTCGTAGGCGTCGGTGCTTCACGCGTCAGGGACCTCTTCTCGCAAGGCAAAAAAAACGCCCCCTGCCTCATCTTCATCGATGAGATCGATGCGGTCGGACGGCAGCGTGGCGCAGGTCTTGGCGGCGGTCACGATGAAAGGGAGCAGACCCTCAACCAGCTCCTCGTCGAAATGGACGGCTTTGAATCCAACGAAGGCGTCATCCTCATCGCCGCCACGAACAGGCCCGATGTCCTCGACCCTGCCTTGCTCCGTCCCGGCCGCTTCGACAGGCAGGTCGTCGTCTCCACTCCCGACCTTCGCGGACGCGAACGCATACTCGAAGTCCATACCCGCCGCACACCTCTTGCCAAGGATGTCAATATCAGCGTCCTGGCGAAAGGCACCCCGGGATTCTCCGGCGCCGACCTGGAGAACCTTGTCAACGAAGCCGCGCTCCAGGCCGCTAAAATGAACCAGGACCAGCTCAAAATGGCAGATTTTGAATATGCCAAGGACAAGGTCCTCATGGGCAAGGAGAGGCGCAGCCTCATTTTGAGCGAAGAAGAAAAGAAGATCACCGCCTACCATGAAGCAGGCCATGCTCTCGCGGCCAAGCTCCTGCCCGGCACCGACCCGGTGCATAAGGTATCCATCATCCCCCGCGGAAGGGCCATGGGCATCACCATGCAGCTGCCCGAAGAGGACCGCCATGGCTATTCGCGCACCTTCCTCAAGAACAACCTTGTCGTGCTCCTGGGCGGACGCGTCGCGGAAGAATTGATCATGGGCGACATCACGACTGGCGCCGGCAACGACATCGAGCGCGCATCCAAAATGGCCCGCAAGATGGTCTGCGAATGGGGCATGAGCGACAAGATCGGTCCGCAGACGGTGGGCGAACACGAAGAAGAAGTGTTCCTTGGAAGGGAATGGGGCCATAGCCAGTACGTCAGCGATGACATGAGCCGCCTTGTCGACGGCGAGATCAAATCCCTCATCGAAGAAGCCCGCCAGCGTTGCACCGAGCTCCTCACGAGCCACATCGACACGCTCCACGCTGTTGCCCAGGCCCTGCTCGAACGGGAAACGATCACCGGTGATGACATCGACCTCATCATGCAGGGCAAGCCATTGCCTCCGTTCGGAGGCGAGGATTTCCGGATCGAACAGGAAGAAGGCGCTCCCGCATCAGGCGGCGATGCTCCAAGCCTTTCCGATGTGCCTGCGGATGGCGCAGGCGCCGATGACGGACAGCAGCCCCCAAGCGGAGATCCCCGTTGATGGACTGCCGCTGGATGCTCCGCAACGGGGCTTTCTGCCCCGCGCCGCCCCACCTTCAGGGGGGGACCCCCTCCCGCTTTACCCTTTGGGGCATCATCAATGCCACGCCGGACTCCTTCTACGACGGCGGCAGGCATGCCAGTCCAGATGAAGCTGCCGCCCACGCCCTCGTTTTGCACGGCCAGGGTGCGCGCATTCTGGACATCGGCGGAGCTTCTTCGCGTCCAGGCGCACCAGACACTCCCGAAGGAACGGAATCGGACCGCATCCTCCCCGTGATCCGATGCCTGCATGGACGCCGGCAAGCCGAGCCCGGCCTCACTTACCTCCTTTCGGCAGACACATGGCGCGCCGGCGTGGCCGCCGCGTCGCTGGAAGCAGGAGCCGATATCATCAATGATGTCACGGCATGCTCCCGCGATGCCGCGCTTGTCGATGTGCTTGCGCAGTACCGGCCCGGCTACGTGCTCACGCACTGCATCAAAGGCGCGGGGACGCCTGTCTCGGCACAGTGCCCCTCCTATGATGACATCATCGACCAGCTGCGGTCTTTTTTCGAATGGGAAATGCGCCGCCTTACCGATGCCGGGCTCCCCGAGGAGCATATCATGCTCGACCCCGGGATCGGTTTTGGCAAAAACGCCGCCGACTGCTGCCGGATCCTGTCGCATATCCATGACCTCACAGATCTCGGACGCCCGCTCCTGCTCGGGCTTTCCAACAAGAGCCTGTTTGGCAGCCTCCTGGGGCTGGAACTCAGCCAGCGCACCGAAGCCACCGCGACGGCCACTGCCCTGTTCGCAGCCCGCGGCGTTTTCCATCACAGGATCCATGATGTCGAAAGCGCACGCAACGCCCTCCAGATCACAGAGCTTTTTACCGACTGGGAACATTCATGATATTCACGCTGGGGCAAATATCCTTCCGCTGGGAAGATCTGGTCGACATCCTGCTTGTGGCGCTCATGTGCTATTACGGGATACGGTTCGTCCTCGGCACACGGGCAATGGCCGCTCTCAATGGCCTGATCATCCTGCTTGCCCTCTACGGCATCGCCCAGCATCTGCAATTCTTCACCGTGGTATGGCTGCTCCAGCACGTTTTCAATTCACTCTTCCTCATCGTCGTCATCCTCTTCCATCAGGATATCCGGCAGGCCCTGGCGAAGTTGAATCTGCATGTCCTCTTCCGGAGGAAAAAGGGACGTTATGACAAGCTCATCGGCATGATATGCTCGACCGCCTTTGAACTTGCTTCCCGACGGATCGGCGCTATCATCGTGATCGAGCGTGATGTGGCCCTCGGCGACATGACCGAAAAAGGCGTGCGCATCGATGCTGAAACTTCGCAGGATCTCCTGGCCACGATCTTTTTCCCCAACACGGCCCTGCATGACGGCGCAGTCATCATCAGCAGGGAAGGCCGCGTCAGTGCCGCCGGCTGCGTGCTGCCCCTGGCAAACGTGGCACGCCAGCATTTTGGCACCAGGCACAGGGCGGCCATCGGCATCACCGAGGTCAGCGACGCCATCGCCATCGCTGTCTCCGAAGAACGCGGTGAAGTCACCCTTGCGCAAAACGGGCAGCTTTCAAACCCACTGACCCAGGAACGCCTGGCACGGATCCTGTCAAATGTTCTCAAATAGCAACGGCAGCATACAACGATCCCTTTCCGCGGTCTTATCGCTGGTCATCGCCGCAGCGCTCTGGTATTTCGTCGTTGGCCGCGACCATGTGGAAACACAGGTCGAGATACGTGTGGAGTACCAGGGCCTGCCCAAGGACCTTCTGGTCCTCGACGGGAGCGTCAGCCATATCACCGCGCGCCTCCGCGGCTCTGCGGAATTGCTCAAAAGCCTGAAGCCTGCTTCCTATACCGTCGATCTTTCTTCCATGCATCAGGGGGCCAACCAGATCCCTGTCGATGCCGGCAGGATCTCCGAACTTAAAGAACGCGGCCTGGAGATCCTCCAGCTGACGCCCAGCCAGATCGTGCTCCAGATCGACAACGTCATAACGCGCAACGTCAAGGTCAATCCGCGGCTGCTGCCGCTGCCCAAAGATTCACATTTCATCGTGGCTGACCGCTCGCTCATATCCGAACCCGACCTGGTCACGGTCAACGGGCCGGAGACGATGGTGGGCGCCCTTGAAGAACTGCCTACCGCCCCCATCGACCCCTCCAAAAATCCGAGCGAAGGACCGAAGACCATCCAGGCAGCCGTCAACGCACCCGCCCTGCTTGAGCTTTCCCATCCTGTGGTCACGGTCAAATACTACCTTAAACTCAAAACGACCATCATCAACCGTGACGTGACCCTGCGGATCCTTGGCGAAAACGCCCAGGATTACGAACTCAGCGCCGAAAAGCTCAATGTCAATGTCAGCGTGCCCATCGACCGCGCCGAAGACCCTCAATTCTCCCTGAACGGCCTTATGGCCTTCGTCGAGCCTCCTGCCAATATGCTCCCTGGGGAAAGCCGCCGCCTGGATGTCGGATTTTCCGGACTGCCTCCCCAGGCTGTCATTTCATCAGGCAGCGCGAGTTCCGTCGTGGTCACGCGCAAAAAGGTCGAAAGCGAACCCGTCGTGGACGAAGGATCCGTGTTTCCGTTCCAGGAAGGCAGGTCGGCCTTCACGCTCCCGGCCATGCCGTATTACGGACCTTTCCCCTTCGCCCGCCCCTCCTTCTTTTCCATCCCGTCCCATGCCTGGGGATCGTGGCAGGCCCCCCTGCCTCCCGCCGACTCTCCGGGCAGCGGCAACTACATAGATACGGGGAGGACTGGCGTGTTCTCCTTCGATGGTGAACGTTCGTCCGGCGGCGAGCACGCCGGTGGAAACAACAACGACAAATAGGATCATCGTCATGGCTGAACGCATTTTTGGTACCGATGGACTTCGCGGCAGGGTCAATGCCTATCCCCTCACAGCTGAAATGGCCCTGCGCCTCGGACTGGCTGCCGGCACCGTCTTCCGTTCCGAAGACAGCCGCCGCAAAGTCATCATCGGCAAGGATACCAGGCTTTCGGGCTACCTGTTCGAATCAGCGCTTACGGCCGGACTGTGCGCCGCAGGCATGGACGTGTACCAGGTGGGCCCGCTGCCCACCCCAGCCATAGCCTTCCTCACGCGCAACATGAGGGCGGATTTCGGCGTCGTCATCTCTGCATCGCACAACCCCTACCATGACAACGGCATCAAGTTTTTTGACCGCGAGGGTTTCAAGCTGCCCGACGAGATCGAAAACAAGATGTCCGACCTCATCCTGGACACGGACCATCAATGGGAGTATCCGCCTTCGAGCAAGGTCGGCAGGGCATTCCGCATCGTCGATGCTTCCGGCCGGTATATCGTTTACCTGAAAAGCAGTTTCCCTTTGAAGATGAAGCTTGACGGGCTGCGCGTCGTCATCGACTGCGCCAACGGAGCGAATTACAAGGTGGCGCCCTTGGCCCTTGAAGAGCTGGGGGCAGAAGTCTTCACCCTTGGCACTTCTCCGGACGGCCTCAATATCAACCATCAGTGCGGTTCCCTCTTTCCAGAAAAAATGCAGGCCAAGGTCAGGGAGGTCCGGGCTGACATCGGGCTGGCCCTCGACGGGGACGCTGACAGGCTCATCGTTTCCGACGAAAAAGGACGCCTTCTCGACGGCGACCAGATCCTTGCCATCTGCGCTGCCGACCTGATGCAAAAGGGAAAGCTGCCGGGCAACCTCCTGGTGGGCACCGTCATGTCCAATATGGCCCTCGATCTCTTCATGAAAGAACGCGGAGGGCAGCTCATCCGCAGCAACGTGGGCGACCGGTACGTCATCGAAGCCATGCTCCAGCATGGCGCGATGCTGGGTGGCGAACAATCCGGCCACATGATCTTCCGCGAATACGGGACCACAGGCGACGGGCTCCTTGCCGCACTGCAGCTGCTGCGCATCATGCGCGAAACGGGCAAGCGGGTCTCGGAACTGGCTGCGATGCTCAAGCCCTTCCCGCAATACCTCCACAATGTCAAGGTTTCCAGCAAGCCTCCGTTCGAGACCTGCGAGAACCTGATGGCCGTCAAGCGCGAGGCCGAACAGGATCTCGAAGGCTCCGGCAGGGTCCTGCTCCGCTACTCCGGAACGGAAAACCTTTGCCGCATCATGGTCGAAGGAAAAAACGATGATCGCGTCAAGACCTGGCTCCAGCGCCTTGCCGATGCTGCCGAGCAGGACCTCCGCTGATCACCTTGGATCATCCATTACTGCGCCTTTTCAAAGAAGCTCGCCATGCCCGTAGAAATCTCGTTGCAAACCAAGCTCCGTCCGCAGATCCTCATGACGCCCAAGCTGCAGCAGGCCATCCATCTGCTGCTTTGCTCCCGCCAGGAACTCGTCCATGAGATCCAGCGCGCGCTCATGGAAAATCCCTTCCTGGAAGAGCGCGAGCCTGAACAGGAGCAGATCAAGACCGAGCAGGAACGGCCTTCTTCGGACGACAAGGACAGCCCATGGAAGCGCAATGAAGTGATCAGCACTGTGGAGTGGGAAGAATACCTTGGTGAATTTTCCAGCAGCCCGCAAACGGCGCAGCAGGAATATGAGCCCTGGGATAAGAGCAGCAATGTGCTGGAAGCCTGCCATTCCGCAGAGCCAAGCCTGGAGGCGCACCTGTTGGCGCAGCTCCTCCCGCTGCCCATCGATCCCGTCAAAAAGCGCATCGGTGAATGCATCATCGGCAATCTCGACGATACGGGATACCTTGCGGCAAGCGATAATGAGATCGCCGAACTGGCGGGATGCACCGCCCAGGAAGTCCCTGAAGTCCTCAGCCTCATCCAAAATTTCGACCCGGTAGGCGTTGCCGCACGCAGCCTTTCCGAATGCCTGCTCATCCAGCTCCATGCAAGGAACGAAGACAACGACGAGATACTTACGTGTCTTCTGCGCCAGCACCTCGAAGACATCGAAAAGCACCGCTTCAAGCCCCTTCTCAAGAAATTCCATATCGATGAAGAAAAGCTCCGGGGATATATCTCTGTCATACAGAGCCTTGAACCACGCCCGGGAAGCAGCTTTGGCAGTTCGCATCCCTGCTATATCAGCCCCGACATCTTCGTCCGCAAGATCGATGGCGATTTCGTCATTTCCCTCAACGAAGAAGACCTCCCCCAGATCCAGCTCTCCCCGATGGTCGACATCCTGGCTGCACAGGCAAAGGGGTATTCCGACAAGGAACATGAATTCATGGATTCCTGCCGGCAATCCGCCATATGGATCATTCGCAGCCTGGAAGAACGGCAGATGATACTCTGCAAGGTGATGGAGAGCATCGTCAGACGGCAGCGGGATTTCTTTGAACATGGCGTGTATGGGCTGAAACCTCTCATCCTCAAGGATGTCGCGGCCGACATCGGCCGCAGCGAATCCAGCATCAGCCGCATCACGACCAACAAATATGTGCAGACGCCCCACGGCATCTTCGAACTCAAATACTTCTTCAACAGCGGGCTTGAAGGCAAGTCCGGCTCACAGGTCGGTTCCGAAAGCGTCAAGGCCAGGATACGTGCTCTCATCGCCGGCGAAGATCCCGATGCGCCTCTTTCCGATGAAGATATAAGCACCAGGATAAACAGCGCCCTAGGGGTCAAAGTCGCCCGCAGGACCGTTGCCAAATATCGGGAATCCCTGGGGCTTCCTCCAGCTTCGAAACGCAGGAAATTATTGTGACCTGTGCGGTCCTGACGGACGTCAGCAGTCCTTGAGATATCCTGATATTAATGCATTGCTTTAATTGTTGCCTCAGCAGGCTTTGCCCGAGCGGAAGGCTTCGATCATGGTCGCCGTGAGGCTGAGCAGATCTTCCGAAGGCTCGATTTGGTCCCGTGGGATCCAGGATGCCCTGTCCAGTTCGCCCGTATCCATGGTGATAGCCCTGTCTCCATCCGCTTCGGCAAAAAAGCCCAGGAGCAATCCGCCGTCGAATCCCCATGGCTGGCTCCCGAAATACCGGATATTCCTGACGCGCACGCCCACTTCCTCCAAGACTTCGCGCACCACGGTATCTTCGGCCGTTTCGCCTATCTCGCAATACCCGGCGATCAGTGCCCTGCCTTTGTATTCGCGGTGGGCATAGCGGGTCATGAGGATGCTATCTCCGTATGTCACGCCCACGATGACTGCCGGTGCAATGGCAGGATACGTGACGCTTCCGCATGCGGGACAATGCAGCGACCGTTCACCGGCACTGTGTTCCATGGAAGCGCCGCAACGCCCGCAGAACCGGTTGGCTGCATACCATTCGTAAAGGTGGCAGGCCGTCATGCCGGCAAAACAAAGCTCCTTTGGCCTGCATCGACGCAGCACCGATGTTTTCTCCATGGCAAACCCTTCAGGGCAGCCGCCGGGGAGGGAGAGCGCCAGATAGTGCCTCGTGGAATCGATGCTGAAAAGATAGCGCAGTTCAGCCCCTTTTTCCGCCGCATCTTTTGCACGCGGACAGGCCAGTCCGTCTTCGTCCAGGCGCACGGCCAGGCATCGCCCGCCCTGCGTCCCTTCAAAATAAAAGAGAACATCGTCATCCTGAGGTACCGCCGGAGCATAGGCGTTGTTGAACATGGAGGGCAGTATGTCCTGGATCATGGCATCCTCCTGCCGCGCATGCGACACGTTTTGGCGCATCATAAACCAAGGCAGCCCCAGGGGGCAAGAAGGGATGCTCCATGCTGATGTGGACGGCAGCCTGAAAAGGGGATCTGAAGAAGAATGTCTTTTACCTCCATGCCTCAGGCGCTGGCATGATACGGATCTGCCTGCGACTGAATTTCGTACAATGATCAACGGTGGTGAAGGGTGTCTGTCCCCAATGATCCGATATTTTTGTAAACATAAAAGAATTCATTTTTTATTGACATAATCATCCTTAAAACCTATACATCATTTTTCACAAACGTGCATTCTCCGGGACCAGACATGGAAGATATCAAAAAACTGACGGATGTTGCGCAGGTTGCCTGCCTTGCCGCGCTCATAGCCGCAAGCAGCGTTTTCGTGCTGCCCATCGGACCCGTTCCCATGACATTGCAGACCATGGCCGTT
>CACZQM010000118.1 GCA_902783285.1 uncultured Desulfovibrio sp. | reverse complement strand
TCTTCCCTGCTGAAGCATCTGCGCGCCGGCAAGGCTCCGGCGGAATTCATGCGGGCGTGGACCGTAGGGCGTCCCTGACCTGGCATTTCAGCGGGCTTTGCCTTCCCGTGCGAAATAGTCCAGGAAGGCATCGCTGGCCGCACGGGGCCCGCGCACGGACCGTATGCCCAGCTCCCGCATCCGTGCGGCGGTGCAGAACGACAGGGGGTATTCTTCCAGGAGGTCCATTTTCATCGCCTGCGTCATGCGGATGTTGCCGTCATGGTATTCGCAGGGGATGGCGGTCTCCGTGACCAGGCACTTGTAGCGTATGGCCGATACGGGAGAGCCCATGTAGATGAAGGCGGTGTCGCCGGCCCGGATGCCTGCGCCCTGCTTCCACAGTATGCCTGTTTTCCTTTTGAATATCGGTGCGATGTCGCAGAACCTGGGGTTGGCGGGGATGATCCAGCTTGCCGCCGATCCGGGGACGCGGACCTTCCTGCCGCCGCGGGAGGCGAAGCCCCTGCTTTGCTCCAGCAGGCGCATGACCAGTCCGTCGGGCACGGTGCCGTCGAGGATGATGCTGATCCAGTGCGCCCTGTTCATGTGGTAGCCGGGGAAAATGCCCGGGACGGCCAGCAGTTCCGCCATGGCATCCGCATCCGCCTTCACGTTGAGCACGTCCGCTTCTTCATCGCCGCTGCCTCCGCGCGCCAGCAGGCTTTTGCGGATGTGCATGACGATGCCGTACCACCTGCGGTTTTGGGGGAAGCGGAACACGCCGCATCCGGGCGCGCCTTTGAAGGGGAAGTCCGGCGCTTCGCCCAGCTGTTCCCGGACCATGCGGGCGATCCGGTTGGCCTGCGCGGACAGGAAGGGATCTTTGAAGGTGCAGGATGCGGCGATGCGCTCAAGGATGCGCCGGTATTGTTCCCGGACTTCGCCGACAAAGGCGCCTGTGCTGGAATCCACGCGCATGGGGAGGTATTCCTCGCCGGAATCGGCGGCGACCACCGCGCCGTGGACGCGCCCCCCGCCGTCGATGCGCACGACGGCGAGGAATTCACCGCCCATGATGGTTTCCGCATACCGGTATCCATCGTCATCGCGCTCGAATCCGAAGGGGGCGAGGGCGCCGGGCCTGACCGTCCGGCACCGGAAGATCTCTTGTTCGATGCTCATTTTTCAGGGGGGCCCAGGGCTTTCCTTCCTGCCTTGCGCAGCAGGCAGGCGTGCAGGAGGGCTATACGCCGCGGCCGGGATCGCGCCGCTCCTCGACTTCGGGAAAGAATTCCGGATCGTCCTTATGCTCCGGAGAAACATAAAAGGAGCAGTAGCATGCGCCGTATTCGGCGATGTCGGCGTCGCGGTACGTGCAGGGGCAGATGATGTCCCTGTCGGCCTTCGCGTCCTCGCAGGCGAGCCGGCAGGGGCAGCACATGTAGCCGTAGCGCTCTTTGTTGGCAAGCAGGCTTTCCGCCGTGGCCAGGCAGTGTTCACGGTTGGCGTGCAGGCAGTATCCCTTGGCCGCGGCTGCCTTGCCCAGGGCCTCAAGCAGTTTTTCCGGCGTCATGGAACGCCTCCTCCAGCAAATGCCTGCGGTAGCCTACGATCACCTTGCCGCTGGGGAGAAGTATGGTGGGGAAGGTGCCGCGGGGATTGTACGTGCGTACGACCTCCATAAGCTCGCTGCGCTGCGCATGGCCAAAGGTGTCAAGGTAGATGCAGGTATATTCGGCATTCCTTTCGTCAAGGAATTTCCGGGTGTTGCTGCAATGCTGGCAGGTGGTCAGGGCATACATGATGGGCTTGTCGGAAACGTGGCTCATGCCCAGTTCGTACAGGGCGGGGTCGCCTTGCGGCTCCGCCTCCTTTTTGCTCTTGCCTTCGCGCGGGATCCATGTCTCCATGGTGGATTCATGCGCGGGCTCCTTTGCGCGGCGTTTGATGAACAGCAGGACCAGGGCGGCAAAGGCGGCCAGTGCGGCGGCGATGTAGAGGATGTTCGTGCTCATGTGGGCTCGTGCTCCATGGGATGGGGTTGCGTCCGCAGGCAAGTATGCCTTTTTTGCAGAAAAAATCCAGTGAGGAAATGCGCGTCAGCGCGGTTGTCTTTTGGGACTTCCATCTCTGGCCTGGCGGCGGGTCCCGCCGCCGGCGCCATCGTTGCGCACGCTGTTCCTGCCCCTGGTCCTTGCAGGCCTTCCGGGATCCTCTTCCGGGCGGCTTCCCCGTGGCCGGACCGGTCCATTCCGTCCTTCGGCCATGCGGGGCTTTTCCCGCCCGTCCTCCAGCAGCATGATGGCGGCCCGGGATTTGCCGTCCCGTTCATGCGTGGGGCGCAGGCGGCATGCTTCTCCCTGGCGCAGGCGCAGCGCGTCGGGAACGAGCGCCAGGCCAAGAGGCGTGCAGGCGTAGCGGGCCGCGCCGGAGAGCCCGGGCACGGAAAAGGCATCGGAGACCACGCGGGCCGGGACCGCACCGCGTGTGCGGGTGGGCGGTTCGAGCGATCCCTCCTCCAGCTTTTTCAGCAGCAGGAAGGAAAGGCTGACAGATTCCTTGTCCATGCCGGCGCGTGCAGAAAGGGCGCGCAGGCTGTCCGGAGCGTGCGGTGCGGGGGCGTTGAAGTGGCACCAGGCGGAAACGCCGCGTTCCAGCATGGGGCAGGCAGCGGCATGGAGGCAGGGCGACAGGGGCTGGAAGAGCGGGGGCAGGTCAGATCCCGATCCGTCGTCTCCGCCGTCATCCTCAACGGGGCGTCCGCGCATCTCACGGCCCACGGCAAGGGAGGCAAGGTCTCCGTCCTCGCTGTCGTCTTCTCCGCCCAGGGCACTGCGGCGCAGGAGGGAGGCAAGCCTTCCTCCCTGGCGCGTCCCGGGTTCGACGGCCAGTATGCGCCCGTCTCCGGCCAGCATGGCGTGGGCGTCTTCCAGGAGCAGGCGCAGCCGTTCGCTGATATGCTGTCCGGGCCTGGGACGGCGCTCATCCATCTCATTGAGCACGTTTGCCATGCAGAGCAGCCATAATTCCCCCGGCTTCGCGCGCAGCCGGCGCAGGGCCTGCGCAGCCGGGGCGCGGAGGACGCGCACGGTCCAGGAGCTTTCCGGGTCCAGCTTGCTCCGCAGGAAGGAGAACATGGACCTGCCCAGGTCCATGACATGGGGCGACGTGTCGCTGGCTACGATGGTCACCGGCAGTGCCCGCAGGTCGGGGCGTGACAGCCAGAGGGCGATGGGCAGGGTGAAGGGGCCGCTGCCAAGGTCGAGGATCAGCGGGCGGCCGGGCGGAGCCCCCAGGTCGAGCGAAGGCAGCAGGGAAGCCAGGCGGACGATGTTCCAGGGGAAGAAATAGCGCAGGTAGGCCGATGTCAGGCGTGGTGCAGCCCAGTAAGAGCGGGAGATCGCGCTGCGCTCCGTGGTGAGCATGGCAGAAAGGTCCCTGCAGGCATGCGGCAGGTCGCGCCTCTGCGCCGCCGTCATGGGCATGGCGGCGTCAGCGGCCTGTTCCAGCAGGCCGATGGCATCGCGGGCAAAGCTCCCGGGGGCGGTGAAAAGCAGGTCGTTCACGCGGCATCACTCCGGATAGCGCCCGGTGCGGGACATCTGCTCCAGGTTGGCGATGCGTTCTTCCATGGGCGGATGCGTGCTGAACAAGCGGCTCATGGAGCTCCCCGTCAGGGGGGAGACGATGAACATGTTCTCGGTGGCGGGGTTGGCGCGCATGGGGATGCGTGCGCTGTAGGACTCCAGCCGGCCCAGGGCGCCGGCAAGGGCCAGCGGATCGCCGCAGTATTCCGCGCCCGAGGCGTCGGCCATGTACTCCCGGCGCCGGGAAATGGCCATCTGGATGAGCGTGGCGGCGAGCGGTCCAAGGATCATCATGGCGATGGCGGCCAGCGGATTGCCCCGGTTTTCCCCGTCGCGGCCGCCGAAGATCATGGCCCATTGCAGCATGTTGGCCAGGGCAGTGATGGCGGCCCCGATGACTCCGGCCATGCTTTGCAGCAGGATGTCGCGGTGGGCTATGTGCGCCATTTCATGGGCAAGCACGCCGCGAAGCTCCTCGGGGGGGAGGAGCTGCACGATCCCCTGTGTGACGGCGATGACGCTGTGTTCCGGGTCGCGCCCCGTGGCAAAGGCGTTGGGTGCCTGCTGGGGGATGACGCATATCCGGGGCATGGGCACGCCGGCGCGGTCCGCCAGGTCCCCGACCATCTGGAAGAGCATGGGGGCGTCAGTGGGGCTGAGCTCCTGGGCGCGGTACATGGACAGGACGATCCTGTCTGAAAACCAGTAGCTGCCCGCGTTCATGGCGATGGCGAAGAAAAGGGCAATGATCACGCCCTGCCTGCCGCCCAGGGCGTTGCCCATGAAGATGAGCAGGATCGAAAGCAGGGCGAGGAGGGCAACGGATTTCATCTGGCTGGTCATCGTTTCTCCTTTGTGGGGTATGCGTGCATCGGAGCGGGATGAGCGGAAGGGTGGTCACGCGGGCAGGCGCTGCCAGCATGAAAATGCGTACAATATGCTGCAGGGCTAAAAAGCCATGCGCCGCACGCCTTCCCTGGTGAACACCATGCTTTCCCGCCAGCCTTCGGCTGCGGCATAGGCCGCCAGCTTGTCGAAGCTCCATGCCACCTGCTCGGTGGCATGGCTGTCGGAGGCAAAGGTGATGTCAAGGCCGAGTTCCCGCGCGATGCGCAGGATCCTGGGACCGGGATAGATCTCGCGGCAGGGCTTGCGCAGCCCGGCGGAGGAGATCTCCATGGCCATGCCCGCGTCCTTGACGGCGCTCAGCGCGCGGCGCACCAGCTTAAGGCTCCCGGGCATGTCCAGCCAGGCGCGGAAATCGTCCACGGAAAAGATCTTGACCAGGTCGGGATGCGCAACGATCTGGAAGAGGCGTGTCCCGGCCATTTTTTCCATGGTGCCGTAGTAGCGCTCGTACAGGGAGTATTTTTCCTCTGTGGAAAGCTTTTCCCAGTCTGCGGCTGAGCTGTCCATGCCCCAATGGCCGAGGAAGTGTATGCCGGCGATGACATAGTCGTAGTCATGCGCCTGCACCATGCCCCTGAGATAGGGCACCTCGTCTTCCAGCCAGTCAGCCTCGAGGCCGAGCAGCACCTGGCAGTCTTCCGCCTCAGCCTGGAGCTCCCTGACCTCGCTGATATAGCCTTCGAAGGTGGCGGCAAGGTGTTCGCGGTATTCCGTGGGGTAGTCGTAGCCTTCCGGCCGCGGGGAATGCTCCGAGAATCCCTGTACGGCGAGGCCGTACCGCTGTCCGGCTTCGAACATCTGGCGGACGCTGTCCCGGGCATGGGAATGGTTGGTGTGGGTATGCAGGTCGACGCGTATCATAGGGCTTCCTTGTTATGTTTCATCTGTTAATTATAAGCCATAGGCCTTGCACAGGCAAGCGCCGATCCCGGGCCATCTGCGGCGGCATGGTTGCCTGCCGCGGGATAACAGGCTAACATGGGCGGGGAACGACATGATCCGGAGACCTTTGGAGGTGCGGCATGGCTGCTGCGGCAAAAAGATGCGTATTGCTTTTCCTCATGGCGTGGGCGGCGTGTGTCTTCACTGCGCGCGCAGACGGCGTGAACATCTGGGCCAAAGGCCAGTGGGAGAAAGACGGCGCGGTCGATATCTTCAACAGCGTAATCGTCAGGAAGGACAGGTCCATCCTGGTCGTGGAGAAGATAGACGGGCATGAGGGCGACCTGGTCTACAGCCTCAGCCGTCCCCATGCGAGCAACGCGCTGGGCAAGGGCCTGCCGTCCCTGGACATCACCAGGGTGGAAGTGGATGGGAACAGCGCCGTATCCGGCGTCCTCGTGGGCCGGAACAAGGACGGCGTCCCCTTGGAATTGCGCATACCGTCCCCTGGTCCGGGCCGGCATGCGTATTCCATCCGCTACGTGCAGAAAGGCCGCGTGCTTTGTTCCCAAGAGGGATATGATGAGCTCGTCTGGGAGCCTGGGCATGTCAAAGGATCTTCCGGCATCGCCCGCGTCAGCTGCGCCGTGAAGCTCCCTGATGGAGCCAAACTGCTCGGGCAGGCATCCTGGCTGGGGAAAGATCCTTCCGGAAGCAGGAAGACATACAACTTCGTCGGCAAGACGGGCAGCGCCCTGTACCGGGGCGAAGAGTACAGGGAAGGGAGCGAGGCGTTTGCCGTGACGGCCCGCTGGAGCAAGGGCGCCGTCACGCCTCCCGGCATATGGGATGCGGACTATCCTGACAAGAAGCCTTCCTGCGACATCCACGACATCGTCACCGTCCATGAAGACGGGACCATCGAGTATGAGGCGCGCATTTCGGGCTACGCCGGCAGGCTTGTCTACAGCCTGACGCGTGTCTACGCCAGCAGCTCGCGCTTTGGGGAAAGCGCGCCCATGGAATTCGTGTCTGCAACGGTGGATGGCAAGCCTGCACAGGCGTCCCTCGTCATGAACAGCGCCAACGAGCCGGTCAGCGTCACCATCGCCCCCCCCTCACAGGGACCGCACGACTACGTCCTGCGCCTGAAGACGACGGACCGCGTGCTTTTTGGCAGCAAGCAGTATGATGAACTGACATGGGACGTGGACAGTCCCGTGAATCACGCCCGCGTCGCCTGCACGATAAAGCTGCCGGAAGGCGCGGAAGTCCTTGAACAGCGCGCCCGCCTCGGACACGAGACCACGAACCATAAGCCGGTTGAGATGAGCAAGGCTGCCGGTGAAGCCCTGTTTAAGGGCATGGGCTACATGGAGCAGGACGAATCCTTTGCCGCGACCGTCCGCTTCACCAAGGGCGTCGTCACTCCGTCGGCTTCGGCAAGGGCCATGGCGAACATGGAGCTGGGATCCTGGGTCCTCCTTGCCCTTGTCGTGCTGTTCTGCGCCGTCATGTGGTGGTTCTTCGGCAAGGATCCGCGCCCGAAGACCATCGTGCCGCGCTTCTATCCGCCGGTGCTTTCGGACGGGACCATACTGTCGCCCGCGCAGGTGGCCTATGTGCATGATTCCGCCAGGCTGAAGTCCCGCGGCTTCGTGGGGCTGCTGCTCAACCTGGCCGTGCAGAAGGCGCTTTCCATAAGCGGTTCGGGCACGAAGAAGGATCCGTACGTCCTTTCCGCCGGCAAAAAGACCGGCCAGGCACGCGGGCAAGGACCGCAAAGCGACGCCCGCACCGACGGACGCCCTGCGGAAGCGGAGCTTAACAGGCGGTGGAACGAGAAGATCAGCAGGGGGCAGGGCTTTGACGGGGCCGAACGCTCCGTCATCAGATGCCTTCTCGCGGAAGGCGCGCAATACATCTTCGGCAGGCAGAGCTCCTGGAGCTTGGCCCAGGCCCGCGGCGACGCCTACCTTGCCGTGAGCGAAGACCTGCGCGGCACATGGCGGCTGCGGGGGCCGATAGTGCTCATCATGCACTTCATCGTGTACGTGGCGCTCGTCACCTTCCTGGCCATCAGCGGGGCGCTGGGCGGCAGCGGCGGGTTCGCCGTAGTCTGCGCCCTCATCACCCTGGGCGGGCTGCTTTCGTGGCTCTATCACTCCACCATGCGCAAGGTGCACCGCTTCTTCATCCAGTGGGAGGAGATGGGCTGGCTGACCATGGGCGCGTTCTTCCTGCTGTGCACGCTCATCCCCGTCATCCTGCTCTACGACTGCATCATCATCCCCAACGAGGACATGCACAGCTTTGCCGGATACGCCTTCATGGCGCCGTGGATGCCGCTGCGCATCCTGCTCGTGCCCGCCCTGGCCGCCTATCTCTACCGGCGCACGCGCAGCTGGAGCGCCGCCCTCCTGGGACCGCTCAAGTTCCTGGGGTTCCTCCTGCTCTTCGTCCTGCTGCTCGGCATGCTGTGGGCCATGAACTTCCCGGGAACGTCGGGCATCGCGCTGCTCCTGGCGCTCGTCGCCCCCACGGTCTTCCTCCCCATCATGAAGCAGCCTTCGCCCAAGGCGCTGCAGCTCATGGCAGACATCGAAGGCTTTGGCATGTACATCAAGGCTGCGGAGACCGAGAAGCTCGGCGTGCTCAACCCGCCGGACCGCACGCCGCAGGAATTCGAGCGCGTCATGCCTTATGCCGTGGCCCTGGGACTGGAACACGCCTGGGGCGCTAAGTTCACGGACCTCGCCGCGCAGCTGCACTTCAACGGATCGCTGGGCACGCTGGACGAATTCCAGCACAGGCTGGACGGCATATAGCCTGGTCCCTGCAGCAAAAAGACGGCGGCCGGGGGAGGACGCCTTTTGGCTTTGCAGTGCAGGGCGGCAGCTTTCAGTCCCGGACGCCCGGGGAAGGCCGCCTGCCAAAAGTTTCCTTCATCAGCAGCGCGCAGGCGAAGGCCAGTGCCGTATTGCCCGCGAGCGCCCATGCCGCCAGGCGGAAGGCTTCAGGTGACGTCCCGCCCCCCGCATCCAGCAGCATGCCGTAGATCTTCTGCGTCACGACGCCCCAGACGGGAGGGAAGATGTTCATCAGCCCTCCGGCCGTGCCGATGAGTTCCATGGGGAAGGTCTCGCGGGCCATGGCGAAGGTGAGCGGCGAGAACATGGCCGTGCCGGCGACGAATGCGATGACGAGGAGGGCCGCCGTCCATCCTTCAAAGCCCTGGAAGAAGGCCATGCACAGGCTTGCGGCAAGGCCGGCTCCTGCGCCGGCGATCAGCGGGAGGCGGCGCCGGCGCAGCACGGAATCGGAAAGCCACCCGGCCACAGGCTGGGAAAGGAGCGCCATGAAGGCGCCGGCCGTGAGCACGGAAGACGCCGTCGCGGGATCCAGCCCGCATCCCTGCAGCAGGTACGGCCCCCACCAGAGCGTGAACATGGCGAAATACGATCCCATGATGCCCATGCCCCAGAGCGCCATGGGCCAGAATTGCGGCGTGCGCAGCACGCGTGCGATGCCCCTGAGCATGGAGGGGCGCTCCGCCTTTTTGTCCTGAACGGGGCGCGCAGGTTCGCGGATGAGCAGCCATACCGCCGCGGCAAGCGCCAGGGTGAGCAGGCTGAAGCCGATGATGGAAAGCCGCCACCCCCAGAGCGCGTTCAGCTCGGCAAGCGGACGCGCGGCCAGGATGGTGCCTATGCCGCCGCTGCTGAGGAAGATGGAATACGCCCTGCCGAAAGACTGGGGCGGATAGCATCCTGCCAGGATGACCATGGCAGGGATGGTGATGGCCAGCCCGATGCCTTCCAGGAAGCGGAAGGAAACGGCGGCAGCCGCCGAATGGCTGGACGCGAACCCCATGGCGCACAGCCCGCCCAGGGCGAGGAGCAGGGCAAGGGACCTTCTTCCGCCCAGGCGGTCGGCCAGCAGTCCGGAGGGCAGCTGCATCAGTCCGTAGGCAAGCAGCGTGGCGCCGCTCATCAGCCCGAGCCCGGTGTTGTCCAGCCCCAGGTCGCGTCCCAGGTCAAGGGCGATGATGGCCGGGCATGCCCGGTGGAACATGCTGAGGATGTATCCGCCGCAGCAGAGGATCAGGACGATGAGTGCCGTGCGCGCTTGCTGTTTTTCCATGGTTTTTTCTGCCGGTGAAGATCTCGTGATGCGAGGTTGGCGGTGGAAGGGAGGATGCCCGGAAGAGGGGCGCATGGCGGGATCTGCTGCGCGCTCCTGTCATCCGGCGTGTTTTTGTGTTCCAGGCAGAGCAGGCAGGCGGAGAACAGGATGAGCATGTAACCCAGGAGTTCGCTGGATTCTTCAGCGGCGCATTTGGGCAGGCGCCATCCGCCGTCGGGCAGCAGGGTCTTCCACAGGATGCCGGTGCCGAGTATCCTGGAGTAGAACAGGACGATGACGACTCCGGTGAGCAGGGTGGGAAAGCCCCGCGTCTTCGTGAGCCTGGACAGGGCGGAGATGGTCTGCGACGGAGCGGACAAGGCATAAAGGATGCAGGCTGCTGCAAGGGTGAAGGCCGGCCACTTCCAGAAGCCATGGCTCACGGCATCCAGAAAAAGATCCTGCTCCCTGAACAGCATGCACCCCATCAGTCCGCCTGTCAGGATGAGCGCCCTGCGCATGCCGGGCCGCCGCCATGCCTCCACGAAAAAGACCAGGGCGCACAGCGCCAGCACGCAGCTCTGCATGAGTTCCGTGGGGGCATTTTCCGTAAATGGCCGGCTGCCGGCCGCATCCCACCAGAAGACGAGGAGGAGCACTGCCGCGCCGGCGCATATCATGCCTGTCTGCCCTGCAGCCGTTAAAACCGCGCCCAGTTCTTTTTGCCTGCCTCCCTGGCTGCTCCGGGGGGAAAATGAT
>CACZQM010000117.1 GCA_902783285.1 uncultured Desulfovibrio sp. | reverse complement strand
TACGCCAAGCTCAATGACGGCAAGGAACTGCCCGGCATCGAAGTGGCGCCCGTGCGGGGCATGGACGGGCTGCGCGAGGCGGAAGTGGACCTGGGCGCGGCCGGAAAGGTCAAGGTCGCCATATGCTTCGGGCTGGCCAACGCGCGCAAGCTGATGGAGCAGGCCGTGGCCGGCGCATCGCCCTACGCCTTCATCGAAGTCATGGCCTGCCCCGGCGGCTGCATCGACGGCGGCGGGACCCCGCGCGTGAAGCACGAGTTCCACCCCAACCGCGGCAAGCGGCAGAACGGACTGTTCTCCATCGACCGCGACATGCCGCGCCGGCAGTCGCACAACAACCCGCAGGTCATCCGGCTGTACGAAGAATTCCTGGGCGAGCCCAACTCGCACCTGGCGCACGAGCTTCTGCACACGCATTACAACGACAGGCATAAGGACCACAGCGAGACCATAAGCCGCGCCTTCCAGCAGGTCACGCTGACAGACTGGTAGGCCGGAGCCACCTCCCCCGTGCATGGCGCATCCGGGGGAGCGGGCCTGCGCCACGGCATCCCTCCCCCGGCCCTCAGGCCGGGGGATCCTTTTTGCACGGCATGCCCGGCAACGGCGCAAGGATGGCGCATGCCTTGCCAAGCGCACGGGGGCCATGTATAAGGGAAGCATACCGCCCACGCCTTTGCAGGCGCGCAACAGGGAGTCCGCCATGAAGCATGTTTTGACCGTCCTTGCCCTTTCCTTCGCCATGTTCCTTGCGGGATGCGTCGACCAGGGCTACGGGCCCGTGCGCCCGGCGCACTACGCCCGGCCGCCGGCCTATTCCCCCGTGCCGTCCAGCCCGCACGCCCGGCAGGCGCTCCCCGCGAGCTTCGAAGAATACAAGCAGCGCTACGCCATGCACGCCACGACCCCGCAGGGCGCCGTCAAGCTCTATTTCGACGCCGTGTTCTGCTATATCGGCGGCAACAAGGCGGAAGCGCTGAAGATGCTGCGCTACTCCATGCACGAGATCAAGGGCTGGGAGCGCACGGCCTACCACTCCACGTTCATGGAAAGGCTCAACGACCCCGGGCAGCACCATATCTTCCGCAGCTTCGCCGCCGGCGCGACGCCCGAGAACGACTATGCCATGTCGCCTCAGAACTACAGGCTGATGATCGACGATGTGCGGGGCATGCATGGCTACACCCAGGTGCGGCTCATCAGTTCTGGCGCAGACAGCCCGCGCGTCGTGCAGGTGCGCCAGTACGACGACGGGCTGTGGTATGTCACCCAGAACGCGGGCACCTACACCCAGGTGCGCGAGCCCTACGGGCGGCGCCTGCACAGGCACCGTTACGGGCACGATGCCGACTACGACTAGGCAGGATGTCCTTCTGATTCCCGTGCAGCCGGCGGAGGAGCCCGATGCCCCGGGGAAAAGGCCGGGGCGCCCTGCGGCTGCACGGACATGCCGGCAGCGCCTGAAGCTGGAAGTGCGGAACGCCGGCCCTGGCAAAAGAGATGCTCCGGCGCAAGGGAAAGCCCTGCTCAGTTCAGCGCCCGCCACAGCAGCACGCACGCCGCCACAGCGAGGAAGGCGGTGACGATCCGCCTGAACAGCGCCTGATCCACCCTCCGCCCGAGCAGGTAGCCCAGATACTGCCCCGCGGCATTGCCCGCGATCCCGGCCACCGCCAGCTTGAACAACTCCGGCCTGTACAGCCCTGCCCCGGCCTGGGCGAGCAGCGATCCGCCCACAGCGAACACATAGAACAGGGACATGTTGCCCCGCGCCCGGTCAGGATCCCAATGCCTGAGCAGCACGTAGATGCCCAGCGGCGCTCCTGACATGGCCACGGATGCGCTCACGAAACCGCACACGATGCCTGCCAGGACATCGGCAAGGCGTCCCTCGGGCAGCTTCCACGCAGCCGCCTTGCGCAGGCACTGCAGGCCCACGAAGCAGAACAGCATGGCGCAGATCATCAGCTGGAGGACACGCACCGGGGCGAAGGAGAGGACGATCCCGCCGAGGAGGCAGCCCGGCAGGCAGCCGGCCACCAGGCAGGCGATGTCCCGGAACGAACTGCGCCTGCGGTACATCCAGGCCATCTGCGGCGTGGCGAACATGCTCATGATGGTGGAAAGCAGCACGGCGTCGCCCGGAGAGAAGACCATCATGAGCAGGGGCATGGAAAGCATGACGCCGCCCACGGCCGTTGCGCCGGAAACGACGCCGCAGCCAAAGCGTATGAGCAGCAGCACGGTGCAGAGGCTGATGAAGTCCATGGTTCCAGATCTCATCCCCGGGCACGCCCTCCCCTGCGGGGCCGGCGGTCCGGGATGCAGACCATGCCTGGGCTGCTAGAGGTATCCCCCCACCTGGGCGATGCCGCTTTCCAGGCTGGCAAGGACGGGCCTGCCCGCGTCGCGCACAAGCGGTAGGATGCGGTGCATGCTGCCCTGGGCCAGCACGATGACGTCGTGCGAACGCGCCGCGTCGCGCACGGCTCCGGCAACGAGCCGGTCATGGGCCTCCTGTCCGCCGCCGGCGCGCATGGCCTCGTACACGCCTTCCACCAGGCGCGGCTCCACCACGACGCTTTTCCCGGCTTTTTGCGCCGCCTCCTCCACCAGCCGGCAGGAAGGTCCGATGGTCGAGGAGGCCGTGGCCACGACGGCCACCCTGCTCCCCAGCGCCACGGCCTGTCCTGCCATGGGCGCATCGATGCGCAACACCGGCACGGAAACGAGCGGGGCGCAGTACCGCGCCGCCTCGCCCACGGTCGAGCAGGAATTGAGCACGCATGCGCAGCCGAACTCCTGCAGGCTGCGGTAGTAGCCGCATATCCTGGCCAGGAGGCCGGGCGTCAGCCCGCCGTGCTCCAGCGCCTCGGTGAGCAGGCTGTCGTCGGCGATGTTGACGACCTCGACCTGCGGGAACTGCCGTGCGAACTCTGCGCGCACGGTCTCTACGATGCCATAGAACGTATGCACCACGCCCACGCGTATCTTCTTCATGATCCCTCTCCTGCGGCCCGATGGCGCCGCCACAGGAGCGAGGATAGCCCCGGCGGCGCTGCATGGCAATACTCTCCGGCCGGCCGCCGCAGGCCACGGCTTGCCTTTGCCGTGAAGAACAGCTATTTTCAAGCGGATCTTACCCGTTGCCGGTCCTTCCCTCCGCCCGCGGACGGAGAAGGGCATCCTGATAAGGCTCAAGACACGAGGTTTTGCCATGGCATCTTTCAAACGGACCGCCCGGCTCCTTCCGATGGCGGCGCTGGCCCTGGGGCTGCTCCTTGCAGGCGGGACATCCGCAGCGGATGCCGCGGACGCGCAGGCTGTCAAGCGCCGCGTCACCCAGGTGGAATACCACGTCAGGGAATTCGAAAAAGAGGTCGCCCAGCAGCGCGGCGGCGTCAAAATGGTCTGGCGCAGCCGGCAGACGGCCCTGGAGCGCGTGCAGCAGCTGAAAAAGGAGTTCCCCGACGATCCTGATGTCGAAAAGCTCTTCCAGCGCACCCGCGTGGCCCTGATGAAGAGCATGGGCGAATATACGGAAGTCTCCCCCGAATGGACGCTGTACAAGCGCAACGAGGACGACCTGCGCAAGGTCATCGCCGGAGAAGGGGAAAAACGCTGGGAAGAGCTGCTTGCGGAGCGCAAGGACAAGATCATCGGCAAGGCGTTCCCCGCCCCGGATCCGGATTCCGTATCGGTCGACGACCTCAAGGGTTCCTGCGTCATCCTTGAGGACGTGCAGTACCCGCAGCACCAGTTCTACGGGGCGACGGGCGAATACGTTTACGCCGGCAAGCCTTCTGCGGGCTATTATTTCGTGAACATCGGCGGGCGCGACTGGCTGGGCCCGTACGAGGCCGTCAAGCGCTTCCGCCGCAGCGTGGATCCCACGCTTGCCGATGTGCAGGGCTGGACGCTCCTCGGCGAGGTGGTCAACATCACCGCCGAGATCCCGCAGGCAGGGGATGACAAGACCGGCAGCTTCCAGTACGGCTGGGTCATCAGGCCCATCGCGCTCTACGTGCCCGGGCATGTGCTGGCCGTGCGCGACGACAGGAAGGAAGCCTCCGGGACCTACGCGGGCGAAGAAAAAGTCGCCGCCATCAAGGA
Source organism: uncultured Desulfovibrio sp. (assembly GCA_902783285.1). Classification (GTDB taxonomy): domain Bacteria; phylum Desulfobacterota; class Desulfovibrionia; order Desulfovibrionales; family Desulfovibrionaceae; genus Mailhella. Next base: position 3,363 of record CACZQM010000117.1, on the reverse strand, counting down.
CGGCTGGTTCACCGTCAGGGAAGTGCCTGCCGATGTCACTCCGGAGCGTCTCATGGAGATCTTCATGACCGCCCTCAAGGAAAAGAATTACAGCCTCTACGAAGACTGCATCGATCCGGAGCGCCGGAAGACCGAACTCGCCGAAGACCTCCTCCGCTACCACTGGGACCGGCACCAGGAGCGCTTCCACGGGCAGTACATCCACGCTTCCTTCGGCAAGGCGAAGATCACCGTCGTCAAGGGCTTCGACCAGGGCAGCGACCTGATGAACTTCTTCCTCGACGAAAAGCAGAAGGCGACGCTGGCGAAGCGCGGCGGCGAAAAGCTGGAGGAAGCCATCGTCGAAAGCCGCGCCTACGACAACGACGGCAAGCAGCTCGGCTCTCCGCATCCGCATAAGCTCATCCGGCGCAACGGCGGACGCTGGTACGTCGAAGACTACGCCGCACGCTTCTAACCATCCGAAGGAGTCCCCTCCATGAACGCAGTGATAAAGAACACAGTCATCGGCATGGCGGCTGCGCTGCTGCTCCTGCCGGCAGGCCCCTGCCCGGCGGATGACGGCGGCAGGGAACACGTCGATGCCGTCATAGAAAAGCAGCGCCAGAAGGCTGAGGAAGCCAAGGCGAACGAAGGGCTGCTCACGCTCAAGGCCATCACATCCATCTTCCAGGAAGAGCAGAGCCGCACCCACGGAGCGGTCAGCGCCAACATGTTCGAGAACCCCGAGCGCGACGAAGTGCTGCAGTCCTTCCGCAAATTCCTCCTCCGGCAGCCCGTCAAGATCCAGGGCGGCGCCACCCTGGCCCCGGGCGAAGAAGCCAACCGCGACCAGATCGTCCAGCTCTACGCGATCATGAAGGCCATACAGGAAGAACTGCACCCCCCCATGCGGCGCGTCCTCCAGATGGCCATCGTCGGCGAATTCGCCAAGCGCCTGAACAAGCTGGAAAAGACCCATGACTACGTGGACGACTTCTTCCCCGAAAGCTTCAGGTCGTTCGACAACGCCTTCCATCAGTTCATGCAGGACGTGGACACGGTCAAGGCCAACGGCGTGACGGATGTCAGCGGCAAAGAGCTGCTCATGTCCTCCGGTCTGGGCGAGTTCGCCACGGACAGCATGAAGACCCAGCCCAGGTTCGACAAGATCCTGCGCGCGCTGGACAACCATCTCATCTCCGCCGGCACCGACGTGCTGAACAAGCTCTGGGAAGACAACGAGGCCCTGTACAAGCTGCACGAACAGAACATGAAGGCCTATGAGCGGACGCGCGACATCATCGCCCAGTCACCCAGCGCCGACCGTGCGGCAGGCATCATGGAAAACTACGCCGTGATCATCTCCCAGGTGGAAAAGCTGCACCTCAGGATCAGGACGCTCATCCAGGACGCCGAAGGCGACACCGTCATGGGCCGCGTGCGCCAGGCGGACAAGAGCCTTGCCCCGCACGGGGCCTTCCAGGCTGACAGCGGCACCGTGCGCAACGGCTGCCCCGTCTATGCGCGCCGCGTGCGCCGCGCCATCGAGGAGTGCAAATTCCATTACCTGGACACTGTCAAGGCCATGAACGCCGCGAACCGCGGCAAGCCCGGCTACAAGCCCATCCCCGAGGTGTGGAACTGAGCCCTGCTCCCGGGTCCGCCGGGCAGGGCTGGCCGGCCGCCCGAGGCTGCAACAAAACAGGTTGCAATCTTTTAAAAAAAGCATAGTATGCCCTCCGGTTTTTTTGGGCGTGCCCACAGTGCCGTGGAAGCACGCCTCCTGTGAATTCACCTTTGGAGCAGTCCATGGATTACAACATACTCACCGTGTTTTCCAACGCCAGCCTGGTCGCCAAAGTCGTCATGGCCATCCTTGTGCTTCTCTCCGTCCTCAGCTGGACGGTGATCATCGGCAAATTCTTCTCGCTGGGCAGGGCATCGCGCAAGGCGTCCTCCGGCCTGGAGCGCTTTGCCGAGGCGCCCGACCTGCGCCAGGCCGTGGGCACCCTGGGGCGGGATTCCTCATCGCCCCTCTACGCCGTGGCCCAGCATGGCGTGCGTGAGTTCAACAACGGCCGCGAGCTCCGCGTGAGCGAAGGCGTGGTGGTGGAGACCGTGCGCCGCGCGCTGAACCAGGGCGTCGCCATGGAAGTCGACCGCATGCACAAGGGGCTCTCGCTGCTTGCCACAACGGCCAACACGGCGCCCTTCATCGGGCTCTTCGGCACGGTCTGGGGCATCATGACCTCCTTCCACGCCATCGGGCAGATGAAATCGGCATCGCTGGCCACCGTGGCCCCGGGCATCTCCGAGGCGCTCATCGCCACGGCCATCGGCCTTGCCGTCGCCGTGCCCGCCACCATCGCCTACAATATGTTCCTGGGCAAGCTCGAGAGCATCGAAACGCGCATGATCAACTTTGCCGGCGTGTTCCTCAACCGCGTGCAGAGCGAGGTCAACCGCCCCCACGGGGAGAAAGCACGGTCATGAGCAGGCGCAACAAGAGCTTCGTTTCGGAGATCAACGTCACGCCCTTCGTGGACGTGATGATGGTGCTCCTCATCATCTTCATGGTCACGGCGCCCATGATGGATTCCGGCCTGGACGTGGACCTGCCGCAGGCCAAGCAGGTCGACAACCTGCCCACGGATTCCGACCACCTGGTGCTCACCGTGCGCGACGACGGCTCCATCTTCCTGGACACCTACCAGGTGCCCCTTCCGGAACTGGAGGAAAAGCTCGCCGCACTCGTCAGGGACAAGGACAGGGCGCTTTTCCTGCAGGCTGACAAGAACGTCCCCTACGGGCTCGTCGTGGACGTGATGGGACGCATCAAGTCCGCCGGCATCGAGAAGCTGGGCGTCGTCGCCCTCCCCTCCCCCGCCCCGGCGGAACAGGACGCAGGACAAGCCGGCCGGCCGAAGAAATGAACACAGGCAGCTTCATCCTTTCCCTCCTCCTCCATCTGGGGGCCCTGGCCTTCCTGCTCTATGCGCCTGCGCACAAGCCGGTGGACCTGACGCGCCCCTCGGTGCAGGTGAGCCTCGTCATGGGGCTGCCCGGCGGAGAGAACCTGCCCTCCCCCGTTCTGGGCCACCGCCCTCCGGAAGCCGAAAAGCAGGTCCTGTCCACGGAATCCGCTCCCAAGCCCGAAGCCGTGCAGGAACCCGCGCCCTCCGCTCCCGAGATCGCCGAGATCCCCAAGCCGGAAGACCTGCGCCAGGACATGCCGCAGCCGGAACCGGATCCCGTCCGCCAGCCCCAGCCGGATGAGCAGCGCCAGCCGGAGCCGCAGCAGATCGCCCGCGCACAGGAAGCCGTGCCCATCCCCAGGCCGGACGCCCAGCCCGAGAAGAAGGCCGAACCCAAGCCCGAACC
>CACZQM010000116.1 GCA_902783285.1 uncultured Desulfovibrio sp. | reverse complement strand
GCCCGAGCAGGCCGCGCAGCTCGTCAAAAGCGGCGACTGGGTGAGCTACGGGACCATCGGTACGTTTCCCACGCTGCTTGATGCTGCGCTCGCAAAGCGGAGAGATGAACTTTTTGATGTCAAAGTCCGCGGCAACCTGGCCTTCGGGCCTGTCATGGTCGCCGAATGCGACCCGTCCTGCGAACATTTCACCTACCACAGCTGGCATTGTTCCGCCTATGAGCGCAAGCTCTGCGACCGCGGGCTCTGCAAGTTCATCCCGATGATCTTCAGGCACCTGGTGCCCTACCACCGGCATTTCCTCACGGTCAACGTGGCCATGGCCTGCGTCACCCCCATGGACAGGCACGGCTACTTCAACCTGTCGCTTGCCGCGGGCGTCGCCAAGGGCGTGCTGAGATCCGCCGACATCGTCATCCTTGAAGTCAACGAGAACCTGCCGTTCATTTTCGGCGGATTCGACGAAGCCATCCACATCTCCGACGTGGACTATATCGTCGAGGGCGAGCATCCGCCGCTCACCCAGGTCCCCACGCCCCCGGCGCAGCCCGAGGACGTCATGGTCGCCGACCTGATCCTGCCCCACATCGTGGACGGGGCGACCCTGCAGCTGGGCATCGGCTCCATGCCCAACGTCATCGGGCAGCGCCTCGCCCAGTCCGACCTCAAGGACCTCGGCATGCATACCGAACTGTGCAGCAATGCCTACTACGACCTCTACAAGGCAGGCAAGCTGACCAACAGGCGCAAGACCTTCCAGCCCGAAAAGGCCGTGACGGGCATGGTCTTCGGCTCGGGGGAGCTCTATGACTGGGTCGACCGCAACCCCGGCGTCATCATGGAGCCCCTGGAATACGTCAACATGGCGGAGGTCATCGCCCGGCACGACAACATGATCTCCATCAACAACTGCGTCGCCGTGGACCTGTACGGGCAGATCAGCTCCGAAACGGCCGGTTTCCGGCAGATCAGCGGCACCGGCGGGCAGCTGGACTTCCTCACCGGCGCTTCCATGTCCCGCGGGGGCAAGGCCTTCATCTGCATGACATCGACGTTCCGCGACAGGACCGGGACGCTCCGCTCGCGCATCGTCCCCTATTTCCAAGGCGACATCATCACGGTCCCGCGCAGCCAGTCCTACTATGTGGTCACAGAGTACGGCTGCGTCAACCTGGAAGGCATGTCCACCTGGGAAAGGGCCGAGCTGCTCATATCCATCGCGCATCCCGACTTCAGGGATGGTCTGATACAGGCGGCAGACCGGCAGATGATCTGGCGCAGGACCAACAGGCTGCGCCCCTAGCGGCATGCCTGTCCGTCCAGGCTCCGGGACCTGAAGCTGCGGCTTGACAATCAGCCGGATGATTTGACAATAATCAGATGCATTAAGGGATCCCGCATCCCTTTCCGGCGGCCTGTCCTGCCTATGGCCGCCCGCTTTCCCCGGACAACGTCTTACCCCTGGAAATCATGTCACGATATCTCAGCGAATACCGGCAGAAGCTCCGCACCGTCGAACAGGCAGCGCAGCTCGTCAAAAGCGGCGACTGGGTGAGCTACGGCACCAACGTCACCTTCCCCACCCTGCTGGATGCCGCCCTGGCCAGGCGCAGGGACGAGCTTTTCGACGTCAAGGTGCGCGGCAACCTGGCCTTCGGGCCCGTGATGGTCGCCGAATGCGACCCTTCCAGGGAACACTTCATCTACCACAGCTGGCACTGCTCCGCCTATGAGCGCAAGCTCTGCGACCGCGACCCCTGCAATTTCATCCCCATGATCTTCAGGCACCTGGTGCCCTACCACCGGCATTGCCTCACGGTCAACGTGGCCATGGTCTGCGTCACCCCCATGGACAAGCACGGCTACTTCAACCTTTCCTGCGCCGCGGGCATCACCAAGGGCGTGCTGGATTCCGCGGACATCGTCATCGTGGAGGTCAATGAGCATCTGCCTGTCATCCTGGGCGGATTCGACGAATCCATCCATATCTCCGAAGTGGACTACATCGTGGAAGGCGAGCATCCGCCCCTCGCCCAGATCCCCACGGCCCCGACGCAGCCCGAGGACATCAAGATCGCCGACTTCATCCTGCCCCACATCATTGACGGGGCGACCCTGCAGCTGGGCATCGGCTCCATGCCCAACCTGATCGGAGAGCGGATCGCCCAGTCCGACCTCAAGGACCTTGGCATGCACACAGAGCTTTGCGGTGACGCCTACTATGCCCTTTACAAGGCGGGAAAGCTCACGAACAAGCGCAAGACCTTCCAGCCCAACAAGGCCGTGACGGGCATGGTCTTCGGCACGGGCGAGCTTTACGAATGGGTGGACCACAATCCCGGCTTCATCGTGGAGCCTCTGGAATACGTCAACATGGCGGAGGTCATCGCCAAACACGACAACATGGTCTCCATCAACAACTGCGTTTCCGTGGACCTGTACGGACAGATCAGCTCGGAAACGGCGGAATTCCGGCAGCTCAGCGGCACCGGCGGGCAGCTGGACTTCCTCACGGGGGCGTGCATGTCCCGCGGCGGCAAGGCCTTCATCTGCATGACGTCCACCTTCCGCGACAAAGGCGGGACGCTCCATTCGCGCATCGTCCCCCATTTCAGGGGGGACATCATCACGGTGCCGCGCAGCCAGTCGTATTACGTCGTCACGGAATTCGGCTGCGTCAACCTGACAGGCATGTCCACATGGGAGCGGGCGGAACTTCTGATCTCCATCGCGCACCCGGACTTCAGGGAAGGGCTGATCCAGGCGGCGGAACTGCAAAAGATATGGCGCAGGACCAACAGGCTGCGCCCCTGACGCATGGATCCGGCCCGCGCCCATCCAGGCAAGACGCAAACGCTAACTTCCGGGTCCGTGCGGCCTTACGCACCAGGCCAGCGTATCCGGAAAAACACCAAGGAACCTGCTATGAGCAACCTTCTTGAAAACGCGCCCGGCAAAAAAGTGCTCCTCATGGGGAACGAAGCGCTTGTCCGCGGAGCCATCGAAGCCGGATTGAATTTCGCGTGCTCCTATCCGGGCACGCCCTCTTCAGAAGTCCCGACGCTGCTGTTCGGGCTCCAGGCGAAAGGCTCCTTCCGCATGGAATTCGGAGCCAACGAAAAAGTCGCCATGGAAATGGCCGCCGGCGCCGCCCTCAGCGGCGTGAACGCCCTGACCTCCATGAAGCACGTGGGGCTCAACGTCGCCTCCGACCCCCTCGGCACGGTCAGCTACATGGACATCCTTGGCGCCCTGGTCATCTACAACGCTGACGACCCCAGCCTGTTCTCCAGCCAGAACGAGCAGGATAACCGTGCCTTTTCGCGCCTGTTCGGCGTGCCCATGCTGGAACCGGCCACGGCGCAGGACATGAAGGACATGACCGTCGAGGCCTTCAGGCTTTCGCATGAACTGCACATGCCCGTCATCGTGCGCTCCACGACACGCGTCGCGCATTGCCGCGGCGTCGTCGAATACGGCGGGATCTCCGCGCCGGCCAGCCCTGCCCACTACGAAAAGGATCCCCGCAGCTACGTCTGCGTGCCTGCCAACAGCATCCCCCTGCACCGGAAGCTCGTCCAGAAGCTCGCCGCGGCTGCGGCCCGCGGGAACGCTTCCCCCTTCAATGCGGTGTACGGTCCGGCAGACGCGCCTTGCGGCATCGTCGCCAACGGCATCAGCGTGAACTACGCCCGCGACGCCATCCGTGAACTCGGATTGGAACAGCGATGCGCGCTCTTCAAGCTCGGCTTCTCCTATCCGGAGCCGGATGAGGCCCTGCTCGCCTTCATGCGCGGCAAATCGAAGATCCTCGTGGTGGAGGAGCTGGAGCCCTGGATCGAAGACCACCTCCGCGTCCTCGCGCAGAAGAACGGCCTGGCCTGCGAGATCCTCGGAAAGGGCTGCGGCAGGCTCTCCAACCTCTACGAATACAGCACGGAGATCGTCACCGGTTCCGTCGCCGAGGCCTTCGGCGTCTCCTGGAGCGCTCCGGAAAAACCCGATCTTTCCGCCCGTCCCGCCCTCCCGGTCCGTCCGCCGAACCTCTGCCCTGGCTGCCCGCACCGCATGACGTACTACGCCGCAAAACAGGCCTGCGAAGGCCGCGATGTCATCTTCATCAATGACATCGGCTGCTACTCGCTGGGCGTCCAGCCGCCGCTGAAGATGTCCGACATCGCCATCTGCATGGGCGGTTCCGCCAGCATACCCTGCGGATTCGCGGAAGGCATCAGGGGCACCGGGCAGAAGACGCTTTCGTTCATCGGCGATTCCACGTTCTTCCATTCCGGCATGACCGGCCTTGCCAGCGCCGTGTACAACGGCCATAAGTTCACCCTCGTCGTGCTGGACAACGGCGTCACTGCCATGACTGGGCATCAGCCCTCACCTGCCTTCGACCCCCAGGTCGATGAGCGCGCGGCCATGGCCGGCATGACCCCCATCGACATCGAAGCAGTGTGCAGGGCCCTGGGCGTGCCCTTCGTGCGCACGGTCAATCCCCGGCAGCTCAAGAAGCTGCGCGAGACCATCGCCGAAGCCATGGATTTCGACGGGCTCGCCGTGGTCGTATCCAAAGAACCCTGCCCGCTCCACAACAAGAAACAGGGCAAGGCCGGCAAGGCGATCTTCACCATCGACAAGGAAAAATGCACGGAATGCCGCACCTGCCTCACAGAGTATGGCTGCCCGGCCTTCCAGCCGGAAAACGGCAAGATCGTCATCGACCCCGCCCAGTGCGCGGGCTGCGCCGTCTGCGTGCAGGTCTGCCCGGCACACGCCATCAAAAAGCTCTAGGCGGCCCGCCCCTTCAACCCTGCATCGAGGTCATCATGAAATCACTGAAGATATATTTCGTCGGCGTCGGCGGCCAGGGCAACGTGCTCGCATCCAAGCTGGTCGGCGAGGCGGCCCTGCTCGACGGCATCCCTGCCGTTCTCAGCGAAACGCACGGCATGGCGCAGCGCGGCGGCGTCGTGGAATCCACGGCGGTGCTCGGCGGCGCGTTCAGCCCGACCATCTCTGACGGCTGCGCCGACATCCTCCTGGCCTTCGAGCCGCTCGAGGCCCTGCGCGCGCTCAACAAGGTCAACACCGGCAGCGTGGTGATCACGTCCACGTCGCCCATCAAGCCCTTCAACCTCCGCGGAGACGATTCAGGCTACCCGCCGGTCGACGAACAGCTCGCCTTCCTCAGGTCGCATTGCGCCCGGGTCATGACCCTTGACGCCAAAGCCATCGCCCTTGAGAACAAGAACCCCCTGGGCGTGAACATGGTCCTGCTGGGCGCGCTGTACGCTTCCGGCCTGATGCCCGTCTCGGTGGAAGCGCAGCGCAAAGCCATCGAGCAGAACACCAAGCCGGCATTCCTGCAGCAGAACCTTGCCTGTTTCAACGCCGGCCTGAACGCGAAATAGCGCGGGAACGCAAGCGTACCGGAAAGGCTCCCCGGCGGGAGCCTTCCCGGGTGCTGCCGGGCGCTGCATACGGCCCTCGTCTTCGGACAGCGCGCATCCCTGCCGCCGGCCCTATGCCGGCTCCTTCCCGCAGAGATGCGGCAAGCTGCGCCTTTCCTCCCGTTTTTACGCCCGATGCCAGGAACGGACATGAACGCACATCCCCACCTCTTTCTCCAGGCCATCAAGGATTTCCTTCCTTCCCCGCGCATCCACGACGGAGACTTTCTTGCGCAGATGTACGCGGTGGACGCCAGCCCCTTTGAATCGTCGCCCTTCGTGGTCGCAGACGTGGAAAGGATCGGCGAACTCAAAAAGCTGCTGGCTGCCGCAGCCGCGCACGGCGTATCCCTGACGTTCAGGGGCTCCGGCACGTCGGTCAGCGGGCAGGCCGTGGCCAGGGATGCGGCGGTGCGCTTCACCGGCAGCGGCTGGAGCGGGATACGGGTGCTGGACGGAGGCAGGCGCGTCTTCGCGCAGTGCGGCGCCAGGGGAGGAGAGATCAATGCCGCCCTCGCGCCCTATGGCAGGCTCCTTTCTTCGGATCCCTCGTCCATCGCTTCGGCCACCATAGGGGGCATGGCCGCCAACAATGCGGCCGGGCTGAGCTGCACCGTGGAAACGAACATCTTCCACATGCTTGACGCCATGCAGTTCGTCCTGGCGGACGGGACCATGGTGGATACCGCAGACAGCAGCAGCGTTTCCGCCTTCAGGGCGTCCCACGCCGCCCTGCTCGATTCCCTGGGCCGTATCCGGGACCGCATCCTGGCGGCTCCGGAACTGGCAGGAAAGATCCGCAGGAAATACCGGATCCGCAACACCTGCGGCTACAGCCTCAACGCCTTCACCGACTGCAGCGATCCTGTGGACATCCTCTGCCACCTGCTCATCGGTTCGGAAGGGACCCTGGGATTCATCCTCAGCGTCACCCTCAGGACCCTCCCCCTGCAGCCATGCCGGGCCACCGCGCTGATCAGCTTCGCCTCCCTGGAAGAGGCCATGCAGGCGCTGCGCGCCATGCGGGACGTCTGCGAGCTGTACGCCGGCGAGTTCCTGGATGACTTCACCCTCCGCGGTCTGGCCACCCTGCCGGGATTCCCCGGTGCGTTCCGCCCCAGCGGCGAGCGCTCCGACGACTGCGCCCTGCTGATCGAGGTCAGGACGGAGTCCGAGGATGAACTGGAACGCCGGATCAGCGGGCTGCGCGCCGCCCTCTCCCGCTTCCCTGCGAAAGCGGATACGGGCTTCACCCGTGACCCCGCGGAATGCGAAAAGCTTTGGGACATCCGCCGCGCCCTGCTGCCCGCCGTTGCCGGCACACGCAAGCCTTCGGAATACGCCTACACCGAAGACTACTGCGTGCCCTTCGAAAACCTGCCCGAAGCCTGCCACTGCTTCACAGACATCATGAAGGACGTGGGCTTTGAAGGCTGCGGCGTCCAGGGCCATGCCCTGCACGGAAACCTGCACTGCCTGATCCCGCTCCGCCTGAGCGATCCCGGGGAAGTCGCCAGGCTGGGCGAATTCATCGAGCGCGCTGCCCAGACCGTGCTGCGGCTGGAAGGATCCCTCAAGGCCGAACACGGCACGGGCCGCGCCGTGGCCGCCTTTGTGCGCCGGGAATGGGGCGGTGAACTTTACGGCATCATGCAGGAGGCAAAACGCCTCCTGGATCCTGCCGGGATCCTGAACATCGGCTGCCTGCTCAACGGCGATGACCTCTGCCATCTGCACGGTCTGAAGCATGTCTGCGGGGTCAGCCCCGAAGTCGACCTGTGCATGGAGTGCGGCTTCTGCGAATCCATCTGCCCCGCGGCAAGGCAGGGCCTCAGCCCGCGGCAGCGCGTCTATGCGCTGCGCGCCATCGCAGGCCTTGAAGCGAAGGGCGAAGCGGAACGCGCGGCGCGATGGAAGGCGGAATACCAGAAAATGGCTGTGGACCTTTGCGCAGCGGACGGGCTCTGCACGACCCGCTGCCCGCTGGGCATCGACGTGGCTGCGCGCATGCGCCTCATGCGCCATGATGCGCTTACGCCCGGGCAGGAACGCGCCGCGGACTTCGTCCAGGGCCACATGGGAGCCGTCACGGGCGCGGCCTCCATTGCGCTGGGCCTGCTTTCGGCAGGGCAGAAGGCGCTGGGCGGAGGTTTTGCCAGCCTGAGCCGGACCGCTGCAAAGAAGCTGACGGGCATGGACATCCCCCCGCTGGCCGATATCGGGCTTTGCGGCGGCGGACGCGTCCCCACTCCCCTGCGGCGCGCCCCGGAAAAGATCGTCTACTTCCCCTCCTGCGCCGTACGCACCATGGGCTACTCCACCGCGCAGGCCCGGAAGCTCGAGCCCCTGATGGACACGGCCCTGCGCCTCATCGAAAAGGCAGGCTACGAAGTCATTATCCCGCGGGATGTGAACAAGCTCTGCTGCGGCAAGGCCTTTGAGACCAAGGGCATGGCCGAACAGGCGCAGGCAAGCGCCGACAGGCTGAACGCCGCCCTGCTGCAGGCTTCGGACCATGGACGCTGGCCGGTCATGTGCGACACCAGCCCCTGCCTTGCCCGCATGCGCAAGACGCTGGACACTTCCCTGCAGATGTACGAGCCCGTGGAGTTCGCCCTGCGCTTCCTGGCAGGCAGGCTTTCCTTCAGCCAGAAATACGGACGCATCGCCGTCCACGCCACCTGCTCCACGCGGGCGATGGGCCTGGTCGATGACATGGTCAAGGCCGCCAGCCTCTGCGCGCGCGAGGTGGTGCTGCCCAAGGGCATCTTCTGCTGCGGCTTCGCCGGGGACAAGGGCTTCACCCATCCCGAACTCAACGCCGCCGCCCTGGAAGGCCTTGCCGTCCAGGTGCAAGGCTGCGAGGCAGGGTTCAGCACGTCGCGCACCTGCGAGATCGGGCTGACAAGGCACGGCAGGATCGGATACCGCAGCATCCTCTACCTGCTCGATGAATGCTCTGAGGCACGATGAATGAGGCAGGTCCCTGAAAGCCGGAAAGGCGCGGGCGCGCCCAGGGGCAGGACATCACGCCATGGCCGGCGGAGGACAGCGCAGGGCTTGCTGCAGATCCTGCGCATCGAGCTGCGCAAAGGGGATGACCGCCGCAGGAGGGCTGGCTGGCGGGGCAAGGCGCTTTTCCATCCACAGCATGCCGTACCAGCGCCCGAACTTGTAGCCGCATCCCGGGAAATATCCCGTGACGCGGAAGCCCTGGCGCTCGTGGAAGCGGCGGCTGGCATGGGTCAGGCGGTCATCCTCCTGCCCGTTCCAGGCCACGCAGGCATAGGCAAGCAGCATGTTCTGGAGCCGCAGGACGCGCCCGAGCGCGCTGTAGAGCGCAGCGCCGAGGCCGATGCCGCGGGCGTCGCGGGCCATGTAGATGGCGAGCTCGGCGCACCAGGCATAGGCCGCGCGCGGATGGAAAGGCGCGGCATAGGCATAGCCCGTGACGGCGCCACCTTTCTCGGCGACCAGCCAGGGGAAGGCCTGCTGCACGCGGGCCACCCTTCCCGCGAACTCTTCCTGTCCCGGCACGTCATATTCAAAGGTGACTGCCGTCTCCCGGACATAATGCGCATAGATGCGCAGCATGGCGGCAACGTCTTCCTGCCGCGCAGGGCGGATGCGCAGGCCGGCGGCGCACGCATCATCCATGGCTATTTCTGCGCTTCCTGGGCTCCCTGCTTCCCGGGCTGCTGCTTCCGCGCGTCATCGCCTTCCGGATCGAGCCGGCGCCCGTGCCGGCGCAGTATGTAGGTATACAGCGGCCCGGAGACGGCATAGGACAGCAGGAGGAGGAAGCAGAACAGGCGGGGCAGCGAGAAGACCATGCTCAGCACGATCAGCACGGCCACCATGGTCTGGAAGGGATGCGCCTTGGCAAAGCCGAAATCCTTGAAGGAGAAATACCGCACGCGGCTGACCATGAGCAGCGGCGAGACCACGGCGACGACCAGGGCGACGCCGGGCAGGATCGGCTCCATGAAGGTAGGATAGTAGGGCATGAACAGCACGAAGGTGGCCATGAGGCAGGCGGATGCCGGGCTGGGCAGGCCGACGAAAAAGCGTTTGGACGTCGTGCTCACGCCCACGTTGAAACGTGCGAGGCGCAGTGCGGCGCAGCCGCAGAACAAAAACGCCGCGGCAAGGCCGAACTTGCCGAACTGGTTGAGCTGCCAAGCGTAGGCCAGCATGCCGGGGGCCACGCCAAAGGCCACGTCGTCCGCCAGGGAATCATACTCGATGCCGAACTGGCTCGCCGTCCCGGTCAGCCGGGCGACCTTGCCGTCCAGCCCGTCCATGGCCGCACTGACGAGGATGGCCCATGCCGCTTCGTCAAAGCGTCCGGAAAAGGCGAGGATGATGCTGAAAAAGCCTGCAAACAGGCTGGCCGTGGTGAACAGGTTCGGCAGGATATAGATGCCGCGCCGGAAATGCTTGCGCTGTTCGTCCATGATCGACCCCCTCTGGGTAG
>CACZQM010000115.1 GCA_902783285.1 uncultured Desulfovibrio sp. | reverse complement strand
GCAGCCCGTGCTGTACCAGCCGTCGGAGGAGCCGTAGGCGCTCTGGCTGTCGGCCATGCCGAAGAGGCTGCCCCAGACCGTCCAGCCGCCTGGAGCCGCAGTTTCGTCGCCCGCGGGGAGGCCCGTCCGGCCCTCCCCGGACTGCGGCCTGGCCGTCCCCTTGGGAAGGGCCGAGAGCATGCGCTGCAGGAGGCGCTGGCTGAGGGCCTGCTGGCGGCCGAGGGCATGGGCGAAGGCCTCGCTGAACGAGTCGGCGGAGAGCTGGGAGAGGGCCTTGTCGACGGCGGCCCTGGAATCGAGAAAGTCGATTTCCTCCACCAGCGCCTGCATGTTCCTCGAGGGCAGGCCCCTGCGGTTTGCCAGGGCAAGGGCGCGGCCCGCCCGGCTCCGGAGTCGCGGGTGGCCAGGCGGCTGTAGGCGTCCAGGGCGCGGAAGGCTCCCAGCACGGGCCTCGTCCCGCTGGCGTCGAGAAGGCTGAAGGAAAGGGTGAGGCTGGAGCTTCTGGCAAGCAGGGAGGAGGCGAAGTCCGCGGCCGCGCCCGCGGCGAAGATCACGGGGGCGTTCGTCACGGGCACGGCCTTGCGGTGCACCCAGTATCCCTTGTCCGGCGTCACGGCCCAGCGTCCCCTGGCCGCCAGGAGGAAGGTCGAGGCGCCGTCGGGGGTGGCCCAGGACTGCAGGACGCCGTTCCCGCCCTGGGTGAAGGTTCCGGAGACGGTGCCGGCCAGCTTTGATCCCAGCCCCCTGACGCCGAGCCAGCCGGCGTTCTCAATGTCGTGGACGTGCGTTTCGCCGGCCACGAGGAGCCGGCCTGCGCGCAGCGCCATGTCGATGCCCTTCGGGCCGTAGACGGAGCCTTCGAGGGTCATGTCGAAGCCGGGATCGGGCGCTCCGGCCCTGCCGTCCGCCTTCGCCTTCCTGCCGAAGACGAGCGAGGTGTAGAGGTTCGCGGGCGCATCCTTGTGCAGCAGAGAGCTTCCCGCATCCCAGAGCGAGACGATGCCGCCCTTGATTCTGGCGCCCGAGAGGACGTTGATGTTCTGCACGAAGGCGTTCTCGCCGATGAAGATGGATGCCGTTCTGCCCTCGAAGCTTCCCGAAACGTCGAAGGTCTTGACAAGGGGGCCGTCGAGGTGGAGCCGGTAGCCGGCCTCGTCTGCCCCGGAGAGGGGGCCCTCCACCAGCATGTCCATGAAGTCCGGCTCCTTGTGCATGTAGGAGCCGCGAATTTCCCTCATGTTGCCGAGGTAGTTGCCGCCGAAGTCGAAGCGCGCGGCGATGCCGCCCTTGCCCGCGGCCCCGACATCGCCCCTGGCCGCGATTTCCGTGTCCTTGCCGTAGGACACGAGCAGGCCTGCGCCGTTCTCGCCGTCCGCATGGATCCTGACGCCCCGGGGCACGGTCAGCTTCGTGCGGGCGCCGTCGATGCGCACGCCCACGGCCGCCAGGCCCTTCGTCAGCAGGTCCGCCTTCTGGACCACGGTGTTCCCTTCGCCGTAGACGTGGAGGCCGACGCCGAAGGTCTCCTCCGAAGGCTGCCCCGCAAGCCAGCCCCTGCCGTCGGCTCTGCGGGCGTAGAAGGGGGCGTCGTTGACGACGTTGAGGTTGTTCCCGTAGATCGAGGCGCCGTAGAAGCGCTTGAGTTCGATCCTGAAGCCAAGGTCCTTGAGCACGGCCAGTTCGGCTTCCATGTAGAAGTTGTAGTTGCGGTAGTTCTGGTGGCTCATCATGCTGTGCGCGAGCTCCAGATGGCTAAGATCAAGCCTGTTAAGGTCTTTGCCGTTGACGTCTTCGCCAATCTCCTCGAAGCCCTGGATGCGCACGCCCGGCAGGCCTGGGGGACCGAGGGAGTTCAGCGTCTTCATGGTTTCCGGCCCCCTGAAGGAGACCCCGCTTTTGGAACCGTCTCCGATGAAGAAGGCTCCGTCTGGAAGGGCGGCGCCTTCCGGCACCTTCCTGTTCCAGGCATACACCTTTGAGCCGTCGGACGTTTTGCACACCATGGGCGTGTAGTGGGTGACCTTGCCCTTGGATTCTTTGCTGACGCGCACTATCCTCGAGACGTCCTTGACGTCGCGGAGTCAGACGTTCCCGTCCGGTCCGGCGGAGAAGAGGTGCATGTCTAGCAGGGATAGACGGGGAGCCTCTCCAATGCCGGCCTCATCGAGTCTAGAGAAAATGCCGAGCCCGTGCCCGGTTTCGTGCACGGACATGCTGTAGATTTGCCCGAGCGGGGTGTATGCAGGAACGGGAGTGGGGTGCCTGCTGACATGCCTGTGCCCAGATCCATGAAGGCGCGGCCCCTGGCGGGCAGCCTTTGATGATGGCTTCTCCCAGCATGGTCATGCCGCTTCCGCTGGCGGAAAGGGCGCTTCCGCAGTGGGCGTTGCCGCGTTCGCTGACCATCACGACGTCGACGAAGGGAATCTGGTGGCTGGCGGACCCCGTTCCCAGAACGTCGGCCCAGATCTTCCATCCGCGGGCGATGCCCTGCCTTTCGGTGGCGGAAGGAGTGCACACGGACGCTGGATTGTCTTTGGGGCCGTCGCCCTTGGCATAGAAGAGCATTGCGAACGTCTCCCGGCCGGCGGCAGAGACAATGATCTGGGTGGCGGGGGGCGCGGCGGTCGCCTGGACGGGCAGGCAGGCGGCGAGGACGGCGGCCGCGGCAAGCGTCCTGCCTTCGCGGCGCCGCTTCTTTGCTTTCTTCATTGGCTACATATCCTCGTGGATTCAGGGTGCCCGGCAGAAAAGCCCGTTCCGCACGGCAGGACGGCGGAACAGTGCCGGAGGCGTGGCTGTCAGGAGGGATACTGCACTGAATTTACAGGTTTTGAAATCTCTT
>CACZQM010000114.1 GCA_902783285.1 uncultured Desulfovibrio sp. | reverse complement strand
TGTTAGTTTTTTGTTATCCCCGCTGCTTGCCGTACCGACAAATGGGGATGTGTAGATGTTGTTCTTGTCTGAAGAAGGACGCGCACGTATAATCAATTCGACAAACGGAGATTGCTCCCTGATAGAGAATGACCGTAGCGTTGCCCTGCCAGCTTTGAAGCAATTTTACCTGCGTGTTAGGATGGGTGTTAGGACGAAGAAAGGGCTCACAGCCTGATATGCTGTAAGCCCTTGGAATTACTGGTTGCGGGGGAAGGATTTGAACCAACGACCTCCGGGTTATGAGCCCGACGAGCTACCATGCTGCTCTACCCCGCGCTGTGTTTTGTTAACATATCCGCAACTAGGATGGCTGTCAACAAAAGAATCCTGATATTTTTTTTGGGCGGTCTTATCCGTAAATAAAAGAGTTCTGGATTTTTTCCCCGTTTTGCCGTATAGTAGCCCCATGATTCAGCAAGCTGAGCTCAACACACCGAAATTCTGGGAGATCTCCGACGCTTTCTGGGAAGCAGTCGAACCCCTGATCCCGCAGACCGTGCGCGATCCCGGCCGCGTGTACCGCCGCATCGCAGGGGGCGGGCGCAAGCCTCTTGACCCGCGCAAGGTGCTTTCGGCCATCGTCTATGTGTTGCGCACCGGTACGCAGTGGAAGGCTTTGCCCAAGGAATTTTACGGAAGCCCCAGCTCCATCCACGCCTATTTCAAAAAATGGGAAGCCGAAGGATTTTTCGGTGAACTCTGGAAAAAGGGCCTGGCGGAGTTTGAAGAAATGCGCGGCATCGCATGGGAATGGACGGTGGATACGACGCGCAGCGCCAGGGCCATGGCTGAACGGGCCGGCAAATCGATGGGGTTCAAAGCCGGCAGGGGAGACGCAGCCCCGGAGGAAAAGAAGGAAAGCGTGCTCGTCTGGCGCCCTGTCATCAGCCGCCGCAGCCGCGACAACGCCAAGGCCCTTTACGACAAGGCGGCGGCCTTATTTACGGATAGATTTAAATCTTGATTAATAATTAATGACTGCCTTATACTCCTGATATCGTTCGTGGATATTTTTTATTCAGACCGTTTCAGGAGTTTTTTCATGTTCATTTCCCGATTTGGAGCACGTTTCCTCTGCGCTGTTGCGGCTGCATGTTCCCTGGGCTTTGCGATGCCGGCGGACGTCCGGGCCGAAGGCTTCGCCGTCATGGAAAACAGCGCGCGCGGCATGAGCCTTTCCGGCGGGCTGGTCGCCCGCGGCGATGACACCTCCGTGGTGGCCTACAATCCGGCTGCCATCACCCGGCTGCCGGGCACGCAGTTCCAGGCCAACCTGGCCATATCCATGTTCTACTGGGGCATCGACACGCGTGACGGGGCAGGCAACCAGACCAACTACCACTGTGCGCATCAGACCTGGCCGCTGCCGGCCTTTTACGTCACCCACCAGCTGAACGACAAGTGGTGGTTCGGATTCGGCTCCTACACCCGCTTCGGGCTGGGCACGAAATACCCGAACAAGTGGGCGGGCGGGATGAACCTGCACTTCGTGCAGCTGATCACGCAGTCCTATACGCCGACCATAGCCTACAAGATCAATGACATGTTCTCCGTGTCCGCCAGCGCCGAGATCATGTGGGCGACCATGCAGATGAACAAGAATTTGCCCTCCAACATCCCGCTGGGGGGAGGCATGATGCTTCCTGGACCGGGCGATATCAATATCAATGGCCATGGCGTAAGCTTTGGCGGCAGCCTTGCTGTGCACGCAAAGCTGAACGAACAGTGGTCCATGGGTCTGACCTACCGTGCCCCCATGAGCCTGAAGGTCCACGGCAAGACCCGTTATGACAACCAGGTAGGCAAAATGTTCCCTGTGCCCCAGCTGGCGGCATTCCAGAATTCCAAGCTGCGCGGAACGATGCACCTGCCGGATTCCTTCACCTTCGGCGTGGCCTGGAAGCCCACGGAAAAGCTGAGCTTCGAGGCAGATGCGCAGTATACGCTCTGGAGTCGCTTCCGCGATTTCAATATGTACATGAAGTCGCCTGTGAACTCCTGGGCCAACAGTGACAAGCACTGGGAGAACTCCTGGACCTTCGGCATATCCGCTGAGTACCGCGCCCTGGACTGGCTGGCCCTGCGCCTCGGCTTCATGTATGAGACCTCGCCCATGAACTACGGCAATGCCGACTACATGGTCCCCTCCAACGGGCGCAACTACTACACCGCCGGCCTCGGATTCTACTACGGCAACTGGACGCTGGATCTGGCCTACATGTACATCCACAACCACGTGCTGGACTACACGTCTTCCGCCCAGCATGGGACCAGCGGCGTCGTCCCCGGGCGCACGACGCATCCGCACGCTCACAATTTCGGCATAGGCATCGGCTACAAGTTCTAAGGCAGGGCATCCTGCAACGGCACAAGCGAGAAGTCCGTCCGTTCCCGGGCGGACTTCTTTTGTCAGGCAGGCAGTTCCCTCCCGTGGCGGCGGATGACGCAACGGCTTGCATCCGGCGGAACCTGCTGTCCCTGCCAGCTTGGCGGGCGGACCACTGATGAAAGGCAAAGCGCCGTGCAAGGCGGCGCTTGCCTGCTCCATGCCCTTTGGCTATCATGGCACGCATCATTTCCGTGGAGTTTCCAGGGGGACCGCATGAAAAAATGGACGAGGCGCATGGTCCTGGCAGGACTGGCCGGCACGGCTATGGCGGGCGGAGGCTGCGCCTTCTACAACAGCACGCGTTTTGGAAAGCTCCCCGAAGGGGACGATTTGGCGCGCCTTGCCGCCTCGCCGCATTTCCGCAACGGGATCTTCGTCAACGAGGAACCCACGCCCCTGATCGTGGAAGACGGCAAGAAAAAGAGGAGCGTGCTCTCCACATGGATCTCCTTCATGCTCGGCAGGGGAGACAGGACCGTTCCCTCCCAGCCCCTGCCCGCCCTGGTCCCGGACTTTCCCGCCCTTGACCGCGATGCCGTGGTATGGCTGGGGCACTCTTCCGTCTTTATCCGGCTTGGCGGGATGCGCCTGCTCATCGATCCCGTGTTCAGCCGCCACGCCAGCCCGCTGCCCGTGGCCATGGAAGCCTTTCCCGGCACGGATGCCTACTCCGCCGCCGACTTCCCGGACATCGACATCCTGCTGATCTCCCACGACCACTGGGATCACTTGGACTACCCGACCATGTCCGCCCTCGCACCCAAGGTCAAAAGCATCCTCTGCCCGCTGGGCGTGGGCTCGCATCTCGTCAGGTTCGGATTCCCGCGCGGCATCATAGAGGAAGGCGACTGGGGGCAATGCGTCAGGAGGGGAGGGCTTGCCGTCCACTTCACGACGTCCCGGCATTTTTCCGGACGCACGTTCACGCGCAACCGGACCCTCTGGGGCGGCTTCGTCATCGAGGGCCAAGGGAAAAAGATCTTCTTCAGCGGCGACGGGGGCTATGGCAGGCATTTTGCCAGGATCGGGGAGGAATTCGGCGGCTTCGACCTGGCCATGCTCGACACGGGGCAGTACAACCCCGAATGGCGGCATGTGCACATGGATCCTGACGAGGCCGCCGCTGCCGCAGACGATGTGCGCTGCAGGATGCTGCTGCCCGTGCACATAGGCAAGTTCTGCCTTTCGTACCATCCCTGGGATGATCCGTTCAAGCGCATCGCCGCTGCCGCGCCCCTCCACGGATGGACGCTCACTACGCCGCGCATGGGCGAACCGCTGCTCCTGGACGCCCCATCGTCCTTTTCTCCCTGGTGGCATGGACTTGCCTGACATCCCCGGTGAACGCTCTGCCGGAGAGGGCGCATGGTGCGTCTATCTCGTCCGCTGCGCCGACGGCAGCCTGTACTGCGGCATCACCACGGACCTCGCCCGGCGCATCGCCATGCACAACGGCGACTTGCCGGGCGGCGCAAAGTACACGCGGCCGCGGCGTCCCGTAAGGCTTGCGGCGCATGCCTGCGGGCTCTCCCGGAGCACAGCCCTGCGCCTTGAGCGCCTCGTCAAGAAACAGCCTGCAGCGAAGAAGGTGTTGTATTTGCTTTCCGTGCGGCGGGGGACGGCAGAAGGGGATGATTCGATGGGCTGACAGATCTTCCCCGCGCACGGACATGTCATGGGCGCCGGGTCCGTTTTGCGTTTCCGCGTCTGCGATCCCGGCATGCGTGCATCATTTATTAAAAGGATAAAGACCAGCATGCCATTGCCGCCATCGGCTACTTGAAGATTGACCTTGAAAATGTACGCTGGTATGCATTGCCGAGATTTTCGTGATCCCCTTAGAAGAACAAGCAGCAATATACCGTAATGGATATCCCCCATTCCCATCATAGACATCGCAACCGCCACCGCTGGGAGATCCATCTTGGCGACAAACTGCTCCATGCCGCCCGTGCGGTCCTTGTGATCTGCATGGCGCTGCTGCCTTTTTTCTGGGGCGGCAGGCACCCGCTGGGCGTGGGCTTTGCCGGCGTATGCATGCTGGCATGCGGACTGCTCTGGCTGACGGGCACGCTGTTCCGCGGGAGCGTGCGCTTTTTCCCCGTGCGCGGGCTGTGGCTTATCGCGGCCGTCATCATCCTGGGCTTCCTGCAGCTTTCGCCTGCCTTCAGCGCCCTGGTCATGCCTGAACAACTTTCCGCCCTCTGGGACCAGGCAACCGTCGCCGGGTCTGTCCAGGGCTCTCCCAGCCTCGCTGCCATGCCCGGGGTCCAGCAGAGCGTCCTCATGCTGCTCTGCGCGGCAGCGCTGTTTTATGCCCTTGCCGCACAGCTTTTTTCCGGCTCCCGCGGGCAGCTTTTGGCGTTTGCCGCCTGCATCGGGCTCTGTGCGGCCATCTGCGGGTTCTGCGGGCTGGTGCAGCGCTTCGGCGGCTTCGACTGGCTGTTCTGGGTCTACCAGGGACCGTCGAAAGTAGCCGCCGGACCATATTACAACCGCAACCATTTCGCGCAGCTCTGCGAGATGGGGCTGTTCATCAATATTGGATCGTTCACCGCCTTATGGACGGCAAGGAAGGCATCCTCCCTGCGCAGCATGCTCTCTGGACGCTGGCGCGCCGCAGGCATGACCGTCTTTGGCCTTGCAGCCCTTGTCTGTGCCGCCTGCATCATGTTTTCTGAATCGCGCACGGGCATCCTCGTCTCTGCCGCAGGGCTGGGACTTTTCCTGCTCGCCGGGCTGTTCTCGCGCAGGCACAGGGCGCTGCCCATGCCTCTGATCGTACTGCTGACCTGCCTGCTGCTGGCCGCTGTTTACGGTTTGCACCACCTTACCGCCCGCCTGGAGCTCGCCCTGTCCGGAGAGGATCCCAGCGGGCTCTCCCGCCTGGAACTCTGGAAGGTCGCGCTGCAGGTCATCCTGCTCTCGCCCGTGTGGGGCACCGGATTTGGCGGCATGCGCGCGCTGGCTCCGCATTTCGACCTGAGCTTCATCCCTGGTGTCATCTCGTTTGACGCGCACAACGATTACCTTGACCTCGCCATCATGCTGGGCATCCCCTGCGCAGCGCTCATCCTTTGCTGGCTGCTGCTGCGCCTCTGCCTCTGCATCCGTGCGGTCTCCAGCCGCAGGGCGCGATCTTCCTCCTTCCAGCCCATGGCGCTGGGCGTCCTTTTCGCCATGCTGGCAGCTGCCGCGCATGAAGTCACCGACTACGGTCTCAAGCAGCCTGCCAACCTGCTGGTCTTCCTGGCATGCGCGGTGCTCATGACCGGGCTTTGTCGCGTGCTGCGCGAAGCGTCTGCCGACGAGCCAGACCTGCCCACGAGGTGGAAACTGGGCCGTCCGCTGTACGCTCTGCCTGTCCTCATGCTCGCGGCCTGCGCGTTCGCCTTCCCGCCCTGCCTGCGTCAGATGGAAGCAGGGAGGGAACTGGCCCGCCTCGATTACCTGCGCGTAGTGCCCTCGATCCGCAAAAATTACGCCCCGGTGCATTACTGGCAGGCGATGGAGCGCCAGGCGCAGCGCACGCTCAGTTATGCGCCGGACAGGATCGAAGCCCTGGAAGCAGCGGCCACAGCGCATCTCGGCAGGGCCTCCATGCTTGAAGCAAAGTTCATGTCCGAAGGCGTGGGCCGCCTGCTCGACCGCCCGGTCAGCACAGAGCAGGTCTGGCGGCGTCCGTACCGCCCGTATCTGGAAAAAGCCTTTGCCTCGCTTTCCAGTGAGGAGAGGCAGTCTGTTGCCGCGCAATACCGCAAGGCTGAGCATTGGCTTTCCGCCATGGCGGCGGCTACGCCTTTGAGCGGACTTCCGCTTTCCGCCATGGCCGGTGCCCGCGACCAGGCCTCAGCATGGTCCGGCGAGCGCAGGGCATCGCTTGATCTTCACGAATCAGCACTGGCCCTGTACCCCTTCCATACCGATATTTTCTCCCGTGCCCTGTACGGCTACTGGCGGGCATGGAAGGAAGATCCCACGCCCGAAGGCAAAAGCGCCGCCGAAGCCAGGCTCATCGAATTGGCACGGTCGTTTGGCATGCAGATGCCGGGGAGGCTCGGCAGCGTCTATCCGCTGCTCTGGTCTGCCAGGCCGGATCCCGCTCTGCTTGAAGCGCTCACGCCTGGCCGCATCGCCGGGCAGGAGCAGCTTGCAGCCTTCTTCATGGATCATGCCCTGTGGGACCGTGCGGACGCCGCACTCTGCCGCATGCGCGACATCAATGCCGCCAGGCTTGATGAGGAAACGCCCGAGACCCTCGGGAACACCGGGTTCCTGCGCCGGGAGAAGCGGGCGAAGGACGTTGTGGAGCGGCTCGTCCTGGAGCGCAGGATCAAGGTCCTTGCGGCAGCGGGCCGGGAGGCCGATGCCGCCATGCTCTCCGCAGAGCTGTCTCGCCTCAGGCATGACGCCCTGTTTCCGCAGATAGCAAGGGCGGACGATCTGATGGCACGCGGGGAGTACGCCCTGGCTGAAGTCCTTCTGAGGTCCATGGACCAGGATCCGCGCGCCCTTGTCCGCTATGCCGAGATCCTCCTGAGTGAGGGCCGCCTGGAGCAGTTCGGACGCGTCATGCGGAGTCTGGAAGGATCCAGGGACACCTTGGACGAGGACACGCGCGAGCGTTTTGCGGACCTTGCCGATCTTGCCGCTGAGCGCGGCATCGGCTGGCAGACCCCGCCCGCCCCCGAAGAATAGTGGCCATGAATGCACACCGCTCCGCCTGGGCCATGTTCGGCCCGCGGCTGTGGCTGGTCCTTGCGTGGATGGCCTGCATCTTCCTGCTTTCTGCCCAGCAGGGCACGGAATCCGCCGGACTCAGCGAAGCGATAGCCCGCTTTCTTGCGACGTGCGTAAGCAGCATCGCACAGGCGCTGGGCATGGATCCCGCCAAGTTCTGCGTTCCCGCTCTTACAGCCCTGTTCCACCCCCTGGTGCGCAAGGCCGCGCATGCCACGGAATACGCCGTCCTCGCCATGCTGCTCGTGCGCTGGCTGGCCGCCTGGCTCCCAGGCAAAAGGCGCGTCTTCATGGTTGCCTTCGGCATCGCCTGCCTTTACGCTGTGCTTGACGAAGCGCACCAGCTCCTCGTGCCGGGCCGGGCAGGGCAGGCTGCGGACGTGGCCGTCGATGCGCTTGGCGCAGCGTTTGGCCTGTTCCTTTACCGTGTGCTCAGGCGCATCCGCACGTCCGGCGTGTCTTACTGAAGGCAAGCCGGATAACAGCGATGATGTGGCCGTTGCACGATCATGAGTGAAAAAAAGTC
>CACZQM010000113.1 GCA_902783285.1 uncultured Desulfovibrio sp. | reverse complement strand
TTTCGTCGTCGCCCTGCCCCATTGGGGCACGGAATACCAGCTCCGGCACGACACCACGCAGGATTCCTGGGCCAAGTGGCTGGTATCAGAAGGCGTGGACGCCATCGTCGGGTCCCACCCGCACGTCGTGCAGGACACCACGCACATCAAGGGCGTGCCGGTCATCTATTCGCTCGGCAACGCCATCTCCAACATGAGCATCATCAATTCGCGGCTGGGACTCGCCGCCACGCTCCGCTTCGTCTGCGACCCGCTCACGGGCGAGAAGCGGATGCTGGAGCCGGAGCTCCGCTTCCTGTGGTGCACCCTGCCGGAGCGCCTGCTGCCGGACAGCTATGCAAGCCTGTTTGTAAAAGAATGGGCCAGCCGCCGCAGCGACTGGCTCACTCCATCTGATTTCGATAATATGATCGAGACCTGGAAACGTGTCAAGGACACGTGCGGTATCGAAGACTGACCTGATTACTCAGCGTCGGCGAAAGCCGCGTACTTCTCGTGCTTGGCCTGGAACTCAGGATCTGAGCGGAAGCGGAAGCAAGCCTGCTTCAGGTACTCGGCGATGCTCTTCTTGATCTCGACGTCATTCACCATCTCGAAAGCCTTCTCGAAGGGAGCGACGCAGCCCTTGAGGTACTGCTCGAACTCACCGAGGAGCGCCTGATACTTGGCGTCGTTGTACTCCTCGTCAGCCTTCTTGCTGACCTCGACGGCCATGTTGTAGAGGTGCATACCCTTGCCGATGTAGCCCCACTCGTAGTTCGGATTGACCTCGATGGCCTTGTCGTAGGCGGCGAGGGCCTCCTCGTTCTGGCCGAGCTTGGCGCGGGCGTTGCCTTCCACATAGAACAGGGAGGCGTTGTTCGGCTCGTTCTTCTGGGCCTCGGCGAAGAGGTCGAAGAGCTGGGCGGTGTCCTCACCGCTGCTGATGTAGTAGTTGATCAGGCCGATGAGCAGGCTCTGGCTCTGCGGGAATTTCTTGGAGCCCTCGGACAGGTAGTTCTTGGAAGCCTCCTTGTCGCCGAGCTTCTCGGCGATGTCGGCGAGCTTGGCATAGATGTCACCCTCGGTGCCATAATAGCCGAGATTGAGGACGTTGCCGAAGAGATCCTTGGCGCGGGGCAGGTCATTCGCCATCCAGGCGGTGAGACCGGCGTTGTAGAGGGAAGTGGTGTCGATGGCGTTGGACGGCTTGGTGCTCAGCGCCTTGTTGGCCAGCTCGAAGAGGGCGGAGGCGTCGGCATATTTGCCGATCGTGTAGGCGCAGGAAGCGTCTTCCACCAGCTTGGAATCGATATTCTGGAGAGCCTCCTTGATAGCGGCGGTCTTCTGGCCCTTCTCGTCGAGCTCGGCGGCCTTGGCATAAGCCTCGATGGCCTTGTCAAGCGCGTCGGGAAGGATCGGTTCGGTCACCTCGACGGCGCAAAGCGCGCCGGCCTGGTTGAAGTAGACGTTGCGGGTGGCGAAGCTGCGCTTGGTCATCACCTGACCGGCAATCTCGACCTGAGCCTCGGAGAGGGGACGCTCGTTGGCGGAAAGGAGCTGGAACTCCTGGGCGTTCATACCGAGGATGGCATTGCCCTTCGGAGCCTCATAGGCCTTGACCAGCGCCTCGGCATATTTGATCCAAGTGGCGGTCTTCGTGTTCTGCTTGGCATTCTCGACGCCGGCCTGGGCCTTCTCGAGGGCCGCTTTCGCCTTGGCGACGTCGGCGTTCTGCGCCTGTGCGTTCACTGCGACGACGGCAGCGACAGCAAGGATTGCGAAAATCTTTTTCATTGGGTTATACGTGTTAATTAAATTAGTACCACAACAATTATTCAGCGGACTGCTCCGCTTCCGGCGTTTCCTCCGGGAGTTCTTCCTCCGCCTTGGCGACCGGTGACACCGCGGCGATTGCATCTCCCTCCCGGATATTGATCAGTCTCACGCCCTGGGTGGCGCGACCTGCGACCTTGATGTCCGATACGGCCATCCGGATCGTCAGCCCAGCCTTGGTAATGATCATCAGGTCATTCTCCTCGGTCACGTCCTTAATTGCAACAAGCGGGCCAGTCTTGTCGGTGATGTTGATCGTCTTGACGCCCTTGGCGCCGCGGGAGGTCAGGCGGTACTCCTGCGGATCGGAGCGCTTGCCATAGCCGTTCTCGCTGACTACCAGGATGGTATGGGCAGCGAAGTCCTCGGCCTGCGGGTTGAAGGAGAGGGCGCCGATCACCTCGTCGTCATCGTCGATATTGATGCCGCGGACACCCGATCCGCTGCGGCCGATGGCGCGCACCTCCTCTTCGTTGAAGCGGCAGCAGCGGCCCTTGCGGGCGGCGACCATCACTTCGTGGGAGCCGTCGGTCAGCAGCGCGTCGAGCAGCTCGTCGCCCTCGCGGATGCTGATGGCGATGATGCCCTTGTTGCGGCTGCGGCGGTTGGAGTATTCGGTCAGGTTGGTCTTCTTGACCACGCCCCGCTTCGTGACGAGGATCACGAAATGGTTGTCGGTGTAGTCCGGATTCTCGATGGAGCGGACGTTGAGATAGGTGCGGATGCGGTCGGACGGGTCGATGGAGAGCAGGTTCTGCACCGCGCGGCCCTTGGAGGTGCGGGTGCCTTCCGGCAGCTCATAGACCTTGAG
>CACZQM010000112.1 GCA_902783285.1 uncultured Desulfovibrio sp. | reverse complement strand
TATTCCCCGCTGTCCAGCAGCCCGAGCTCCTGGGCCCTGAGCATGCCGGCAAAGCTCTCGCCGCCCTGGGTGCAGGCGATATGCCCGTGGCGGTTTGCGAGGATCATGCTGTCCATGATGGACTGTTCCGTCACCTGCACCACGTCGAAGCGCCCGCCCGCCGCCTTGAAGCGCTCCACAAGGCTGCGCACGCGCGGGAAGGAGACGGGATTGCCGATCATGGCCGCCTGCGCCACGCTCGGGCGCACGGCGACGGGCTCGTAGCGGCGGCTGGATTCCGGCTGGGCATAGTAGCGCCAGACCGGATCGGCATGCTCAGACTGCACGCCGACGATGTGCGGCATCTCGCTGATGATGCCCAGCCTGTGCATCTTCAGGCATCCGGAGAGCATGGAGGTGATGTTGCCCGCGTTGCCGATGGGCATGAACAGGGCCTTGCCCGCCAGGTCCCAGCCAAACCACTGGGCCGCTTCGTACACGTAGGATTCCTGGCCCAGCACGCGCCAGCTGTTCTTGGAGTTGAGCAGTGCCACGCGGTAGTGTTCGGCCAGGTATTCCACCACCTTCATGCAGTCGTCGAAAACGCCCGGCACTTCCAGCACCAGCGCGCCCGAGCCCAAGGGCTGGGAAAGCTGCGCAGGCGTCACCTTGCCGTGCGGCAGCAGCACCACGGTGCGGATGGGGTCGCCCACGTAGGCGCCGTACATGGCGGCGGCAGCGGAGGTATCTCCCGTGGACGCGCAGATGGTGAGCACTTCCTTCCAGCCGTTCACGCGGACGAGGGATTTCAGGTAGCTGTAGGCCCCGGCCATGCCGCGGTCTTTAAAGGACGCGCTGGGATTCTGCCCGTCGTTCTTGTAGGCAAAGCGCCTGCCCACATGGTGCTGCAGGGACGGGGATGCCTCGATGATCGGGGTGTCGCCCTCGCCGAGATAGACGATGTCCTCTTCTTCAAGGACGGGGGCCATGAGCTCGTAAAAGCGGAACACGCCGCGCAGCGCCCGGGTGCGCGTGGCACGGCGCCCGTCGAACAGGCTGCGCCAGTATCCCGCGCCTTTTTCCCTCATGCCGTCAAAATCCAGGTCTTCCAGCAGCAGCACTCCGCCGCAGTCAGGGCATGTGTAGACAAGCTGATCCACGGGGAAGCGGTGGCCGCAGCCCATGCAAACATATTCCATCCGCGCACGGCGTGAGGGGAAATCTAGGGACATGTCGTCCTCCTTATCGTTGGTATTCATTTTGCTGGGCGGGACTGCATCCCAGGCACCCGGCGCACCGTCACGCCGTGATCTTCCATGTAATCCTTGAGGTCAGCGATGCTGTACTGCCCGTAATGCACGATGGATGCCACCAGGGCCGCAGAGGCGCCGCCCCTGGTCACCGCCTCCACGAGATGCCTGGGCTCGCCGGCACCGCCGGAGGCGATCACGGGGATCTCCACCGCGTCGCAGATCATGCGCGTGAGCTCCAGCTCGTAGCCGTCCAGCGTGCCGTCGGCGTCGATGGAGTTGACGCACAGCTCACCGGCGCCCAGTTCCTGGCACCTCCGCGCCCAGGCGATGGCGTCCAGCCCCATGGGGATGCGTCCGCCATGGATGACGATCTCGTAGCCTGAGGGCATCCCGGGCGTCCGCCCGGTCTTCCTCACGTCCATGCCCACCACGATGGCCTGGGAACCGAACGCGTCGGCCCCGCGGCTGATGAGGTACGGATCCTTGACGGCGGCGGAATTGACCGAGACCTTTTCGGCCCCCGCCAGCAGCACGGCGCGCATGTCCTCTACCGAAGAAAGCCCGCCTCCCACGGAAAAGGGGATGAAGATGCTCTCCGCCACCCGTTCCACCACGTCGAGGAAAATGCCGCGCGCCTCGCTGGATGCGGTGATGTCGTAAAACACGATCTCGTCGGCCCCTTCCTCATAATAGCGGCGCGCCGTTTCCACGGGGTCGCCGATGTCCACGTTGCCCTTGAACCTGACGCCCTTGGTCAGGCGGCCGTCGCGGACATCGAGGCAGGGGATGAGACGCTTGCTCAAACGCGCCGTTTCAGGCATGTGTCCGCTCCTTGCAGCTGCGGTAAAAATTCCCGAGTATCTTCAGACCCGGCGCCCCGCTCTTTTCGGGATGGAACTGCACCGCCCAGAGGCCGGGGCGCCCGTAAACAGAGGTGAAAGCATGCCCATAGGTCGTTTCGGCCAGGCGCAGGGCAGGATCCGGTTCCACATAGTAGCTGTGCACGAAATAAAAGCGGTCGTCCGGAAGGATCCCGTCGAGCAGTGCGGAAGGACGCAGCTGATCCAGCGTGTTCCAGCCCATGTGGGGGATGCGTATCGCCTCGCCCCCGTCGGTCCACTCCGGATCAAAGCGGCGGCATGTGCCTTTGACCACGCCCAGGGTAGGCGTATCGCCCTCTTCGCTGCGTTCAAGCATGATCTGGCAGCCCAGGCATATCCCCAGGAGGGGCAGGCCCTGGCCGACGACACGGCGCAGGATGGCGTCCATGCCGGAAGATCGCAGCTGTGCCATGGCCTGTCCGGCGGCTCCCACGCCCGGGAAAATGACGCCTTCCGCTCCCAGGATGACCGAAGGGTCGGCAGTGATGGATGCCTCTATGCCCAGAGACCGCAGCGCCCTTAAAACACTGGTCTGGTTGCCGGCCTTATAATCCAGTATGGCAAGCATGCTGCTCCCCGTACGCGCACTGCGCCTTTTAAAAGTCCACGCCGACGCGGGCGCTTTGGGCTCCGCGCACCCCGTGCCCAATGCCGACCGCGGTGATCATGTCTCCGGAGACCTTGACGCTGTCGCTGTCAAAGCTGCCTCCGGCGCATCCGCAGAGGGCTGCGGCAAGCAGCATGGTCAAAAAACAAAGCCTCATGACGATCTCCTCGGGCAATCATACTCAACTGGGAAAACCGCGCAAGTCCGGAAAGCGCGCAGCGGACCATTCAGCGGGGCAGGATGATGCCGCCTTCGCCAAAGCGCCTGGGGCGCTCGTTCAAGTGCCCGCCCAGACGCTGCCGGGCCTTTTCTATCTGCAGCAGCATCTTGTCCCGGTCCGCAGGCAGATAGCCGTGCAGGGCGACGACATTGGAGGGATGCAGCCCGAACAGCAGGCAGTCTTCGACCTGGAGGCGCTCCAGAAGGCGCTGTTCCTCCAGCAGGTATCCCCCAAGGTCGCTTTCCTCGAACGCGCCGCTCCGCATATCCTCATAAAGCGGGCATCCGGGGTCGGCATGGATCGTTCCCGTAAAGATGAGGGATACCCCGGTCTGATTGAGCAGTCCGGCGGTGGCGTCGGCGTTCTCCCGTCCGTTCCCGGCCCCTGCCGCGCCAAGGATGACGTTCACCCCGTAGCGCATCCCTGCCCCGTCCAGGCGCTGCAGGGAACGCAGGGCCTGGTCGGGCGCATAGCCCTTGTTCATCCTCTCCAGCACGCTGCCCAGTCCGCTCTCCAGCCCGATGTTGAGGTCGTTGATGCCCGCCTCGCGCAGGGCGCGGAGCTCGCCGTCCGTCTTTGCCAGGATATTCCTGATGGATGCATACATGGCTATGGTCTCCACACCGGGAAGGTATCCATGGATCATGTCCGCGATGCGGCAAAGCATGCCCGCATCCAGGGCAAAGGCATCGCCATTGACCAGGAAGACGCGCCGCTCATGGGGGCGGAACATGCGTGCTTCTTCGAGGTCGCGCGCGATCTGATCCAAAGGTTCCGTCCGGAAGGGGACATCCCTGTACATGGTGCAGAAGGCGCAGCTGTTGTGCGAGCAGCCCTGCGTGACCTGCAGGAGGAGGGAATCCGCCTCAAAGGGGGGGCGGTAGGTGATGCCCGTGTACTTCATGTGCCTCTCAGTACCGGTCGGCTCCCGCCGTGGGCCCGGCATCCATAATGTATGCGCCATGGCGGAAAATAGCAACGGTTCCCGGCCGCACAACCTGGCGATTGTAGACAATATGTAAAAAAACCGGCATTTCACCCCCCGCACCACTTGATAGTTTTCAGCCTATGGGATAAATTTAAGGGCAGCTTCAAAGTAGTCGCAATGATCATCATTCTTTCCCATGCCTTATGAGGCAATCATTGCGCCGGGGATCTGCCATGCTCCGGTCATGTTGCATGGCCGCATGGTTTCCTACTGCTGTTATCAAGACTCAAAAACCCCAACCAAGGAGTTTCGCATGAAAATGGTGTCCAAGTTCCTCATGGCCCTGGGTCTCGCCGGGATGATGGTCATGCCCGCCACGGCAGCCGACTATCCCAGCAAGCCCATCAACATGATCATCGCCTTCACCGCCGGCGGATCCAGCGACGTGCAGGCCCGCATCATGCAGAAGTACTGGAACAAGTACAACCCCGACCAGGGCTGGGTGTTCATCTACAAGCCCGGTGCCGGCGGCATGATCGGCTTCACCGAGATCGCCAAGGCCAAGCCCGACGGCTACACCATCGGCGGCATGAACGTGCCGCACATCGTGCTGCAGACCCTCGGCCAGAAGGCGCAGTTCAACGCGCTGGACAGCTTCAAGTACATCTGCCAGGTGGTCAACGACTCCCAGGTCGTGGCCGTGCGCAAGGACAGCCCCTACAAGAGCGCCAAGGAAGTGTTTGAGGCTGCCAAGGCCAATCCCGGCAAGATCAAGCTCGGCCTGGTCGGTCCCATGTCCGGGCATCACCTGATGTATCTTGACGCCCAGAAGCAGTATCCGGAATCCAAGTTCGCCCCTGTGTTCTACAAGGGCGCCGCAGACCAGAACGCCGCCATCCTGGGCGGTGAGATCGACGTCATGTTCGGCAACCTGAACGACGTCATGCGCTCCATCGAAGAGCTGCGCGTCCTCGGCATCGCCGCCGACAAGGAAAACACCCAGTTCCTGCCCGGCGTCCCGACCCTGAAATCCCAGGGATACGACCTTGTCTCCGACATCCGCCGCTGCTTTGCCGCTCCCAAGGACATCGCCCCCGAGCATCTTGCGAAGCTGCGCGCCATCTTCAAGCAGATCTGCGAAGACAAGGATTACATCGCCGAGATGGTCAAGGCTGGACAGCCCGAGCAGTACATGGACGGCGAAGCCTTCCACGCATGGGTCAGGACCCAGTTCGCCAAGAGCGAAAAGCTCCTGAACGACGCCGGCCTGCTTAAGAAATAACCCTGCATTCTCCGAGGGGCGGTATTCCGCCCCTCTCTTGTATCCATTTCCACAATCACCGCGCCTGTCCAGGCCCCTTCGCACGGAGCTTGCAGCCATGACTGAATTTTTCCTTCCCTCGCTGATCAATCTCATCGAGCCGCTGAACATCTTCCTGATGGTCGTCGGCCTCACCGGCGGGATCATCATCGGGGCGCTGCCCGGCCTCTCCGCCACCATGGGCGTGGCGCTGATGGTGCCCGTGACCTTCTCCATGAACCCCATCAGCGGGCTCATCATGCTCGGCTCCATCTACATCGGGGCCATCTACGGTGGAGCCAACTCAGCCATCCTCATCCGCACGCCGGGCACGCCGTCTTCGGTGGCGACCACTTTCGACGGCTGGCCGCTGACCCAGTCCGGCAGGGCCGACAAGGGGCTGTACGCCTCGCTCCTGGCCTCGGCCTTCGGCGGCATCGTGGGTTCGTTCTTCCTGCTGTGCATGGCCGCCCCCCTGGCGCGCTTCGCCCTGCGGTTCGGCGGACCGGAGAACTTCTGGCTGTGCGTGTTCGGACTTTCGACCATCGCCGTGATGAGCGCGGACAACATGGGCAAGGGGCTGGTCTCCGGGGCCATCGGCATCCTGTTCTCCACCATCGGCATGGACCCGAACACCGGAACGGTGCGCTTCACCTTCGGCATCTACGAACTGGTGCAGGGCGTGTCCGTCATCCCCTGCATGATCGGTCTTTTCTCCTTCTCGCAGGTGCTGGTGCTCATCGGCAGCCGGCGGGAATACGTGGCGGAATACCATCCGCATAAAGGTGCCTTCCGCGAAGTGGG
>CACZQM010000111.1 GCA_902783285.1 uncultured Desulfovibrio sp. | reverse complement strand
GGGTTCTGCGGGACGAGCATGAGGACCATGCTCTCGGAAGGCGTGAGGCGCGAAGGCGCCTTGTGGAAATAGACCATGGCGGCGGCCGCAAGGCCTTCCACGTTGCCGCCGTAGGGCGCCATGTTGAAGTAGCACTCCAGGATCTCCGCCTTGGAGAAATGCTGCTCCAGCTTGAACGCCCAGGCTATCTGCAGCAGCTTGTCGCGCAGGCTGCCCGTGCGCAGGCCCAGGGCCAGCCTGGCCACCTGCATGGTCAGCGTGGAGCCGCCCATGACGCGCCCGCCCCGCGCCATGGCGAGCCCGGCGCGCAGCAGCGACGCGGCATTCACGCCGGGATGCTGCCAGAACCAGCGGTCCTCGTAGCGGATGACGGCGTCGATGGCTTCCTTGGGGATGTCTTCCAGGTGCGTGCGGATGCGGTACTTATCGTCAGGGGTGAGCCCGATGCGCATGGGGGCGCCGTCCCTGTCGCAGATGACCCGCGAAAAGCTGAGCCCCTCCATGGGATGCGGGCAGGGCGTGAAGCGCGCCCAGGCCCAGAAGGCAAGGAGCGGCAGGAGGAAAAGGCAGGCCACGGCGAGGATCTTCCGCCGCGGCCTGCCCGTTTTCATGCGTTCATCAGGATGCATAAACGCAGGTCATGCTGCTACTGGGCGATGTCCATGTAGCCTCCGCCCGTGGTCGCATTGCGGTCGGGGGCGTACATGGCCTCAGCCGTCGCAGCCGGGACGATGAACTTGCCGGCCGTCACCGCGCGCACGCGGTAGGTGTAGGTCTGGGCGGCATCCCCTTCCAGGTTGATGAAGAAGATGCCCCGGTCTTCACGGCGCTCAAAGCGCACCAGGCCGTCTGCGCTGGGGGCTTCGCCGTCCCTTTCGAGGACGGGTTCGAGCCCGCCGGGCAGCAGGTCCACCAGGACGACGTTCTTCACCGGCGTGCCGGCAGAGACCGTGAGCTCCACGGTGAGCACTTCGCCGATCCTGGCGGAGGCTGCTTCCTGCCCCTTGCTGTCCAGGTAGCGGCGCTTGAGCTCCATCCCGTTGGAGATGGTGTCCGGGACATCGTGGTCGAAGCCGTCCGTCGCGAGGATCCAGCTGAGGTTCTCCACGCGGGACGCGTCCTTGACCTCCAGGTGGAACTTGCGGCAGCCGGGGGCGTCGAGCTCCAGGATGCTGCCGAGGGCCTGGGCCTTGCCGATGCCCGAAGGCTCGGTGCAGCTGAGGGCGACGGCATCGGAGGCAGGCGATGCGGAAGCCAGCGAAGCCAGGGCCCGCCCCGTGAGCGCCATCTCGGTGGTGGTGGCATGGGGGTTCAGGGCGGCGTCGCGCAGTTCGTCCATGTCGGCGCGCTGGGCGTCCTGCCAGAACGGCCTGGCGATGACGGCATGGTAGAGGCCGACGGCCGCACCCTTGGTGAGCATGGACCCGGCGTAGCCTTCGCCGGAAGCGTGCAGCGGCGCCGGCATGAGCTTGCGCGCGCGGCTCGAACGCCTGAGCATGGCGTTGCTGTCGGCCAGCAGGGCCGCGGTCACGTCGCCCTTCCAGCCTTCGGCGTTCTCATCGAGCCATTTCTCCAGGTTGTCCACATGCTGGGTGACGACGCGCCCGTCGCGCAGCAGCAGCCAGCAGGCGTAGGCCTTGATGCGGGCGTCGCCGGCGTTGTACGGGTCGTTCCCGGACTGGGATTCCAGCGTGTTCAGTATCCTGCGCAGCAGGTTCTCGGGCACGGCGCGCCCGTTCTCACGCAGCGTGAGCAGGAAGTCCGCGGCGTAGGCCGTGACGAAGGGGTCGCCTTCCGAGCCGGACCACAGGGAGACCTGGTAGCCGTTGAAGCAGCGCTCTATGGCTTCCACGGCGGTGAGCAGGGCGCGTTCGCGCTCCCTGCGCATCTTGGCGGGATCCATGCCCTTGCCAGACTGGAACAGGTCCAGCATGGCGGCATCGTTCAGCGAGGCCGCGTAGGGGAAGGCCCGGCTGATGAGCTGCTCCGTGCAGCCGTAGGGGTAGGTGCCCAGGCGTGCCGCCAGGGAGCGCATGGCCAGGTGTTCCGCCGAGGCCACGGTGAGGGTGCTCTTCTGCTCAAAGGGATACATGTCCCTTATGGAGCGGATGTTCACGGAGTTCTTGACAGGCTGCATCTCTTCGCGGCGCATCCGGGGCACCGGCGGACGGATGGAAAGGGTCTGTTCCCTGACAACGGCCGCCCCGCCGGGCAGCTTGTCGCTCTCGGCGGTGAAGGTGATGCCGGAGGAGCCCAGCTTGTCGCTGACCTTCGCGTGGAAGGGGATGACGGCCTCGCCTTCCTCATCCACGTTCACGACCTGCTCGAGCTGCGTGTTCACCAGGGTGATCCCGGCATCCGGGGCGATCTTGATGCGCACGGGCAGGGACTTGCCCGAACCCTTGATGGTGTTGGCCACGGTGAGGGCGCCTTCGAAGGTGTCCTCGGGCGCGGCCGCCAGGGGGAGCAGCGGGCGCAGGATGACGGTGCCGCGCACGGTGGTCATGCTCTCGGCGCTGCCGGCCGTGAGCATCCCGTTGTCCAGCGAGGAGCCGACGGCCATGATGCGGATCTTGCCGGAAAGGTAGGACGGGACGGGGATGTCGAGTTCGGCCTTGCCGGAAGAGAGGTCCACGGCGCCCTGCCACAGGGCGAAGGGCGGCTCGCTGCGGCGGCGGAAGGGGTTGAGGAACCTGCCGCCGGGGTTGCCCATGTCGCCGCCGAAGGCCGGGATGCGGCCGCGCAGCCGGGCATGGTCGGGCATGAGCAGGTCGAAGGCCTGGCGCGTGACCACGTCGAGGGCGCGGTCGGCGAGCAGGTCGTTCAGCGGGGCCGGCGTGCGGAACCCGGTGAGGGAGAGCACGCCTTCGTCAACGGCGAAGAGCAGGGCGCGGCCCGGACGCTTCGCCGAAAGCGAAACGTGCATGTTCGCGCCGGGGAGTATGGTCTGGGGGGCGTCGATGGCCAGGCCCATGTCGCGCCGGGCGAGCCCGCAGTTGAACGGGGCCGCGGCGTAGGCGTGGGGCTTCATGTAGATGGCGTCGGAATCAGCGGAACGGCTGAAGGACACGCACACGTATCCGCGGCCTTCGAAGCCTTCGGGCACGGTGATCTGCTGCGTGGTCTCGCCGGCCTTGGCGGTGAACCACTTGCTGGCCACGACCTTTTCGCGCTCGATGGTGATCAGGCCGCTGCCGGCGTAGGGGGCGGAAAGCGTGAAGGTGAGCGTGCCGCCCGGCTCGCAGGAGGCGTTTTCGAGCCTCAGGCGCAGGCTGCCGCCCGCCAGGGACTGCGAGGAACCGGAAAGCTGCGGGTCCTTGAGCTTGTCGCCCGCGACGCTGAAGGGGATGACGGCAAGGGTCTCGCCCTTGCTGCCGGTGAGGGTGAGCAGGTAATCGCCCGGGGTGTCCGAGGGCAGGTCGATGGAGGCGCCGTCCTTGCCGATGGGCGCGGGCTTCGTGGCGATGGCTTCGTCCACGGGGGTGGAATCGTAGCGGTATTCGCCGCGCGTGTCCGTCACGAGGGAGTTGACATAGCGCCGGCTCGAGAAGGTCGCGGTCACGCCGTCGAGGGCCGCCGGGGCCAGGTCGTTGTCGAGGGCGATGACATGCAGCCCGGCCTTGGCGCCCTTGGCGATGTAGTCGAGGTTGTTGGCTTCGCCGGTGGGCTTGTAGCCCACGACGGCTTCCAGGGGCGAGAACATGGCGTCGATCTGGCGCGTCACGGCGCGCCCGCCGGCTGCTTCGAAGCCGTCGATGCGCACGGTGCCGCGGAAGCTGCCGCCGATGCCCTCGTAGGGCAGGGCGAAGCTGGCGCTGCCGTCTTTGCCGGTGAACATCTCATCGATGGGGATGGAGCGTTCTTCGGAGAGCGGCGGGGTGGCGTCGTAGAAGGTATAGTCAGGCTTGCTGCTGAAGCCGAGGCGTGCCGGGCTGGCCTCGAAGCTGGCCTGGATGCGGTGCCCGGCGGCGCTGCTGCCGTAAAGCGTGGAAAGGAGGACCTGGGCTTCGACCTTGCCGGCGCCCTGCCCGGTGCGGATCCATCCCTTGGGGAGGGCCGGGGAAAGGCTGGCCTTCATGGCCATGGTGTCAGGCTCGAATTCCTCGACGCGCGCCGTGGCGCTGCCCAGGACGGCCTGGGCCGAGGGGAGGGAGATGTCCAGGCGGTAGGTGCCGGCAGGAGCGTCGAGCGGCGACTGCCAGGCGAGTTCGACGAGCCCGTCAGGCTCGACCTTGACCGGCTTGCGCAGCACCGTGGCCCCGGTGGGGCTGGTGAGCGTGGCTTCCAGGGGCAGGCCCTTGGGCAGCGGCTCCCAGTCGAAGCGGCGCACCAGCGCGCCGAAGTGCAGGGTCTCGCCGGGCATGTACAGCCCGCGCTGGCTGAAGACCGAGGCGAGCAGGCCGTCGGCTTCGCAGTGGCGGCCGTTGACGTCGAAGGCGCTCATGTCCAGCTTGCGGGAGGATTCCTGCAGGGACAGCCAGGCGAGGTCGCGCCCGGAGGAGGCGATGACGGCCACGGGCTTCTGCTCGGCGGAGAGCCCGGTCACGGAGGCGAGGCGCACCATGCCGCCGGCGTCGCTTTTGCCGCTGATCAGCGGCAGGCCGTTGACGCCGAGCAGGCTGACTTCGACCCCCTGCATGGGCTTGCCGGAGGAAAGGTCCTGCACGAAGGCCACGGTGGAGCCGTCGCCTTCGGACTTGAGGGTGAGGCCGATGTCCGTGATCAGCAGGAGGCGCGAGGCGAAGGCCGCCTTCTTGCCGCCGGCCCATCCGGTGATCTCGATGTTCATGAGCCCGCGGTGGTCACCGTCGCCCTGCAGCAGGGGGGCGGCGTCGAGCACGGGGAAGAGGCCCTTGCCCGGCCCGGTCTTGGGCAGGGCGATGGTTCCGGAGACGGAGTCGCTCATGGCGGCCATGCGCGCGCCCTGGCTGGCCAGTTCATCCTGGACCCATTCGCTCTGCATGTCTTCGGGGTCGTAACTGTCGGAATCCTCCGAGAATCCCCGGTTCCCGCCCAGCATGGCGAGGAACGGGTCGCGGATGCGCCGGGCCTTCCAGGTGATGGAATCCAGGCCCATGGCGTAGAGGTCGATCTTTTTCTCGCCGCCCAGGGTGAGGATGTTGCCCGGCTGGAGGAAGGCCAGTTCGGATCCCATGTCAGGCGCACGGAGGATGAAGCGGCGCACCGACTGCAGCTTGAGCCCGCCGGTGGACTTGAGGTCTTCCTTCACGGCCGCCATGAGGTAGCGCCCGGCAGTGAGGGGGACGGCAAAGCGCACGGTGTCCGTGGGGGAGTCGTGGGAGATGAGCTGCGCCTGGAGCTTCTTCCCGCCCTGGATGTCGGCGGCGGAGAGGGCCGGCATCTTCTTCCAGTTGGCGGCGGTGCCTGCGCTCTTTTCGGAATGCAGCGGCAGCTCCACGAGGTCCAGGGACTTGAGCAGTTCCGAAGGCTGGACCCTCAGGCTGGTCTTGGCTTCGAGCACGTAGCGGACGTTGAGGTCGCCGTCGTGGTCCTTGAGCAGGTCCATGCCCGTGACGTCCATGAGCTGGGCGTTCCCGGTCATGGTGAAGATCTTGCCGGCGATCTGGTTCTTGGCCGTGACGATGGAGCGCCTGCCCTTGTCCATGAAGTAGGCGGGCATGCCGCTGATGGCGAAGCGCACGCGCGTGTTGTCCCTGGGCATCTTGGCGATGGGGGCGTTGACGACGACGCTGTCGCGGGCCTGGTTCCAGACGAAGCGCAGCTTGCCCAGTTCCAGGCCGCTGCCCTGCTTCTCGGCGCCGAATTCAAAGCGCTTCTCCATGGCGGCGGGGTCCACGGGCCAGATGAAGCGCACGGGGACGGACAGGGCGTGCTGGCCCTTGGGCGAGGGGTCGATCCAGAAATTTTCATGCCCGACGCTGGCGGCCTGGCCCTGGGTCTCGTACACCACGGTCTTGCTGCGCATCTTCACGCGCTTGGGCAGGGGGACATTGTCCAGCTTGACCGTGTAGCGCGTCTGCGGGGCGAGCCTCTCCTCGGGGGAGAAGCGGAGCGTGTTGGGCGAGCTCCATATCCATTTGCCCGGGGTCTCCGGGCTCATGGACACGCCTTCGGCCAGGGTGCCTGTTTCGCCCATGGCAGCCGAGGCGCACTCCTGCGGCCAGGCTTCCCCGTAATTTTCCTTGCAGATCTTTTGGTCGACCTGGAAGAAGATCGTGAACCCGCCGCGCCAGGAATCCACGGCGGGATCGCTGATCGCGGCATAGCGGTATGCAGGCCCGGCCTCAGCGGCTCCTGACGACATGACCAGCGCCGCCAGGGCAAGCAGTGAAAACATACGTTTTTTGAGCATGGGCACCTCAGTGAAGCTGATGTTGCTGCCAGAACTCCTGCTCCGGCACCTTATGTCCTGTATAGCAGACTCTGCAAATTGCGCAAGTCCGCTCATGCCTGCCGGACCGCGGCCCCCTGCGGCGGGGCGTTGCCTGCGCAGGCGGCATGCGCTATATACGCAGGGCAGGGCGGGCGCCGGGACGCCACGCAGCCCTGCAGGAAGGAGCGGCCATGGCCAAGCAAGCCTCCCTGGGAAGGAATGTCGCGCTCAACGGGATCAGGACGCTGTTCAACCTGCTGTTCCCCCTGGTCACCTTTCCGTATGTGTCGCGCACGCTTTCCGTGGACAATGTCGGGATCTACGGTTTTTCCGATTCCATCGTCAGCTATTTCATGATGGCTGCCGCCCTGGGCATCTACACCTATGCCGTGCGCGAAGGCGCCAAGCTGCGGGAAGACCGCGGGAAGCTGGAGCGCTTCGCCAGCGAAGTGTTCACCATCAACATGGTGTCCATGCTCCTTTCCTATGCCCTCATGGCGCTGTTCCTCCTTGCGGTGCCCCAGCTGAACAGGCATGCGGCGGTCATAGGCATCCTGGGGATCCAGATCTTCTTCTCGGTGATCGGCACGGAATGGCTCTACGCCATGTTCGAAGAGTTCGCCTTCATCACCCTGCGCAGCATCGCCTTCCAGCTGCTGTCCCTGGTCCTGCTCTTCCTCCTCGTGAAGGGGCCGGACGACCTCCTGGCCTATGCCGGCATCGCCGCCTTCGCCGGCGCCGGCTCGAACATGGTCAATTTCTTCTGCGCCAGGCGCTTCTGCCGCATCCGGCTGGTGCGCGGCGTGCCGTGGCGGCGGCACCTGCCCCCCATCCTGGTGATCTTTTCCACCACGGTGGCCATCTCCATCTACACCTGTTCCGACACCACCATGCTGGGCTTTTTGTGCGGCGAGCACGAGGTGGGCATCTATGCGGTCTCCTCCAAGATCTATGCGCTGGCCAAGATGCTGCTCTCGTCCGTGCTCATCGTGGCCGTGCCCAAGCTTTCCCTCTTCCTGGGGGAGGGGCGCATGGAAGCATACCGCGGGACGCTGACCCATGTCTCCGCCCTGGTATCCCTGCTGCTCTTTCCCGCGGCGGCCATGCTGTTCACGCTGTCCGAGGAATTCGTGCTCCTGCTCTCCGACGCCTCCTACCTGGAGGCGGCGAGCTCGCTGCGGCTTTTCTGCCCCGCGCTCCTGTTCTGCCTCATCGGCTGGATCGCCAACGACTGCGTGCTCATCCCGGCCCGCCTGGAACGGGTCGTCCTGTTCTCGACCATCGTCAGCGCCAGCCTGAACATCGCCCTGAATTTCGTGCTCATCCCCCTGTGGAAGGCGGACGCGGCGGCCTTCTCCACCATCGCCGCCGAGGCCTCCGTGATGTTCATCAGCGTGCGGCGCGGCCTGAAGGTCGCCCGGGTGGGCTCCTGGCTCGGGCGCGACATGCTGCTCATGGCCGCGGGCTGCGTGCCGGTGGTCCTTGCCTGCCGCTGGGTGCATGGCTGGGGCCTGGGCTGCGGCGCGACGCTGGCTGCGGCGCTGCCCCTCTCCTTCCTGGGGTATGCCGCCTTCCTGGCGGCGTTCCGCTGCCATGTCGTGCTGGAAGGGGCCTCGGCCCTGAAGCGCGTCCTGGCGCGGGCGCGCTGAACCTCCCCTGCGCGGCCATGCGTGGCCGCGGCGCCGGGCATGGGGCCCGGCCGGCCCTTTCACCCTGCCGCGGGGCGGCGCAGGGTGATCAGCGTGATCTCGGAAGGCACGGCCAGGCGGCAGGAAAAGCCGTTCCACAGCCCTGTGCCGCTGCTGACGTAGAGCAGCCCGCCCTGCGCCGTCCTGTACATGCCGCCGGCGTAGCCGCCGTTGAACCGGGCGATGAGCGGCCGGAGGAAGAAAAGGTGCCCGCCGTGGGTGTGCCCGGAAAGCTGGAGCGCGACGCCCGGGGCGGGGATGCCCCTGGCCGCGGGGCGGTGGGAGAGCAATATCCTGGGAGCGGCGGGCGCGCCCTCGAAGGCCTGCTGCACGTCCGGGCCGGGCAGCCCGAAGCGTTTCGCCGCCGGATCGAGCACGCCGCCCAGCACCAGCCCGCCGGGGAGCACGGCATGGGCGTTCTCCAGCATGCGCACGCCCAGGCCGGCGAAGGCCTCCGCCCAGGCCGGGGCGTCGTAGTAGTATTCGTGGTTGCCGGGCACGCCGTACACGCCGAGCCGGGCGCGCAGCTTCCCGAGGGGCTTCATGGCGTCCAGGCGCCGGGCGGTGGTGCCGTCCACCAGGTCGCCGGTGATGACGATGAGGTCGGGGCCGAGGGCGCTGGCCTTTTCCACCACCTGTTCCAGCCAGCGCCGGTCGAACAGCGGGCCGATGTGCAGGTCGGAGAGCTGGACGATGGTAAAGCCGTCGAGCTCCGCCGGCAGCCCGGGGATGGCGGCCTCCTCCCTGTGCACGTCGGGGACGCGCATGCCCTGGAACACGCTCCAGGCGCCGGCGGCCAGCGCCGCCATCATGAACACGGCGTGGCGCAGCCCGCAGGAAAAGGGCAGGCGGCGCCCAAAGCAGCGCAGGACGAGCCAGGCGAGGTCCTTGATGAGGGCCAGGAAGAAGAGGATGACGAGGGCGCAGAAGACCGCCTCGCAGACGGGCTGGACCGGCGCCGGGAGGTCGGGGTTGAAGAAGCTGCCCCCGAAGACCTGGTAGGCGGGGAACTTCAGGGCCGCGGCTGCGAGCAGCAGCCCCAGGAGCACCTTGCAGGACCGCCTGATGCGCAGCGGCAGCACAAGGCTGAAGAACAGGTAGCAGGCGATGGCCAGGGAATAGGAGATGAGCCGCATGGGGCGCCCCTTGCGCCGCGTTGAAGCAGGATGCCGGAGCCGCGGCGGCGGGCGCGGCATGCAGGATCGTACCCCGGCGCCCGGTGATTGTCGAGGGATAAGCGTGCAGGGGGCGTCCCCGCACAGGGCGGGGGCGCGCATTGACAGCGCCGCCCTTTGGGTTTAGCCCTTTCCCCATCCCCCGCCAGGAGTGGCCATGCCTTCCCTTCCCCGCTTGTTTTCCGCCCAGGAATGCGCGCTTTTCGCCGTCACGGCCTTCTGGGGCACGA
The DNA here is from genome assembly GCA_902783285.1 of uncultured Desulfovibrio sp. Classification (GTDB taxonomy): domain Bacteria; phylum Desulfobacterota; class Desulfovibrionia; order Desulfovibrionales; family Desulfovibrionaceae; genus Mailhella. The sequence goes on along the minus strand of CACZQM010000111.1, from coordinate 1,099 downwards.
CGTTCCTCGTCGTGCGCCTCGCCATGCAGGAAAGCGGGCCGTTGTGGTTCGTGGGGCTGCGCTTCGGCACGGCGGCGCTGGCCGTCTGCCTGTGTTCGCTGCGCGTGCTCAGGGGCATGACGCGCAGGGAGCTCCTGGGAGGGGCCGCCATCGGGATCTTCCTCTTCCTGGGCTTCGTGCTGCAGACGGCGGCGCTGGCCGTCATACCGGCCTCCAAATCCGCCTTCATCACGGCGTTCTACGTGCCGCTGGTGCCCCTGCTGGAGATGGCGGTCATGCGCAGGATGCCGGGCAGGGCGGCATGGGCCGGGATCGCGCTGGCCTTCCCCGGCGTGATGCTGCTTTCGGGCATGGACGGGCTCTCCGGCGGCATCGGTACCGGCGAGCTGATGACCATGCTCTGCGCGGTGGCCTTCGCCATGGAGATCATCTGCACGGGCATGGCGGTGCGCGATGCCGATCCGCGGCGCATCGCCGTGGTGGAGCTGGCCGTCACCGCCATCCTGAGCTTCGCCTTCATGCCCGTCATGGGGGAAGCGCCGGCGCCCTTCTCCTGGGTCGTCGTGGGCAGCGCCTGCGGGCTGGGCATCGCCTCGGCCGTGATCCAGAGCGTGATCGCCTGGGCGCAAAAGAGCATACCGCCCACCCGGGCCACGGTGATCTACACGGGCGAGCCGGTCTGGGGCGGCATCACGGGCTACATCGCCGGGGAGCGCCTCCCTGCCATGGCGCTGCTGGGCTGCGCCTGCGTGGTCGCGGGCATCCTGGTGAGCTGCCGCAGGGAAAAGTGACCGGGCCGCACAGCCCTCCCTTCCGTTCCGCGCTCCTTCGTGCTATGCTTGTGGCGCAACGTCAACAGGGATGTCGTCACATGCTGGAAACACTCATTCGTTCCGTCATGGCGGGCATGCTCATCGGCATGGGCTGCTGCATCTACGCCTCGGTGCCTGACCATGTCGTCGGGTCCATGCTCTTCGCGTTCGGGCTGATGTCCGTCATCCAGTACAGGCTTTGCCTCTATACGGGCATGGTGGGGCTCGCCGGGCGCGGCGTCTCCCTCAAAAAGCTGCTGCTCGTGCTTTCGGGCAACGTCGCGGGC
>CACZQM010000110.1 GCA_902783285.1 uncultured Desulfovibrio sp. | reverse complement strand
GCGAATTCGCGCACGGTGAGCACGATGTCGGTATCCGGCCCCTGCGCGCCGAACAGCTGCGGGCGCGCCGCCTCGTCCTTCTTGGCCGTGCAGGGCATGATGGAGATCACGCGGATGCTCTCGGCGGGGATCCCCATCTGCTTGGGCAGGTAGGTCTTGGCCAGGGAGCCGAAGATGGCCTGTGGGGAACGCGTGGTGGAAAGATGCGCCAGACCCTGGGGCAGGTGCTTTTCCATGTAATTGATCCAGCCGGGGCAGCAGGAGGTGAACATGGGCAGGACGCCGCCTTCCTGGATGCGGTGGAGCAGTTCCGTGCCTTCTTCCATGATGGTCACATCGGCGGCGAAGTCGGTGTCCAGCACGATGTCTGCCCCGATGCGGCGCAGGGCGGCCACGATGCGCCCTTCCACATTGGAACCGGGAGCCAGACCGAACTCCTCGCCCAGCACCACGCGCACAGACGGCGCGAAGCTGAACACGGTCTTGACGGAGGGGTCGCCGATCAAGTCGAGCACTTCGTCGTTCTGGTCACGCTCGGCCAGGGCCCCCGTGGGGCAGACCATGATGCACTGTCCGCACTGGATGCCGGCGGAGGTGTTCAGGTCTTCGTCCATGCCCATCCCGATATGGGAGTTGATGCCCGTGCCGTCCACGGTGAGGGCGGCCACGCCCTGCACTTTGCGGCACACTTCCACGCAGCGCAGGCAGCGCACGCATTTGTTCATGTCGCGGATGATGCCGCGGCTGCTGTCGTCAAAGGGGCGCGACGCCCGCAGGGCAGGGGCGAAGCGGTTGGTGAACAGCCCCACGTATTCGCCCAGGTCCTGAAGCTCGCAGCTGCCGTGGCGGGCGCAGGCGACGCAGCTCAGGTCGTGGTCGGCAAGGAGCATCTCCACCTGCAGGCGCTGCGAGGCGCGGGCCCTTTCGCTCTGGGTGAAGACGCGCATGCCTTCCTGCATGGGGGTGTTGCACGAGGCGACGAGCTGCGAGGGCCCGTCGCCGTCGAAGGCTTCGACCACGCAGACCCGGCAGGTCCCCGGCTTATGGTCCAGCGGGGTGAAGTTGCAGAGCGTGGGGATGAAGACGCCGTTGCGCTGGGCGACCTGGAGTATGCTTTCCCCTTCTTCGAATTCACAGGGGTTTCCGTTGATATAGGCTTTCATGGCGTATCTCCTGCGCTCAGGCGCTGACGCCGGGGATGGGGTCCCGGGTGACGATGGACATGTTGCGGAAGCAGCGCATGCAGCGCTGCGCTTCGGCCCAGGCTTCCTGCTGGGTCAGCGTCTCTTCCGCCTCCAGGAAATTATGCTTCCTCTGCTCGGGATCGAGCCCGCGCACCTTGATGCGCGGAAGCGGGACCGGCGGGCAGGGCTCGTCGTTTTCCAGCAGCTTGAGGGCCTTGATCATGGCGCTCGCCCGCTCGCGGGGGAGGAAGGGGGAGCCGCCCGTCTCGAGGTAGGAGGCGATGGCCTGGGCCGCCACGGCGCCCTGGGCCATGGCATGCACGAGCACGCTGGGACCGCTGGTGCGGGGGCCGCTGGCGCCGTCGCCGCCGGCGAACACGCCGCGCCGCGAGGTGCACTGGTACTCGTCGACGATGATGAGGTTCTTGCGGTCGCGCTGGATGCCGTCGTCGGGGATGAGGAAGTCAGGATCGGCAGACTGCCCGATGGCCGCGATGACCGTGGAGCAGGGGACGGTGAATTCCGATCCGGCTATGGGCTTCACGCCGCGGCGACCGCTGGCGTCGGGCTCGGTGCGCTCCATGCGCAGGCACTGCAGCCCGGTGATCTTCCCGCCCTCGAGCACGAGCCTGTCCTGCCCGGTGAGGAAGTGGAACTCCACGCCTTCCTCTTTCGCTTCTTCGATCTCCTGGTGGTCGGCCGGGGCGTCGGCTTCGGTGCGGCGGTAGATGAGGTGCACCTTGCCGTTCGTCATGCGGGCCGCGGTGCGGCAGCAGTCCATGGCAACGTTGCCGCCGCCCACGACGGCCACGTCGCCTTCCATGACGGGCGTTTCCCCGGCTGCGAGGGTGTCGTGCACGCGTTCGAGGAAGTCGATGCCGTTCTCATAGCCCGGAGTGGATATGTCTTCCCCGGGCATGCCAAGGTAGGAACCCTTGGGGCATCCGGGAGCGAGGAACAGGGCGCGGTACCCGCGGGTGAACAGGTCGTTCACGTGGAAGTCCCTGCCCAGCTTCTGGTTGGGCATGAAGACGCCGCCCATGTCGCGCACGAGGTCTATCTCGCGCTGCAGCACGTCCTTGGGCAGCCGGTACGAGGGGATGCCGTAGCGGATCATGCCGCCGAAATAGGGGTGCGCCTCGTAAATGTCGGTGGGGAAGCCCATGCAGAGCAGCCTGTAGGCGCAGGTGAGCCCGGCCGGACCGGCGCCGATCACGGCGATGCGGGCGGTCTTGCCGTTTTCGACAGGCGTGGGGCGCAGCAGGCCGGAACCGATGGACATGTCGGCGGCAAAGCGCTTGAGGCTGCGGATGTCCACTGCCTCGTCGACTTTCCCGCGGCGGCAGGCGATCTCGCAGTAGCGCACGCAGACGCGGCCGCAGCAGCTGTCGAAGGGATAGTTCTTGAGCACCACGCCGCAGGAGAGGTCGTTGTGGCCGTCCTTGAGGTAGTCGATGTAGCGGGGCACGTTGACGTGCCCCGGGCAGGCCTCGATGCAGGCGGTGGTGGCCACGGAATAGAAGCCGCCGCCCTTGCGCTGGGGCTTGGCGTTCATTTCGTCGGAAAAATGCTCGATGGCCGCAAGGAGCGGCAGGGCACCGGTGCTGCCCAGCCCGCAGAGCGAGGTGTCGCGCATCTGTTCGCCAAGGTCGCGCATGGCGTTCCAGTCGGCATCGCCGTCGGCGCAGAGCTTGTCCAGCTCCTGCGCGATGATCTGCGATCCCACGCGGCAGGGCGTGCATTTGCCGCAGGAGCGTTCGGCTAGGCGGCGGTGGTGCATGGCCAGGGCGCGGCAGAGGTCCGCTTCCCGCGAAAAGACGAGGAACCCCCTGGGGCTGAGGAAGACCTCCACCGGATTGCCCTTGTTGAACTGGGCGAATTCCTCCAGCGGCAGGTCAGGCTGGGAGATCGAGGTAGAAGGCACTCGGTTGTCATAGACGACATTGTCCCAAAATCCGTAAAGCAGCTGCGGCATACGCTGTAGCCTCCTGATTGTTATGGACGTCTCCGCCCGGACGGGCAGGCGCAGGCACGGTGCAGGCGGCGGCATGCGCCTGTGCCTTTTTTCGCAATTTACGCTGAAAGCAGAGAAAAGGAAAGTGCCGGACGTGCCGTTTCGCATGAAAAGATGCAGGCCGGAGCATAAAAATCATTATGTTTTAATTATCCGGATGCATGGGAAGAACGATGCTGCGGCGTGCGCATAGAACGTTTTTAAGCGCTGCATGCAGGAAGGAGGGGCTTCCGCAGGGATCCATCCGCTGCCCCTGCAGGCAGCAAAAAGCCCCGCTTGCGCGGGGCCGTGGATCCAGGTCATGCGGCTTTTTTAGATGCGCCTGCCGCCCCTGCCTTCATGGCGCGGACGGTCGGCCCGGGAAGGACGCTCGGAACGGCTGGGCCGTTCCATGCGGGGGCGTTCCATGCGGGGCCGTTCCATCTTTGCCGGCCTGGGCTGGTCCATGCGCGGTCTGTCCATGCGCGGTCTGTCCATGCGCG
>CACZQM010000109.1 GCA_902783285.1 uncultured Desulfovibrio sp. | reverse complement strand
TAAACTTAAGGTGGCGCATTTCTCTTTGCTGTCTAAAAATCTCAATCTAATTCAACAGGATAAGAGAACAGCTTCAGCCAATCGGCTTACACAGAGACAACGCCTGTTAAACAGGAGATTGGCAAAACGGCAGAAACGGAGACTTTTGCGGAGAATGCCGCGAGCGCGGTTAGAGAAGGAGCGGAAGGAGGAGGAAGGAGAAAGCTGGGGATACTGTATAACGTAAAAATTGGTTTGAAATCATGGGGATACAGGCGTTAAAAGAAAAAGCCCGCTGGTATTGACCAGCGGGCATATTCTCTTTTTGGCTCCCCGAGACGGACTTGAACCGCCAACCTAGTGATTAACAGTCACCCGCTCTGCCTATTGAGCTATCGGGGAACGTGGCGACGAACGCCGTGAAAGAGAGATAGACAAAACGGCGTGCTTCGTCAAGCGTTTTTTGACGGGAAAAGCATTTTTCTCACCCGGGAACGCCTGCCGCCGCCGGGGGCCGGCGCCCTGGGGCGTGATGCCGGCGCAGGGACGGATCCCTGCAGCCTGGCCATCACGCAGCGGTCATTTGAGGACCGCGCCGGTATTGGCGCTGCCCACGAGCCGGGCGTAGCGCGCAAGCCAGCCCGTCTTGATGTTCGGCTCGCGCGGGACATAGGCCGCCCTGCGCGCGGCGAGCTCCTCGTCGCTCACTTCCACGTTGATGCTGGCGCCGGGGATGTCGATATGGATGGTATCCCCTTCCCTGATGAGCCCTATGGGGCCACCGTCGGCGGCTTCCGGAGAGACATGGCCGATGGAGGCGCCGCGGCTCGCACCGCTGAAGCGGCCGTCGGTGATGAGGGCCACCGTGCGGTCCAGCTTCATGCCGGCGAGGGCGCTGGTGGGGTTGAGCATCTCGCGCATGCCCGGGCCGCCCTTGGGGCCTTCGTAGCGTATGACCACCACGTCGCCGTCCTTGATCCGGCTGTTGTAGATGGCGTCGATGGCATCGTCCTCGCTGTCGAACACGCGTGCCGGACCGCTGTGCACGAGCATCTCGGGCGCAACGGCGCTGCGCTTGACCACGCAGCCGTCGGGGGCGATGTTGCCCCAGAGCACCTGGAGGCCGCCGGTGGGGCTGAACGGGTCGTTGAGCGGACGCACGGCGGCGGGATCAGTGACGTGTGCGCCGGCGATGTTCTCGGCGACGGTCTTGCCCGTGGCGGTGATCAGGCTGGTGTCGATGTAGCCGCCTTCGGCAAGCTCGGCCTGCACGGCGGGGATGCCGCCGGCGGCGTACAGGTCCTGCATGTGCGTGGGGCCTGCGGGAGCCAGGTGGCAGATGTTGGGCACCTTGGCGCTGATCTCATTGAACAGGGCAAGGTCCAGTTCCACGCCGGCTTCGTGGGCTATGGCCAAGAGATGCAGCACGGTGTTGGTGCTGCAGCCCAGGGCCATGTCGCAGGCAAGGGCGTTGCGTATGGAGCTGGCATTGACGATGTCGCGCGGCTTGATGCCGCGGCGCAGCAGTTCCATGACGGCCATGCCGGCATGCTTGGCAAGCTGGATGCGGCGGCAATGCACGGCGGGGATGGTGCCGTTGCCGGGCAGGGCGATGCCGATGGCCTCGCACAGGCAGTTCATGGAATTGGCCGTGTACATGCCTGCGCAGCTGCCGCAGCCGGGGCAGACGCCCGTTTCGCATTCCTCAAGCTGCTTGTCGTCGATGAGGCCCACCTTGCGCGCGCCCACGGCTTCGAACATCTTGGAAAGGCTGACTTCCTCGCCGTTGTAGGACCCGGCCATCATGGGGCCGCCGCTGCAGACCACGGAAGGGATGTTGAGCCGCAGGGCCGCCATGAGCATGCCGGGCACGATCTTGTCGCAGTTGGGGACGAGGACGAGCCCGTCCAGCTGATGGGCGATGGCCATGGTCTCCACGCTGTCGGCGATCAGTTCGCGGCTCGCCAGGGAATACTTCATGCCCACATGGCCCATGGCGATGCCGTCGCAAACGCCGATGGCCGGGATGAGCACGGGGGTGCCGCCGGCCATGCGCACGCCGGCCTTGACGGCATCGGCTATCTTATCGAGATGCGCATGCCCGGGCACGATCTCGCTGTGGGCGCTCACGACGCCGATCAGCGGCTGGGAAAGCTCCTCCCTGGTATAGCCCATGGCATAGAACAGGCTGCGGTTGGGGGCGCGTTCCACGCCCTGGGTCACGTTCGCGCTGCGAAGTTCCATCATCCCTTCCTCCTCTCTCTGGTAAAAAAAGAAAGCGCCGGGCAATGCCCGGCGCGCTGCGTCAATGCGGGCTACTTCTTGAGCCAGCTCATCATCTGGCGGAGCTCGGCTCCGACCTTCTCAAGCTGATGCTCGGACTCCATGCGGCGGGTGGCAAGGAACTTGGCCTTGCGCCCGGCGGAGAATTCCTGCACGAATTCGGAAGCGAAGGTGCCGTCCTGGATCTCGCGCAGGATCTGCTTCATCTCCTTGCGCGTGGCGTCGGTGATCAGGCGGCGGCCGGTGCGGTAGTCGCCGTATTCCGCGGTGTTGGAGATGGAATAGCGCATGTAGCCGAAGCCGCCCTGGTTGATCAGGTCGACGATGAGCTTCATTTCGTGGATGGTCTCGAAATAGGCCATCTCGGGGGCGTATCCGGCGCCCACGAGGGTCTCGAAGCCGGCCTTCATCAGTTCGGTCACGCCGCCGCAGAGCACGGCCTGCTCGCCGAAGAGGTCGGTCTCGGTCTCTTCACGGAAGGTGGTCTCAAGGATGCCGGCGCGGCCGGCGCCGATGCCGGAGGCGTAGGCCAGGGCGATGTCCTTGGCCTTGCCGCTGAAGTCCTGGTAGATGGCGATGAGGCTGGGCACGCCCTTGCCCTCGAGGTACTGGCTGCGCACGGTGTGGCCGGGGCCCTTGGGGGCGATCATGATGACGTCGATGTTGGCAGCGGGCTTGACCAGTCCGAAATGGATGTTGAAGCCGTGGGCGTAGCACAGGACGTTGCCTTCTTCCATGTAGGGGGCGACCTGCTTGTTGTAGATGTCGGCCGAGACTTCATCGGGCACGAGCATCATGACGATGTCGGCGGCCTTGGCGGCATCTTCGACTTCCATGACGTTCAGCCCGGCTTCCTGGGCCTTGGCCCAGCTGGCGCTGCTCTTGCGCAGTCCGACCACGACCTTGACGCCGCTCTCCTTGAGGTTCTGGGCGTGGGCATGGCCCTGGCTGCCGTAGCCGATGATGGCGACGGTCTTGCCGTCGAGCATGCCCAGGTTGCAGTCGGAATCATAATACTTCTTGATCATGGGAGTTTCTCCGTTCGTTAATTCGTTAAAAGGGATGGCATCTCTTGCTGCGGACGGGCAGGCTACGCCTGTTCGCTGCGCTTCCACCAGTCGCTCTGTGCGCCCCTGGCCATGCCGATGACGCCGGAGCGGCACATCTCGGTGATGTGGTACTTCGACATGACCTCGAGGAAGCCGTCGATCTTGGAGGGCTTGCCCGTGAGCTGTACTACCATGCTGCTCGAGGTGAGGTCAATGATCTTGGCGCGGTACACCTCCACGATGTCCTTGAGGGAAGACAGGGTGGAATCCTCAAAGCCCAGGCGGAGCATGAGCGTTTCGGAAAGCAGGCTCTCGTTGGGCGGCAGCACGGAAACGCTCTTCACTTCCTGCAGCTTGAGGGTCTGCTTGATCACCTGGTCGAGGATATGGGCGTCGCCTTCGGTGACGATGGTGATGATGCTGATGTTAGGGTCGCTGGTGCGCGCCGCGGTGACGCTGCTCATGTTGAAGCGGCGGCGGGCGAAGAGCGACGAGACGCGCGCCATGACATTGGCGTGGTTGTCGACCACTATGGAAAGGACGTATTTCATTGGGCGCTCCTAAGACATGATGATGGAATCGCTGGTGCATCCGCCGGGGATCATGGGCAGCACCTTCTCGTTCCTGTCGATGGCGCAGGCGATCCACACGGGCCCGTCCATCTGCAGGGCCTGCTCCATGGCGTAGTCGAACTCCTCCATGGTCACGCAGGCGAAGCCATGCGCGCCGAAGCCTTCCGCCACCTTGACATAGTCGGTGCGGCGCTCCAGCGTGGTGCAGGAATAGCGTTCGCCGTAAAAAGCCGTCTGCCACTGGCGCACCATGCCCAGGACCTTGTTGTCCATGATGACGGTGATGATGGGCAGCCCGTACGTGACGGCCGTGCAGGCTTCGTTCATGTTCATGTGGAAGGAGCCGTCGCCCGTGATGTGCACGACGCGCTTGCCCGGACGGGCGACCTGCGCCCCGATGGCGGCGCCGTAGCCGAAGCCCATGGTGCCCAGCCCGCCGCTGGTGATGAAGTGGCGCGGCTTGAGATGGCGCACGTACTGCGCCGCCCACATCTGGTGCTGGCCCACGTCGGTGACGACGATGACGTCGTCGCCCGCCTTCTCGCAGATCTTGCGGATGACATGGTGCGGCTTGAGGCAGTTGTCGCAGTTGGCGGGGTAGTAATCCTCTTTCTTCAGCTGGGCTATGGTGTCGAGCCAGGGCTGGTGGACAGCGGCGTTGATCTTGGGCAGGAGCGCCATGATGATGTCCTTGACATCGCCGATCAGGCTCACGTCCACGGCCACGTTCTTGTTCACTTCGCTGGGGTCGATGTCGATCTGGATGAGCTTGGCGCGGCGGCCGAACTCGTCAGGGGCCAGGGCCACGCGGTCGCTGAAGCGCGTGCCCACGGCGATCATCACGTCCGCCTGGTCGAAGGCGACGTTGGTGGTGCGGCAGCCGTGCATGCCCACCATGCCCAGGCAGAGGGGATCCTCGCCGCTCACCACGCCGGCCGCCATGAGGGAGTAGGCGCCGGGGATGCACGCCTTGTGCATGAGGCGGGAAAGGTGGTCGCCCGCGCCGGACGCCACCACGCCGCCGCCGTAATAGACCACGGGGCGCTGCGCGGCGTTGATGATCTCGGCGGCGCGGTCGACGGCCGCGCCGTCGATGACGGTGCGGTACTCATCGCGCGCCGGGGCGGCCGGGGTGAAGGCGCAGGAGGCGGCGGTGACGTCCTTGGGGATGTCCACCAGGACCGGGCCCTTGCGGCCCGTCTGGGCGATGGTGAAGGCTTCGCGCAGGATGTCCGCCAGGTTCTCCACCTTGTCCACCACGAAGTTATGCTTGGTGATGGGCATGGTGATGCCGGCGATATAGACCTCCTGGAAGCTGTCCTGCCCCATCAGGGAGTTGGGCACGTTGCCGGTTATGGCCACCATGGGCACGCTGTCCATGTAGGCCGTGGCGATGCCCGTCACCAGGTTGGTCGCTCCCGGTCCGCTGGTGGCCAGCACGACGCCGGTGCGGCCGGTGGCGCGCGCGTAACCGTCGGCCGCGTGGGCCGCGCCCTGTTCGTGGGCGGTGATGATGTGATGTATGCGGTCCTGGTACTTGTAGAGGGCGTCGTACAAATTAAGCACGGCACCGCCGGGGTAGCCAAAGAGCGTGTCCACTCCCTGCTCCACCAGGACCTCGCAGAAAATTTCCGAACCGGTCAAGTTCATGTGATCCCTCGATTGCTGAAGATGCGCATTGGCCGCCGGGGCCTCCCCTGCCGCGGTCCCCTGGGATGGGACGCAAAAAGACGATGCAATGATTCATCGTCCGACAAGTCTGCTCTGAACCAACCTTTCTTGTCAAGTCTTGCGGAAATAAATAACCTTGCGAAACAAAAAAATATTTATTTCACATGCCGCACCGGGCAAGCTTTCCTGCCCCGGCGTGCCGGCCGCCGCCTTGCGCCCTTGTGGACAAGGCGCGGCATATCTGGCAAAATGCAGGCATTCGAGGCGGATGCATGGGCTCAAAGACTTACGACATATCCAGGCTGCCTTCCGGCATGGCCTCCACGGACCTCACGCCAGGCTGCCTGGTGCTGGAGGGGGGCGCCCTGCGCGGCACCTACGGCGCGGGCGTGATGGACGCCCTCATGCTCGAGGGCATCAACTTCTCCTGCGTCATCGGCACGTCGGCCGGAGCGCTCAACGGCGTGAGCTATGTGACGGGGCAGATCGGGCGCTCGGCGCGCATCCCCCTGCGCTACCGGCACGACCCGCGCTACTTCGGCATGCGCGCCCTGATGCGCAACAAGAGCCCCTTCGGCTTCGACTTCATGTTCGGCGAACTGGCAGGCAGGCTCGACCCCATCGACTGGGAGCGCCTGGACGACCCGCGCCGGCGCTTCGTGGCCGTAGCCACCAACTGCCGCACAGGGCAGCCGGAATACTTTGAAAAGGGCGTGTGCAGCGACATCTGCCTCGCCATGCGCGCTTCGGGCACCATGCCCTATGTTTCCGCCATGGTCGATGTGGACGGCATCCCCTGCCTCGACGGCGGATGCAGCTGCAAGATCCCCTTCCAGTGGGCGCTCGACAACGGCTTTGAGCATGTCGTGGTCGCACGCACCCGCCATGGCAGCTTCCGCAGGGATCCGCGCCGGGGCAGGTTCCTGGCGCGCCTCGCCTACCGGAACTGGCCGGCGCTCGCGGAGTCCCTGGGCAGGAGCAACGCTGACTACAACCGGCAGTGCGACACGCTGGACGCCCTTGCACGGGAAGGGCGGATCTTCCAGTTCGTCCCCTCGCGCCCCATGGATATCGGACGCATGGAAGCCGACATGGACAAGCTGGCCGCCTGGTACTGGCTGGGGCTGGAAGACGCCAGGGCATCCATGCCCGCCCTGCGCGCCTACCTTGCCCAAAGATCGCCGGGGATATCCCTACCGGAACAGCCCTGAGAAGGGATCCAGCCCGAAGCGCGGGCGCTGCGGCTGCGTCCCGGAATCCATCATGCCCTTCATCTCCAACAGCGCCTTGCGCAGCTGCTCCGGGCAGGACGTGACCTTGGAGCCGGAGCAGATGGGCATGTCGGCAAAACGTTCGATGACATCGTCCATCTTCATGCCCCGGATGAGCCGGCTGACGGCGTTGAGGTTGCCCGGGCATCCGCCCTGGAACTGGAAGTCGCGGATGGTCCTGGTCTCGTCATCCACGTCGATCTTGAACACCTTGGAGCAGACGCGCTCCGGGAAAAAGACATGCTGCATGGGGTCCTCCTGGGGCCGGCGGCGTGCGGGCCGCACCGAGCCGCCCCTGCATACGCGAAAACGCGGCGGAAGGCAACTCTCCGCGCGCCATGCCGGCAGGACCTCCTCTACCAAAGGCATCCAGCCGGCGGCGCAGGATCATGGGCGCCCGGCCAGGCAGCGCGATCAGCGCTTGCCTTGCGCGGCGATATCCATTAATATGCCTGCGCCTGACGCGCCGGCGACATAGGGCGCGCTTTTTTCATTTTCATCAAGGAGCAAGCAGTGGCCAGCCTGGAACGCAACGAGGCGTTGAGAAACATAGCCATCATAGCCCATGTCGATCACGGCAAGACGACGCTGGTGGACGGGCTTTTCAAGCAGAGCGGGATGTTCCGCGCCGACCAGGTGGTCGATGACCGCCTCATGGACAGCATGGAGCTTGAACGCGAGCGCGGCATCACCATTTCCGCCAAGAACTGCGCCGTAGGCTGGAAAGGCGTGCGCATCAACATCCTCGACACGCCCGGGCACGCCGACTTCGGCGGCGAGGTGGAGCGCGCCCTCTCCATGGTGGACGGCGTGATCCTGCTGGTGGACGCTTCCGAAGGCCCGCTCCCGCAGACCCGCTTCGTGCTCAAGAAGGCCCTCGGCCTGGAGCTGCCCGTCATCGTCGTGCTGAACAAGATCGACAGGAAGGACGCCCGACCCGCCGAGGTGCTCAACGACGTGTACGACCTGTTCATCGACCTCGGCGCCAGCGAATCCCAGCTGGAATTCCCCGTGCTCTACGCCATAGGACGCGACGCCGTGGCCATGAACAGCCTGAACGACGAGCGCAAGGACCTTTCCCCGCTGTTCGACGCCATCCTCAAATACATCCCCGCGCCCAGCTACGACCCCGAACAGACCTTCCACATGCTCGTTGCCGACCTTGACTACTCCGACTACCTGGGCAGGCTCGCCGTGGGCAGGATCAGGAACGGGCGGGCGCACACCAAGGACGCCCTCGTGTGCATCGGTCCGGACGGACAGCCCGAGCCGCTGCGCGCCACCAGCTTCAAGGTCTACCAGGGCAAGAACATGGTCGACGTGGACGAAGTCGCCCCCGGCGACATCGTCGTCATGGCCGGGCTGGAACGCGTGACCATCGGCGACACGGTCTGCACCGCCGCAGACCCCACCCCCCTGCCCCGCATCAAGGTGGACGACCCCACGGTCTCCATGCGCTTCGGCATCAACACCTCCCCCCTGGCGGGGCGCGAAGGCAAGATC
>CACZQM010000108.1 GCA_902783285.1 uncultured Desulfovibrio sp. | reverse complement strand
TGGCCGTGGTGAACAGGTTCGGCAGGATATAGATGCCGCGCCGGAAATGCTTGCGCTGTTCGTCCATGATCGACCCCCTCTGGGTAGCCTTTCTGCTATTGGCGCGACGCGCGCGCGATGACTGTCTGGCCGGCAAGCGTCGTGCTGCCTATGCGCACGGCAGGCTCATAACCGCCGGGGATGTAAACCTCTACGCAGGATCCGAAGCGTATCATGCCGAAGCGCTGCCCGCGGAGGAGCTCATCGCCCTTTTCGGCATGGGGCACGATGCGCCGCGCCACGAGCCCTGCGATCTGCACGAAGGTCCAGCGTGCCCCGCCCTTTTCTTCGAGCAGCCAGAGGCAGCGCTCGTTGTCGGTCGAGGCCTTGTCCAGAGAAGCGTTGAAATATTTGCCGGGGATGTAGTTGACAGCCGCCACCGTCCCCTCCACAGGGGCCCGGTTCACATGGACATTGAACACGTTCATGAAGATCGAGATGCACTGGCGGCGTTCGCCCGTCATGGGATCCTCACGCTCCGTTATGCGTATGACCCGTCCGTCCGCCGGGCTGACGGCGATGCCTTCATCCTGCGGGATGACGCGTTCCGGATCGCGGAAGAAATGCAGGGTGAAAAACAGTGCCGCAAGGGCGACGGCCGTGGCCGGCCAGCACTGGAGCATGGCGCAGCACAGGGAAACGACGGTGAGGAAGCCGATCAGCGGCGCACCTTCCGGCGCCAGGGAAATGGAAGCCTTTTTCATGCGTCCTCCTGCGTTGCGCGCACGGGCGCGCGGGACGGGTTAATCCTTGCGGCGGAGTATGACGACGTGCTTGAGCACCCCTTCGCCGGAGCTGCGCGTCAGCACGTCAGGGTCATCCTGCAGGGCAAGATGGATGACCCTGCGCTGGTAGGCGCTCAGCGGGCGCGTCGTCTGGGGCTTGCCTGTCTGCTTCACGCGCTCGGCAAGCGTGAGGGCGAGCTCATGAAGGCGGGAATCCTGGCGCATATGATAGTCGCCGGCGTCCACGTTCAGGCGGACCTGCGCATTCATGTTCCTGGAAACGATGCGCGAGGCAAGGTACTGGATGGCAGCAAGATTCTGCCCGTCGCGCCCTATGAGCAGTCCGGTGTCGTCGCCCCGCAGGGAAACGAGCACGCGCTCTTCGTTCACTTCCATGGACAGGTCCAGCTCTTCCCTCTCTATCCCCAGGACAGGGGCTGCGAGCATGCCGAGGACGGTCCTGACCTCCCCGGCCAGCTTTTCCTGGTCAAGTTCTTTGAGGGGCAGGCTGGGAAGGGCGCTTTCCGGCGCTTCCGGGTCATCGTCCCGTGCCGGCGCCGGCACGGATTCCCCTTCGGCAGGCCTGGGGGAGCGGCGACCCCGCCGGGCCTCCTTCCGGGGCCTTTCGGCTTCCTGCATCTGTTCCCCGGCGGCCTCTTCCTCAACAGCGGCAAGGCCTGCCTCGGCCTCCGGCTGCCGGATCCCGTCAGCGGCTTCTCCAGCCTCTGGTCCCGGCTGCCCGCCAGCGGCTTCTTTTGCTTCCGGTCCCGGCTGCGGCATCACGGCAGCGGCAGGCGCTCCAGCTTCCTGGACAGCCTGCTCCACGCAGGGATCCTCTTCCTTCTGGAGCGTGGCGGCAGAAGGAGCATCCGCCTGCTTTTTCGGGGCCTTCTCGGCCTTCTTCCCCCGCTGCCTGGGCTTTGGCTCTTCCTGGGCCGGAGATCCGCCGTCTCCTGCGCCCTGGGCCGGATCCATGTTCTTGAGGAAAGCGGGGAGCTTGACCACATGGGCCCTGATCTTTGCCTTGCGGGCGCCAACGATGCCGAAGATCCCCGTTTTGGCGTCCTCTATGATATCGACCTCAAGCTTTTCACGCTGCACGCCGTAATAGGCGCATGCCTCCGCGATGGCGGCGTCGAGCGTTTTGCCGAGGAATTCCTTGGATGCGTCCATATATGCTCGCTGCTACTTTGTTTTATGCAGGGTCCAGGACTGCTGCATGATGGAAAGGATGTTGTTGCAGAGCCAGTAGAGCACCAGCCCCGAGGGGAAGTTGATGAACATGACCGTGAAGATGACAGGCATGAGCATCATGATCTTGCGCTGCTGCGGATCGCCCATGGCAGGGCTGAGCCACTGCTGCAGGAACATGGTGGCGCCCATGACCAGGGGAGTGATGTAGAAGGGATCCTTCACGGAAAGGTCTGCCAGCCAGAGCAGGTCGGTGCCGGGCAGGTAGGTGATGAAGGATGCATGCCGCAATTCGATGCAGTTGAGCAGCGCCTGGTACAGGGCCACGAACACCGGCAGCTGGATGAGGATGGGAAGGCATCCCCCCATGGGATTGACGCCGTAGGTCTTGTACAGCTGCATCATCTCCCTGCTTTGCGCCTGCTTGTCATCCTTATACTTCTCCTGGATCTGCTTCATCATGGGCTGGAGCTTCTTCATCTGCTCCATGGATTTGAAGCTCTTGCGCGAAAGCGGCCAGAAGGCGATCTTGATGAGGATGGTGAGCAGGATGATGGCCAGCCCCCAGTTCCCCAGGAAGGACTGGAACCAGGTGAGCAGCATGAGCAGCGGGATGGCAAGGAAGCTGAATATGCCCATGTCGACGGAGGAGCTCAGGTCGTTGGGGGCCTTGGCGAGCAGGTCGCGGCTCTTGGGACCTATCCACCAGGAATTGCTGAGCTGCGCAGCCTGGCCGGGAGCCACCTGCACGCCCTGCAGTTCCACGGCGGAACGCCAGACGCCGCCGTCGGTGATGCGCCCCTTGAAGACGCATTCGCGGCTCTGGTCGGGCAGCACCGCGGCCAGGAAGTAGTTGCTCATCGTTCCCGCCCACTGGATGCTGCCGCTGGACATGACGCCCTCTGCAGTCAGGTCCTTGACGTCGATCTCACGCTTGAGCGAGCCCTTGATCTCCCAGGCCATGCTCATGTTGTCGTAGGTGCTCTCGCTGCTCAGGTCGGTGGTGCCCAGGCTGTAGCTCACGCGGGCGGAAGGTTCCCCCGCCGCAGAGAGCAGGCTGACGGTCTCGTCCATCAGGTAGGTGTCCGCGTGGAAGGTGATGACGCGCGTGATGTCGAGCCCGTCCATCTGCCCGCGGAAGGTCAGCGAAGCATCGCCGGAATCCAGATGCACGTCCGAGCCCTCAAAGCTCCACTGCCCCATGTTCCATGTGGGGTGGCCGTTGACCAGCAGCCCCATGGGGGCCACGGTCGCCGCAGCCTGGGAGATCATGTTGAACCTGGGCGATCCCGGCACGATGCCGGCATCGTAGTTTTTCAGCTCAAAGGACTGGAGTATGCCCCCGCCCGTATGGAATACGGCCTTGTAGAGGGGCGTTTCCACGTTGACCAGCCGCCCTTCAGAGGGCGTGAACCGGGCCACGGGCATGGCCGGGGCAGCGGGCGCCTGGGGCGCTGCGGGAGCGGGAGCTTCGCCTGTCTGTGCGTTTTCGGCCACCGGAGCGGGTTCAGGCGTCCAGCCCATGTAATCGGAAAAAGCGTTCCACCCAAAAAGGATGACGGCGCTGATGACGATGGCGAGGATGAGGCGGCGGTTATCCATGGTGTTCCTGGGGACCTGCGCCTGGCGCAGGGTTGTTGTCGTTGCTGTTGGACGGGGGCACGGGATCGAAGCCGCCCGGGTCGCCGGGATGGCAGCGCAGGATGCGGCGGCCCGCAAGCCAGAGGCCCCTGGCCGGTCCGTGCGTCTGGATAGCCTCTATGGCATAGGCCGAACAGGAAGGGTAAAAGCGGCAGCAGGGCGCGTGCAGGGGCGAAAGGAAGCGCTGGTAAAAACGGATGGGCGCGATGAGCAGCTTTTGCGAGGTCTTCATGCCGCGCCCCCCTCCGCTTCAGCGGCAAGCGATCCCAGCAGGGGGAGCAGGTCGGCCTCCGCCAGGGCAAGGCAGACTTTGCCGGCCCGGAGGAATTTCTTGGGCGTGACGACGATATCCATTCTGGGCATCGCCTGCTGGTGCAGGCGGAAAAATGAACGCAGGACGCGCTTGATGCGGTTCCTTTCCACGGCGCAGCCGCTTTTCCTGGTGACGGCAAGTCCCAGCCTGCCCTCCTCCCCCGCAGGAGAAGGCAGGGCAAAAACAACGAAATGCCTTGTCTGGCGGCGCGTCCCCCTGCTGTAGCAGGCGGCATATTCCGCCCGGCGCGTGATGCGCCGCTTTCTCGACCATGTCAGCGGCATGAAAGATTTCTGCTTTCCCGAAAATTAAACGCAAATGCGGGCGTGGCGTACAACGTCGCGCCCATGACATTTGTAATGTGCTCCGGGAGCCCCGCCACGGGCACCCAGCAAAGCCTGGCGCGTCAGGCAGAAAGCTGCTTGCGGCCCTTGGCGCGGCGGCGGTTGATGACGGCGCGGCCCGTAGGAGTGCTCATGCGGGCGCGGAATCCGTGCGTGCGTTTTTTGCTGATCTTGTGGGGCTGATATGTCCTTTTCATAACAATGATTCTCCTTATTGGCTCTAGAACGGGGGATATTAACACGCCGCCTTTTGGCAGTCAAGGAAAAGAATTTCCTTTTTTGACCGGGCATCCGCCCTACCTGGCGGGCGCCGCCTCCGCCTGGGAGGCGTCGTAATGCATGGTGTCCAGGTCTTCGAAGGAAGTGTACTCCGGCCTGAAGGAAAGCTCTACCGTGCCCGTGGGACCGTTCCTGTGCTTGCCTATGATGATCTCGGCGATGCCCGTCTTGGGGCGCTCGTTCTTTTTGTTGTAGGCGTCTTCCCGGTGGATGAACATGATCACGTCCGCATCCTGTTCGATGGCGCCGGATTCGCGAAGGTCTGAAAGCACAGGGCGCTTGTCGGTGCGCTCCTCGACCTTGCGGTTGAGCTGCGACAAGGCGACAACGGGGATCTTCAGCTCTTTGGCAAGGGCCTTGAGATTGCGCGAGATGTCCGATATCTCCAGTTCGCGTGAATCATTGCGCGCAGAGTGCATGAGCTGCAGATAATCCACCATGACGAGGTCGAGCCCGTGTTCTGCCTTGAGGCGGCGGCAGCGGGCGCGCAGGGTGAGCGGGGAAAGCCCGGCCGTATCATCGATGTATATCTTGGCGCGGGAAAGGGCGTCTGCAGCCACGGAAAGCCGGGACCAGTCCTTGTCTTCGAGGAATCCGTTGCGCAGGCGCGAAAGCTCCACCTTGCCCCAGAGGCTGAGCATGCGCTCGATGAGGGATTCCTTGCTCATCTCCAGGGAGAACACGGCCACGGTCGAACCCGCGGCCATGGCGGCGCGCAGGGCCACGTTCAGGGCAAAGGCCGTCTTGCCCATCGAGGGGCGGGCGGCGATGATGATGAGATCGGAAGGCTGGAGCCCGTTGGTCATCTTGTCCAGCCCGCGGTAGCCGGTGGTCACGCCGGTGGTCGCGGACTTCTTGGAGTAGCGCACGGTCAGCTCGTCGAAAACAGAGCTCACCAGTTCACCGCTGCTGGAAAACGTCCTGCTGTTGGCGCGCTCGGATATGGCGAATATGGCGCGCTCGGACTCGTCGATGAGCTCGGGCACGTCCTTGGAGGCGTCGTAGCAGTTGCTGATGATGTCGGCAGAGGCGTCGATGAGGGCGCGCTGCGTCGACTTGTCGCGCACGATCTTCGCCCAGTGGACGGCGTTGGCGCCGCTGACCACGGCCTTGCTGAGTTCGGCCAGGTATGCGCCCCCGCCGGCTTCCTCCAGCTGCCCGTGGTCCTTCAGCCAGTCAAAGACCGTCACGATGTCCACGGCCCCGTTCTGCTGGAAAAGCGAAACGAACGCGCCGAAGATGAGCCTGTGCGCTGGGACATAGAAATCCGACGGGGCCAGCTCGTCGATGATCTCGTGCAAAAGATCCTGGCGCAGGAAGACGCCGCTGAGGACCGCCTGCTCCGCCTCTTCGCTGTGCGGAGGCACGCGGCGCTGCAGGAGCTCCTGGGCACGGTCCGCAGCCGGCTGCTGCTGGCGCCGCTGGAAAGAACGCGATCCGCCGCCCTGCGAGGGGGCGGCGGATGGGATCGCAGAGGTATCCTGCTGTGACATGGGCTTACGGACTACGCGTTCTCGGCCGGAGCCTCGGCCTCAGCAGCGGGCGCTTCGGCTTCCACGGCTTCCGGCTCAGCCTGGCCGCGCTTGTCTTCCGACACGATATTGACCGTGAAGGAAGGCACGATGTCGGGATGCAGGCGGGCACGGACGGCATGTTCGCCAAGGGTGCGGATGGACCCGTCCAGCAGCAGGCGGTGGCGGTCCACTTCGATGCCCATGGCGGCCAGGGCGTCGCCGATCATGGCGGGGGTCACGGAACCGTACAGCTTGTCGTTCTCGCCGACGCGCATGGGGATGGTCACGACCACGCCCTCGAGCTTGGCAGCGAGCTCCGAAGCGGAAGCACGCAGGGCATCCATGCGGGCCTGCAGCTTCTTGCGCTCCAGCTCAAAGACCTTGATGTTGGCGGGAGTGGCAATGCTTGCCAGCTTCTGCGGGAGCAGGAAGTTGCGGCCATAGCCGTTCTTGACATTGACGATGTCGCCAAGGTGGCCGAGTTTTTCCACATCGGCACGAAGGATGACTTTCATGGTATTCTCCTTATGCCTCAGATGTTGGATTTCTTCAGCACATCGGTGCTGTGGGCGGACGTGTAGAAGAGCAGGGCCATCTGGCGGGCGCGCTTGATCTCGGTGGTCAGTGCGCG
>CACZQM010000107.1 GCA_902783285.1 uncultured Desulfovibrio sp. | reverse complement strand
TGTTCCCCGTCCGGCTTTTTTGATCAGGCGGCAGGGCCCCTGCAGGCAGGCACGCGGCCTGGCCGCAGGGGATTGCCATCGCGCGGACAATCAGTTATATGCTGTGCATAGTTCACAGGACAGCCTGGGGACGGATCCGCGGCTTGCCGTGAGACCGCGCCGCTGTTCCTTCCATGCTGCAACATATTTCCCGGAGGGATCCATGGTCAGTTTTGGTACGCCTCTTTCGCCGACGGGCACCCGGCTCATGCTCCTCGGTTCCGGCGAGCTTGGGCGCGAAGTCGCCCTTGAAGCCATGCGCCTGGGCATCGAAGTCATCGCGGTGGACCGCTATGCAAACGCTCCTGCCATGCAGGTCGCCCACCGCAGCCATGTCATTTCCATGCTCGATGGCAAGGCCCTGCGCGCGCTCGTGGAAAAGGAAAAGCCGGCGCTCATCGTGCCGGAGATCGAAGCCATTGCCACGGACACCCTGCTGGAACTGGAGGCCGAGGGCTACCATGTGGTCCCCACGGCCCTGGCCACGCGCCTGACCATGAACCGCGAAGGGATCCGCCGCCTCGCCGCCGAAGAGCTCGGGATCAAGACTTCGCCGTACCGCTTTGCGGAAAGCCTTGAGGATTTCCGCGCGGCTGTCGGCGAGATCGGCATGCCCTGCGTGGTCAAGCCGGTCATGAGCTCCTCCGGGCACGGGCAGAGCGTCATACGGAAGGAGGAGGATGTCCTCCCGGCGTGGGAGTACGCCCAGAGCGGCGGGCGCGCCGGGGGCGGGCGCGTCATCGTCGAAGGCTTCATCGACTTCGACTACGAGATCACGCAGCTGACTGTCCGCCATGCCGGGGGCGTCACGTTCTGCGAGCCCATAGGGCACATCCAGAAGGATGGCGACTACCGCATGTCCTGGCAGCCCCACCCCATGAAGCCCGCCGTGCTTGCCGAGGCGCGGCGCATCGCCGGTGCCGTCACGTCGGCCCTGGCCGGGAAGCAGAAAGGCTGGGGCATCTTCGGCGTGGAGCTTTTCATCCGGGGCGATGAGGTGTTCTTCAGCGAAGTATCGCCGCGCCCGCATGACACGGGGCTGGTCACGCTCATTTCGCAGAACCTTTCCGAATTCGCCCTGCACGTCCGTGCGGTCCTCGGGCTGCCCATCCCCAATCTGCGCCAGTACGGCCCTGCGGCTTCCGCTGTCATCAGGCCGGAAGGCACGTCCCGGCAGCCTGTTTTCCATGACGTGGACAAGGCCCTTGAGGAAGAAGACACCAAGCTGTTCCTCTTCGGCAAGCCGGAGATCGCCGGCCACCGCCGCATGGGCGTCGCCCTGGCCCTGGGCAGTTCCATCGAGGAAGCAAGGGAAAAGGCCCTGAGGGCGGCAAACGCCGTGCGGGTGGAAATGTAGCGCCGCATGCGTCCCCGGTGTCCCCTTCCCGACCGGACCGGGAAGGACGCACCGTTCCCCATGGACCGGTACATGACGGAAAAGCCCCGCATGCGGGGCTTTTTCGATGCCTGTGAGGATGTTCCGCCCCCGTTTCCCTGATCGAGCCGGTGCGGGGCGGGGATAGGCTGCCCTCTGCGCCCGCAGCCTCTGGCGCGGCGGCAGCAGGATCAGGGGGTGGGGCGAGGCCTACAAGGTCTCGGTTATCTCGACGCCGATCTTGCCCCCCATGTCCACGAGGCGCCCGTGCGCAAGGAGCGTGCCGTTGACCCTGACGTCCACGGGGGACGGCGAGCCGGGTTTGACGGCGAAGGCGTAGCCCGGAGCGAGGGCTTCGATCTCGGTCAGGGAGAGGTGCCTGCGGTCAAGTTCAAAGCAGAGCTCCATAGCGGGCATGGTTCCGCTTCCTTCTGCGTTTTCTTCCATCGGTCGTTCCTGTTCCCGGCGGGGATGCCGCGCTCAGTCAAACTGGTAGAGGTTCAGCCCGGTCACCGCGTCGTCCAGGCGCCTGCCGACTTCGCCCGCCATGGAGCGGATGAAGATCTCGGCGGTGGCGGAGATGCGGCACTCGTTGAGATGCCCGCCAAGCACGTGCATCTGCCGGTCGCAGACGTTGATATGCAGATGCAGGTAGGGCGCACCGTCCTTGCGGGAGATGTTCCCGGCAAGCGAGGTGATCTCCATGGGGCCTTCCAGGGTCGTCTTGTGGTAAATGCGGCTGCCCACGTCGTAGAGCCCGATGACCACGCGGTCCGCCGCTCCGAGCCCCTGCACCATGCCCAGGCGGATGCCTTCCCGGGAGCAGATCTCCGACAGGCAGGAAACGACTTCCTCCCCCCTGTCCAGCCTCACCACATAGTCATCGCCGAATTGCCTGTATTCCATGCATGACTCCTTTGCCTGTTGCGATGCACCATCATAGCAGGGGTGGCGCGTCCCTGTCCAGAGAGGATGCCCGGCATGCCTGGTCCAAAGAAAAGGCCGCCTTGCGGCGGCCTGCTGCGTATGCCGGGGAGGGGAGATCACTTGCCTTCTTCGACGATGCGCACGGAGATGCGGGATATCTCCAGCTCTTCGTCGGTGGGGATGACGGCGATCTTCACGCGGGAGGAAGCCTTGTTGATGAAGTGGTGGTCGCCGCGGCGCACCTTGTTGAGTTCCGGATCGAGCTCGATGCCGAATTCCTCCAGCCCTTCCAGGATGCCTGCGCGCACGGAGACGGCGTTTTCGCCGATGCCGCCGGCAAAGGCGATCAGGTCGACATGCCCGAGAGCGGCCATGTAGGCGCCGATGTACTTTTTGACGGAGTAGCACTGCATCTTGAAGGTGAGTTCGCAGGCGGCGTCACCGGCGTTGCGGCCGGCTTCGATGTCGCGGCTGTCGCTGTGCCCGCAGAGGGCGAGGAAGCCTGACTTCTTGTTCATCAGGGTGTCCATCTCGTCAGGGGTGAAGCCTTCGGTCTTCATCAGGAAGGGGACGACGGCGGCGTCGATGTCGCCGCAGCGCGTGCCCATGACGAGGCCCTGCAGCGGGGTGAGGCCCATGCTCGTATCCACGCACTTGCCGGCGCGCACGGCGGACACGGAGCTGCCGTTGCCGAGATGGCAGACGATGATGTTCACTTCCTCGGGCTTCTTGCCGAGCAGGGCGGCGCCGGCCTTGGAAACGAAGCGGTGGGATGTGCCGTGGAAGCCGTAGCGGCGGATGTGGTGCTTTGCCGCCAGGTCCCTGGGGATGGCGTAGGTGTAGGCGTAGTCAGGCATGGTCGCGTGGAACCCGGTGTCGAAAACGGCAACGTTGGGCACGCCGGGGAAGAGTTTTTCCATGGCTTCGATGCCGGTGAGGTTGGCCGGGTTGTGCAGGGGGCCGAGGGGGATGTAGTCGCGGATGACCTGCTTGACTTCCTCGGTGACCAGGGCTTCCTGATAGTCCGGTCCGCCCATGAGCACGCGGTGGCCGATGACCACGATCTCGGCCTTGTCGTTGATGACGCCTCCGAGTTCGGGGGTCATGAGCACTTCGGCGACCTTGGCCATGCCGTCGGCGTGGGTGGCGTAGTTGCCGGGGTATTCAAACTTTTCGGTCTCTCCGTTTTCAAGGAAGCGCTTGTGCGTGAGCATGCTGCCTTCGGCGCCGATCTTTTCGACGAGGCCCTGGCAGAGGCGGCGCTCCGTCTCTTTTTCGAGCACCTGGTACTTGAAGGAAGAACTGCCACCGTTGATGACAAGGATTTTTTTGACCATGGATCGATTCCTCTATGGGGTTGGGCCGTCCCCGCGCTGGCGGGTGTGGCGGTGAAGGGCAGGGGCTGGGACGATGCGGGATGCCTTATCAGGCAAGGCCCTTGTCGGCCTGGGCCTGTATCGCGGTGATGGCCACGGTGTTGACGATGTCCGGCACGGTGCAGCCGCGCGAAAGGTCGTTGACCGGCTTGCGCAGCCCCTGCAGCACGGGGCCGATGGCCACGGCGCCCGCGGAGCGCTGCACGGCCTTGTAAAGGTTGTTGCCGGTGTTGATGTCGGGCACGATGAACACGCTGGCCTGCCCGGCCACGGGATCGCCGGGCATCTTGGTCCTGGCGGTCACGGGATCGACGGCGGCATCGTACTGGATGGGGCCGGTGATGAGCATCCCGGGGGCCTTTTCCTTGGCGAGGCGGGTGGCTTCGCGCACCTTGTCCACGCTGGGGCCCTTGCCGGAAGTGCCGGTGGAGTAGGAGAGCATGGCCACGCGGGGCTCGAGCCCGAAGGCCTTGGCGGTGTCGGCCGTGGTCACGGCGATGTCGGCCAGCTGCGCCGCATCGGGGTCGAGGTTGATGGCGCAGTCGCCATAGGTGTTGACGCGGTCCTTGAGGCAGACGAAAAACGCGCTGGACACGATGGAGGCCCCGGGCTTGGTCTTGATGAACTCCAGGGCGGGGCGCACGGTGTGGGCCGTGGTGTTCACCGCGCCGGAGACCATGCCGTCGGCCATGTCCTTGTAGATCATCATGGTGCCGAAGTAGGTCGCGTCGGTCATGCGCTCGCGCGCCTGCTCCAGGGTGATGCCCTTCTTGGCGCGCAGTTCGGCGTAGGTGGCGGCGAAGTCTTCGAAGTAAGGCGCGTCCGCGGGCTTGACGATCTCGGCGGAGGAAACGTCCGTCCCCAGTTCCGCAGCCCGCGCGCGGATCTTTTCGGGATCGCCGATGAGGATGATCTTGGCCACTTCGCGGCGCAGGAGTATGCCTGCGGCGAGGATGAGGCGGTCTTCTTCGCCCTCGGGCAGGACGATGCGCATGGCATGGCGGCGTGCCTTTTCGATGAGGCCGAATTCAAAGATGCGGGGG
>CACZQM010000106.1 GCA_902783285.1 uncultured Desulfovibrio sp. | reverse complement strand
CCGGGAAGAAGACATGCGGCGTCTTTGGATCGAAATATTCCGAAAACGGGCGCTTCCTGGCCTATGAGCTGGTGGATGGCGAAACGCGGGTCTTCATCTCCGGTTTCGACCAGAAGGCGCTGGATCAGATAGACGGCCAGGGGATAGAGATAGGCGACAAGGTCTGCGCCGAAGGCACGATCAGGGACGGCGCCTATGACATGGAGCGCGCCTTTTCCCTTGTGAAGCAGCCCTGACAGGCCGGGCGGCGCTTTTCAGCCGCCTGCCTTTTTCTTTTGGTCGGAAAGCGGATGCGACGCATCGTACACGCGTGAAAGCGCATTCATGTCCAGGTGGGTGTAGCGCTGCGTCGTGGAGATGCGGCTGTGGCCGAGCAGTTCCTGCACGGAACGCAGGTCTGCTCCGCTCTCAAGCAGATGCGTGGCAAAGGAATGGCGCATGTCATGGGGCGAGACATGCTGCGGTATGCCCGCGGCGGCGGCATGCTCCTCCAGGATGCGCGCGGCCTGCCTGCGGTCGAGCCGCTTCCCCCGGCTCCCGATGAACAGCGCCTGTTCTCCGGGAGAGGGGGGGACGTCGCCCCTTGCCTCAAGCCACCGGGCCAGAGCCTGCATGCTGCTGTCGCTCAGGGGGACCTGCCGCTGCTTGGACCCCTTGCCCATGACGGTGACAAGGGGCGTCTGAAGGCGGATGTCGGATATGTTGAGCCCCAGCGCTTCGGAAATGCGCAGGCCGGATCCGTAAAGCAGCTCCAGCAGCGCCGCGTCCCTCAGGGCGAGCGCCCCCTGGGCACCGCCTCCATCCGATGCGCCATCGCAGCTGCAGCCATCCAGCAGCGAGAACACCTGATCCACGTTGAGCATGGCCGGATGGCGCTGATCCTGCTTGGGATTGTGCACTCCCGAGCTCGGATCGGCCCCTATCTTGCGCAGGCGCTGGAGATGGCGGAAAAGCGAACGCAGCGAAGAGAGCTTGCGGGCTATGGAGCTGCGCGCCATGCCGCTTTTGAACAGTTCGGAAGAAAAACCCTGCACCGCCCGCTTCGTGACGGCTTCCGGCCTTGCCAGCGAAAGTCCCCGCTTGGCGAGGTAGCCTTCAAATTCCAGGATGTCCATGCCGTAGGCAAGCACCGTGGCCTGCGAAGCGCCCTTCTGGAATTCCATCCACGCCAGGAACGCCCGGGCCGGGGCGGGGAGGTCCCGCATGATCTCGTCTATGCGCTTCATCGGGCAGGCTCATAGCGGGAATCTGCGCGCCTGCGCGCCAGCCCCTTGACTTCCAGCACCATGAGCACGGCACTGACGCTTGCCGCGGTCCAGTTCATGCGCGGATCGCTCTCCCTGGCCTCCTGCAGCAGGTCATCTGCGGAAACAGGGCCCCTGTCAAGGATGCTGAGCAAAGCTTCCTCTTCTTCGGTCTGCGGGACCGATGAAGACCTGGGCTTGGCCAGGATGGGCTTTTCCTTCAGGGGGTAGCGGCGGATCGCCTCTTCAGGAGCGGAAGGTCCGGCAGGCTCTTCCCAGCCTCCGGCCTGCGCCTCCTCCCGCATGCCGGTCCCGCCTTCCGGAGAGGAAGGCCTTTGCCCCGCCGCAGCTCCCGCTTCCTCTCCTGATGCGCCGGCTGGGACTTCCTTCCGCAAGGGCTGGGCGTGCGGCAGGAGCTGCGGAAAAAGATCCGCAACGATGTGCTCGGCGCTGGATACAGGCTGCGCTCCTTCCATGAGCAGGAGCCTTGTCCCTTCACGGTAGGGCCCGCTCAGAGAATCAGGAGACGGCACATACACGCTCCTGCCATGATCCGCTGCATGGCGCGCCGTGATCAGGCTGCCGCTTTGCGGGGAAGCGGCCTCCGCCACGAAGACACCCATGGAAAGCCCGCTCACGATGCGGTTGCGCACGGGGAAGGCGCCCGGCCGCGCCGGGCATCCCGGAGGGAGCTCGCTGACGACCAGCCCGCTTTCGGCAAGTTTCCTGTAAAGCCCGGTATTGCTGGCGGGATAGGCCACGTCCACGCCCGTGCCCAGCACCGCTACGGACTTTCCTTCGCCGCGCATCGCCGCGGCATGGGCGTAGCTGTCTGCGCCGCGGGCCATGCCCGAAACAACGGACACGCCCATGGCGGAAAGCCCGCCGGCGACGGCTGATGCCATGTCGGCTGCAGCCTGGCTGCATTCCCTTGAACCGACGATGGCCACCATGGGCGCTGCCAGCAATTCCAGGCGCCCAAGCGCGTAGAGCAGGGCCGGAGCATCTTCGAGCTCGCTCAACTGCCGCGGGTAGAGGGGATCCGTCCACAGGATGATGGAAGCGCCTGTCTTGCGGGCGGCATCCCATTCCGGCTTGGCCCTTGCCCGCCACGCATCCTCCGCTTCGTGCATGTTCCCTGGTATGGATACGCCGGCTTCTTCCCATCTGCCGCGCGCAGCATAGGCCGCATAGGCTGAGCCGTAATGCCTGAGCAGGGAGCAAACGGAACGGATGCCCAGCCCCCGCATGCAGCGCAGGGCAAGAGCCGCCCAGTACTCACGGCGTTCGTTTTCATCCAGGGAGTTCAGACCCTTGCCGGCCGCCGTCATGCATCACCATCCCCATGCGAGCTGTGGAAAAGGAAGGAGGCCGCCGCCTGCGTTTCCGGCGTCAGCAGCAGGTACACGATGTCACCGGGGCTCAATACGGTATCGGCGTTAGGCGTGTTGTTGATGGTGCTGCCGTGCCTGACGCCCGCGGCGGTGATCCCGTACTGCTTGCGCAGGGCGCATTCCCCTATGGTCTTTCCGGCCACGGGCGATCCCTCCTCCACGCTGAAGGCGGAAAGCTGCAGGTCTGGCAGGCTGGACATGATCGAGCCGCCCATGTCCAGCTTGCGCGCCATGCCGTAATTTTCCTGCCGGATAAGGGTGACGTACCTGTCGATGGTCTGGCGGGGCACAAGGTAATGGGTGAGCACGCGGGCGAAGATCTCCAGCGACGTTTCGAATTCTTCGGGGATGACTTCATTGGCGCCCACTTTCCTGTAGGAGTCCAGGTTCCCCAAAAAACGCGTGCGCACGATGATGTGCAGGGAAGGATTGATCTTTTTGGCATTGGCGATGATGGCCCGTCCGCCAGCCGGATCGGAAGTGACGATGGCCAGGGCGCGTGCCGTGGCTACGCCCAGGTGCTCAAGCACCAGCGGGAACGTGGCATCGCCATGGCGGATGGGTTCTGTCCCGCGGAATTTTTCCACCGTGTCCGGGTTCATCTCGGAAATGATGTAGGGGATCCCGCAGCGTTTCGCCCCGTGGGCCAGCATCTTGCCGCCTATGCCAAAACCGATGATGATCAGATGGTCTTTTAAAAGCCGGCCGTCGCGCACGATGTCCGGCACCTCCTCCCCGGCGCCCTCTTCTTCGGCGGCAACGGACTTTGCTCCTGATCTGAACTTGTCAAGGACGAGGGAAGCCGCCGCCGGCGCAGCGCCGATGAGCAGCGGCGTCATCACCATGGTGGCTATGCTGGAAGCGAGGAATATCTGGTAGGCGTCATTGGTTATGAGTTCCAGTTCCAGGGCAGACTTGGCAAGGACGAAGGAGAACTCGCCCACCTGGGCGAGGCAGAAGGCGCTGATGATCGCCGTGCGCAGGGAATATCCCAGCATGCGCACGGCCGGCAGGGTCATGAGTATCTTTATGGCGATGATGGCTACCGCACATAACAGCACCGCAGGGACATGCCCGGCAAAAAAGCTCACGTCCAGCAGCATGCCGACGGACATGAAAAAGATGCTGGAGAACACTTCCTTGAAAGGCATGATGCTTTCCAGCGTATTCAGGCTGTATTCAGATTCCGCCATCATGAGCCCTGCGAGGAAGGCACCCAGCGAAAGGGAAAGGCCGACCCACGAAGTGATCAGCGCCACCGTCAGGCACAGGCCAAGCGTGGCCATGAGCATGAGCTCGCGGCTGCGCGTCCTGACCACGCTGAACATCAGCCTTGGGAGGACGAACTTGCCGAAGAGCAGGATGCAGGTGATGACGATCAGCCCCTTGCCCAGGGCAAGGAGCATGGATTCCGTTTCAAATTCCAGCCCGCCGCCGAGCAGGGGGAAGATGAGCACCATGGGCACGATGGCCAGATCCTGGAAAATGAGCACGGCAAGGCATACGCGCCCGTGAGGCGCCTCGGCCTGCGCCTTTTGCTGAAGGAGGCTGAGCACGATGGCCGTGGAGGAAAGGGTGACCATGCATCCGTAGATGATCCCGTGCCGTACGCCGCTCCACCAGAAGGCCAGCAGGAACACGCACGCCGTGGTGAACAGCACCTGGGCCGAACCGCCGACGAGCAGGGGCTTTTTCATGCGCATGAGTTCCTTTCCGGAAAGCTCCATGCCTATGGAGAACATCAGGAAGGCGACGCCCACTTCCGCCATGATGTCCACCATCTCCTTGTTTTCCACAAGTCCCAGGGCGGAAGGTCCGCACAGAACGCCGGTGAGCAGGAAACCCACGATGGAAGGCAGCCTGAATCGATGGCAAACGAGCACGACGGCTATGGAAAGGACAAAAAGCGTGACGATCTCGCCAAGGATCATTTCCTGCATGGATATCTCCCAAGATCATGATGCGGCCGGGACCGCATTGAATGTGACAAACGCCTTTCCTTCTCACTTTTCCAGCCGCTTGGCAACGCCTGGGGCAACGTTATGCTCCCTGGAGGATGGAAGGGTCTTTTCTTGCGGCATCCAGAGCGGGATCCGGGACCTGCCATGGTCCTCCCCATGGAGGGGGCAGTTCCAGCGCCATGCTGCGGCCGTCCGGCGTGGGCAGGATGATGCGGAAGGCATGCAGCTTGAGCCTTCCTCCGCTGCCATACCAGGGGTCGCCGGACACAGGATGGCCCCTGGAGGAAAGCTGAGCGCGTATCTGATGCGTTCGCCCCGTAAGCAGCTGCAGAAGCAGGAGGGTGCGCATCCTGCCTTCGATGCGGCGTCCGAGCAGCGGTGAGGCCAGGAGGCGGGCCACCACGGCTTCCGCCAGTGTTTCCTGGGGATCGTTCCGTCCGCAGACGCGCATGAGGCGCGTCTGCCCGTCCCGGACAAGAAGGTCGCGCAATTCCGGAGGCTGGTCTTCCCACCTTCCATCGACCCATGCCAGGTAGTCCTT
Source organism: uncultured Desulfovibrio sp. (assembly GCA_902783285.1). Lineage (GTDB taxonomy): Bacteria > Desulfobacterota > Desulfovibrionia > Desulfovibrionales > Desulfovibrionaceae > Mailhella. Next base: position 3,125 of record CACZQM010000106.1, on the reverse strand, counting down.
CCGCACCCGGCATGCTCCCCGCCCGGCAAAGGCATCCGTAAGGAAGCGCAGTGACCGGTAGGTCTTGCCGAAAACGAGCAGCCCCGTCGTGTCCCTGTCCAGCCTGTGCGCCGGCGCGGGCACGAAACAGGCGCCTGCAAAGGCCCGCGCCACGCGCGACGCGGCACTGTCGGCATGGCCTGTGCCGCCCTGGGACGGCAATCCTGCGGGCTTGGCGAGGACAAGGATATCTTCGTCCTCATGCACGATGGGCGGCATTCCGTGCAGGACGCCTTCTTCATGCGCAGGTTCCATGGCCCGCCCTTCTGCCTGGCGGACGGAAGCGAAGGGCGGAACGCGCACCTGGCTCCCTTCCTCCACGCGGTCAAAGGCCTTGGCGCGCCTGCCGTCTATGCGCACCTGGCCTGTGCGTATCCAGCGGTGCAGTTCGCCGTCTGCCGCATCCACGCGGCGGCGCAGGAAATTCAGCAGCTTCTGTCCGGATTCTGCCGTGGTCACGGAAAGTCCGGCTTTAGGGTCGTCCATGTGCTCCCTGCGTTTGCCGGATGGATCAGGCAATGCTCCCATGTTCACACGCCATAGGACGTTCCACCACGCTTTCCGTGCCAAACTACCTTATAGAACAAAGGTAGGGGTCGTCCTTGAGCAGATAATTGCAGACGTAGTCCCTGACGCCTTCTTCCAGGGTATGGAACCTCAGGGGGCAGTGTTCGCGCTCCATCCAGGACATGTCGGCCTCGGTGAAATACTGGTACTTGCCCTTGAGATGTTCCGGCATGTCAAAATATTCGATGTCCGGAGCCACGTCCATGGCGGCGAACACGGCATGCGCCAGATCGTTCCAGCTGCGGGCTTTGCCTGTGCCGACATTGAAGATGCCGTTGCAGGACCTGTTTTCCATGAACCAGCACATGAGGGCGGCACAGTCCTTGGAATAGACGAAGTCGCGAAAGAATTCGCCGTCTCCGTATGCCGGATCGCCGGAGCGGAAAAGGCGTATCCTGCCCGTTTCCCTCACCTGGGGGACGGCACGGCACACCATGCTCATCATGCTTCCCTTGTGGTATTCGTCCGGTCCATAGACATTGAAGAATTTAAGGTTGACCACTTCGCTGAGCAGTCCCTGCCTGAGGCACCACATGTCAAAGAGCTTTTTGGAATAGCCGTACATGTTCAGCGGCAGGAGCCTGGGCATGAGGTCCAGGCTGTCCGAGAAGCCCAGTTCACCGCCCCCGTATGTGGCCGCGCTGCTGGCTGTGATGAAGCGGGCACCCGCCTCGAGCGCGGCAAGGCACACTTCCACGGTATAGTGGAAATTATTTTCCATGAGGAAATCGCCGTCGCGTTCCGTGGTGGAGGAACACGCCCCCATGTGGATGACAGCCTCCACGCCGTCCAGTTTCTTCCCGCTTTTCAGCTGTTCAAGGAAAGCGCTGCGGTGCATATAGTTGCTGTAGCGCAGATGGGAAAGATTCTTCCATTTCTCGGTGGAGGCGATATTGTCCACGACGAGGATGTCGTCCATGCCGCGCCTGTTCAGCTCCCATATCATATTGGCGCCGATGAGCCCGGCGCCACCTGTCACTATGATCATGATCTGCCTCCGGAATGGGGCATCGTTGCCATCTGCACAAGGGTGGTGCTGCCGTCTGCATTCCTGCGGGCGTCGATGCCAAACATGATGATGGTCTTCAACAGCGGCCTGCCAAAGAGAAAATCCAGCATTTCAGGCCTGACGCGGCCCTTTTCCGCCACAAGGCCGCGGAATTGCCGGTCGTATTCCACGGTCTCGAGAAAGGCGCGCCGCGCCTCCCCGTCGGAATCCATGTTTTCCGCCAGCTCTGCAAGCCTGGCATACGAACAGCGCGATTCATGGGATTCAACGCTCTCTGCGAGCCATGCCGGCGCGTCGAGCCCTTGCAGGATCCCCAGCCTGTCCAGCCTTTCATGGTCCTGCATGGAAAGGAGGGCGGAGGGGTCTTCACAAAAAAGGGCCTGGCATTCCGCCGGCTTTGAACCGTGTATGAAGCAGCGGTTATCGCCTGTGAGGAAGCGGCATGCCCAGTCGTCCGGACGAGCTCCGGAAGAAGGGGCGATCTTTACTATCTCTGCAGGCAGCGGCACGATGAGCCCGTCCGACGTATCCCGCACCAGTTCCCCGGCACGGAACGTGCAGAGATCATTCAGCTGGAGCACGCCTTCTTTTAAAAGCGGCATATCCTCAACGTGCAGCGCCGGTCCCCCGGCGCGGCAGCACGTGCCGCACTGGCGGCATGATCGCACTTTTTCCATGGCAACCTCATAAAACGATAGTTCCTAGCATCCCGTTTCCTGCAGCTTGAGCCTGCTTATGCGCACCCTGCGGTATTGCCTGTGCGTTTCCAGCATGTTTTTTTGCTGGTGGAGCTCATGGATCTGCGCGGGAAAAACCACTCCCCTGGCTATGTCTTCGCTTTCCATGAGCTTCCTTATGGCTGCTGAACAGGCTGCCTGCGCTTCCTCGATGCGGGCTATCTGCTCTTCAAGCTCAAAAATCGTCTCTGGCAATGGGCGCTGGAAGCTCTCCAAAAGCTCCCTTGGCAATGACGCGTCTGCGGGCTGGAGCGGCTGCATCTTCCTTCTCCTCCTTTTCTTCAGTGCGGCTCTTGATCCGGGGATGGGGAAGGCCGTTGTACACGCTCCAGAACTGCGGATACAGCAAGCTGACGACATGGGGATTGGAAAGCCTGAGCCTGGGCACGAGGAACGAGCAGAGCGCGAAGGCCATGGCCCATGCCGGGGAAGGAGCTATCCAGGAATCGCGCGGGGCCTCACCTTCGCCTGCGGATCCCAACATGCCGTTTTCTTCTGATATCCCGCAGTACGAAAGAAAATGAGCCAGGGTGAAGCGGTCTTCACATTCCGGAAGGGACAAAGAGACTTCTTCGCCTTCCATGACGGCCGCCGCCATGACAACGGCGCACAGGGGAAGGAGCTCAGGGCACTCTTCGACCACTCTTTTGAGCGTTTCGTCTGACGGCGCCTTGGTTTCGCGTATCTTGCCGCTGCATACGGCTTCTTCTGCTCCGAAGGATACGTCGAGGCCTGCTGTGCGCAATATGCCGGCCGCCAGGGCGTGGGAGCTG
>CACZQM010000105.1 GCA_902783285.1 uncultured Desulfovibrio sp. | reverse complement strand
GCCGGACCGGCGATGCGCATGAGCTCCGGCGGCCTCTGCCCCAGCAGGGCCCGGTATCCATCCCCCGGCTCCAGCCACTCCTGCGCCCATGCTTCTTCCAGCACCAGGGGCATGCGTCCATGCACCGGCGCCATGCTCCTGTTCGCCGCCGTGGTGAGGATGGCGAAGCCTCCGCCGCTGCGCAGCCCGGCCAGGAGCATGGCCTGCCGGCCGGGCAGCAGGAAGGTGTGCTTCACCCTGTCTTTGTCCCACTCGTGGAAGCAGTCCGCCGGGATGAGGATGCGCCCGTGGGCGAGCGGCCCGCGGAACAGGGGCTTTTCCGCGGCGCTTTCCGCGCGGGCGTTGATGATCAGCCTGCCGCCGGCAAGCGGGAAGCCGAAGCGCAGCTGCAGCTCGGTACGGCCGGCGTCCAGCACCGTGGCCTCACCGGCCGGGCGGATGTTCCTGCCCCGGAAGTCGAATGAGCAGCACATGGCGGATATCCTGCCTGTCCTTGCGTTGGGCCAGGCCGGGCTTCAGCCCAAAGGGCGGGGGTCCTGCGCCTGCCCGGCGGGCATCCCGGCCCCTTCCCCTGTTTTTTCCATGAACACGAATTCCAGGTCGCTGTCCACGGCCCTGCGCGCGAAGATCCTGTAGCCCAGTTTCTCGTACAGCCGGATGTTCTCCGGGTTTTTGGTGCTCGTGAACAGCTCATAGCGCCTGCCGGGGAAGCACTGTTCCACGGCTGCCAGGAGCCTTGCGCCGTGCCCCCGGCGCCTGTGGCCGGGGTGGACGATGAGCTTGCCGATGAAGACGGTGCCGTCCTGCTCCCAGGCGCGGACCGATCCGATGAGCGCTCCGCCGGCGGTCATCTTGAGGACGGCGCCCTTGTCGTATTCCCCGCGCAGTTCTTCCAGGGTCTGCGTCAGCGGCTGGATGGCCTTGCCGGGGAACATCGCCGCCACATCCTGGAAGGCAAGGTATTGCAGCCGGAGGATCTCCGGAAGGTCTCCGGGTCCGGCCTTTTGTATCATGCACATCGGGCGCTCCTCCTTTGCGTGCCGTGCGTCCATGGATCGTTTGCGCCGGCGCCGCCGTCAGGGCAGCCCCAGCAGCCGCTGCGCGTTCCCGTGGAAGATGGCCTCTTTTTCCTCCGCGTCCAGCGCTGTGCCCTGGATGAAGCTCCGGTAGAGGGCGGGGCGTTCCCAGGGCGAGTCGCTGCCGAAGACGACCTTGCCGGCGCCATGCTTCCTGACCAGCCGGGTGAAGTCCGCGGCGCCCAGGTTCTCCGGGCAGGCGGGCGCCCTGGCGGGGTCGCGCAGGGCGATGGGGCCGAGGGCGAAGGCCGTGTCGAACCAGGCCGGGGCGCCGCAGAGGCTGCGCTCCACTTCCTTCCAGCAGGCCCAGCCGCCCATGTGCGCCAGGACGAGCTTTTCCGGCGCCGCCTGGCGCAGCACATGGAGGATGCCCTCCACGGGGGCCCAGTCCTTTCCGGGGATGCCGATGTCGAGCCCGGCGTGCGTCACGATGGCCAGGCCTTCTTCGGACGCCCATCCCATGATCCGCAAATAGCGGATGTCATCGATGTCCGTGCGCTGGTAGGCGGGGTGCAGCTTGATGCCCCGCATGCCGTTTTCGCGGAGCCGCCGCAGCTCCTTCCGGGGCCAGGCATAGTCCGGGTGCATGCAGCCGAAGGTCAGCACGCCCGAGGTCAGCAGGCCTTCCGCCTGGGCCATCAGCGCGCTGTTCACCTTTTCCACCTGCGCGGGGGACGTCGCCACAGGCAGGTTGACCGAAAGGTCCACCCCCGCCTGCCGCATGGATGCGGCCAGCCCCTCCGCCGTGCCGTCGGTGAAGGGCGGGGTGTTCGCGGCGAGGCTCATTTTTTCCAGGGCCGCAGCGGCGATCTTTCCGGGAAAGCAGTGGGTGTGGAAGTCTATGGTCATGGCAGGGGCTGGGTCGGAGGGCAGGGGGGATTCCCCAGGGGCTGCGATGCGCCGCCTGGCACGCCCAGGCGGACAAGACCGGTGATACCACGCCTCTGCGCCCGCCACAAGCCGCGGAGCATGGGTGCGGCGCCCGGACCGGCGCCCGGCCGGCCACGGCAGCAGGGCAGGGTGCGCAGGATCGGCGGTATTTTCCCAAAAAATACCTTCTCCCATGTTGACACATGGCATATCGTTCTTAACATAATGTCATGCCAAGAATGCGGGATGCCGATGCAAGGCAAACGCAAAACGGGCACGGAGCAACGCAATTATCTCCACTACAGCGTTCATACTATAATGAAGATAACGGTCATTTTGAAAAGAAAACATTTTTGAAAGGAGCTTTACCATGTTGCCTAGCGTATTCAACGACGATCTGTTCGATTCCTTTTTCACCCATCCCTTTGCGTCCATGAACGGCGGCGCCTTTGCGCGCAGCGCCCGCGGGCTGATGAAGACCGACGTGCGCGAACTGGACAAGACCTATGAGCTGGACGTCGAGCTGCCCGGCTTCCGCAAGGAAGACATCACCCTGGAACTGGATGGCGGCTACCTTTCCATCAGGGCCGAAAAGAAGGAAAGCAAGGACGAAAAGGACGATAAGGGCCAGTACCTGCGCAGGGAGCGTTTTGCCGGTGCGTGCAGCCGTTCCTTCTACGTGGGCGAGGGCCTGGAGCCCAAGGACGTGGCAGCCAAATTCGAAGACGGCATGCTGCGCCTCACCCTGCCGAAGGAAACGGCCAGGACTCCTGAGAAAAAGCAGATCTCCGTCGCGTAAGCCGCGCGGCGCGGGACAAGGCCGCTGAGAACGCCAGGGGCGTCCGGATCATCCGGGCGCCCCGGCTGTTTAAGGGGCGCGGGGCAGGTGGCGGGGGATGGCAGGGGGCGCCTTTCCCGGGGGGGGGCTGTGCCGCGCTCGGCGCATCTGCCATGATCGCGGCAAAGGAGGATGCCATGCGCGAAGGAGGGACCGCCCCGCTTTCCGGCGGGGAACGGCGCAGGGAAGATGCCCAGGTGCTGCCCGCGGCCGTGCTGGACCCGGCCGAGGAGCGCTTCTGCCGCGAGTTCGTGGAATGCGGGGTCATGTACGAGGCGTACCGCCGCTCCCGCGGGATCAGCGGCATGAGCCGCAGGACGCTCTCGGAGCACGCCACCAGGCTCATGGGCAACCCGCTGGTGCGGGAGCGCATCGCCGAGATCCGGCGGCAGGCTGCCGCCCTCGCGGCGGTCTCGCTGGCCGGCCATCTGGAGGAGCTGCGGCGGCTGCGCGACTGCGCCGTGGAAAAGGGCATGCTGAACGCGGCCATCAGCGCCGAGATAGCGCGCGGCAAGGCGGCGGGCCTGTACGAGAAGAAGGGGCCCTCTGCCGCGCTGCCCGCGGTGAAAGTGCTGGACCTCGGCTCCATGCAGGCCGGGGAGTGAGGCGGAAGGGAGCGTTGAGCAGAGTTGGGTGGGGGAGAGATGATGGCCGGCCCCTCCCCCCTTCGCTGCGCTCAGGGACCCTCCTCATGGAGGAGGGCTTGGGCGGAAAGGAGCGCCGGGCTTTCCCTTGCCCCTCCGTGCCCGCCGTGGTATAAGGCGCGAAAGCCACATGGAGAATGACATGGACGATCCCGTTGCCGCCCTGGCCCCGCTGAACTGCGCCGAGCGCCTGGAGCGCGCCGGCTTCACCCCCGCCCAGGCGCGGGAGCTGACCGCCCTCATCGCCGAGACGGCCCAGGCCCGCAGGGATGCCGCCATGGGCCTGCGCGCCATCGAACTCAAGATCATGGCCCTGCGCTTCGCGGGCATCCTCTGCGCTGGCGGAGCCATCCTGGCCGCCGTGCTGCTCATGCGCTAGGGCCGGAGCCGCAGCCGGGACATGAGCACCTCCCCCCCTTATCTCGACGCCGTCATCCAGGGCGACTGCCTGGAAGTCATGCAGGGCCTGCCCGCCGCCTGCGCCGACCTGGTCTTTGCCGACCCGCCCTATTTCATGCAGACCGAAGGCTTCCTGTTCCGGTCGGACGGCAGCAGGTTCTCCGGCGTGGATGACGCCTGGGACAAGTTCGGCGGCTTTGCGGAATACGATGCCTTCACCCGCGCCTGGCTGGGCGGATGCCGGCGCCTGATGAAGGAGGACGCCACCCTCTGGGTGATCGGCTCCTTCCAGAACATCTACAGGCTGGGCAGCATCCTGCAGGACATGGGCTTCTGGATCCTCAACGACATCATCTGGTCCAAGCCCAACGCCGTGCCCAACTTCGGCGGCACCCGGTTCCAGAACGCACACGAAACACTGCTGTGGTGCGCCCGGAGCAGGGATGCCCGCTACATCTTCAACTACAAGACCATGAAAAGGCTGAACGGCGGCAGGCAGGCCAGGAGCGTCTGGGACATCACCCTGTGCAAGGGCGGCGAACGCCTGAAGGACGGGCAGGGAGCCAAGCTGCATCCCGCGCAGAAGCCCGAAAAGCTGCTCTACAACGTCATCCTGGCATCGACCAGGCCGGAGGGCGTCGTGCTGGACCCGTTCTTCGGCACCGGGACCACGGGGGCGGTGGCCAGGCTCACGGGGCGCCACTTCATCGGCATCGAGCGCGATGCGGCCTATGCGGAGGCCGCGCGGCAGAGGGTCGCCGCCGTGCAGACCGTGCACAGCGATATCCACGACCAGGCGCTGGAGACCAGGCTCCCCCGGGTGCCCATGAGGGCCCTGGTGCGGGATGGTTATCTTGAAAACGGTGAATCATTATACGACAGGAGTGGGCGTGCCGCCTGCACCGTCACGGAACGCGGACTCGTTTGCGACGGCGGAGCCCCCGTTTCCATCCACAGGATGGCCGCCATGATCCTGGGGCGCAGCAACGCCAACGGATGGGATCTTTTCCGTGTCAGGCGGGACGGCGCCCTCGTCCCCCTGGACCTTTTGCGCCGCCGCTGGCGGGAAGATCATGGGGGAGGCAGGGGGTAGAAAGCCTGAGGCGCGCCCTCCGTGATGGAACAGGGAAGGGAGCGCCTGCGCTCCCTTCCCTGTGTGTCATCCTTTTTGCCATCCCCTGCCGCAGCAGGACCCTTAGAACGGCATGTCGTCATCGATGGGAGGCTCCGCCGGCGGGAGCGTCCCGCCTGCCGGCCTGGGAGCGCGCGCTGCGCCTCCCCGGTCCGCCATGCTGTCGCCGTAGGGGTCATCAACCGGTGCAGCACCGGCCCCCTGCCTGGGCCCCTTGGGCTGGAATCCATCCTGCCTGTCTGCTTTCCGGTCAAGGAAGAGGACGCGGTCGGCATTGATCTCGGTGGTGCTGCGCTCCTGCCCGCCCTGGTCGGTCCATTTGCGGGTCCTGAGCCGCCCTTCCACATAGACCAGCGATCCCTTGCCGATGTACTGGCTGCACGTCTCGGCCTGCTTGCCGAAGGCGGCAACGCGGTGCCATTCGGTGTTTTCGACCCTGTTGCCGCTGCGGTCGGTGAACGCTTCGTCGGTGGCCACGGTGAAGTTGGCCACGGGGCTGCCGGACTGGGTGTACCTGAGTTCCACGTCGCGGCCAAGCCGCCCTATGATCTGCACTTTGTTGAGCATGATCCCTCCATTGCGCCGCGGCATCATGATGCGGCCGGGGCTTCCTGTGCCGGGAGCGGGGCCCGCATGATGGCGCGGTATTCATCCTGTGTTATCTCACAGGAATTTTTTATCCTGCGCCCGATGATTTGGCAAGCCTTGCCCAGGTATTCTTCCTGGGTGGCGCAGCCCATGCCGCGCAGCTTGCCGCACAGGGCCGTGAGCTGCCGCCTGGAGAGCTGCCCGGGCACGGCGGCCCGGACCATGGGGCGGCGGGGGGCTTCGGCCGGAGCCGAGGCGGCGCTCCCGTCGTCATCTTCGGCCGCCAGGCCCACGATGGCCGCGAGCCCGTAGCGCCGGGCGTAAGTGATGGCGCTGCCTGCCGCCTGGGCCCCGTTGATGCCCTTGCCGGCGGCATAGGGCAGGGTGCAGCGGCTCCTGATCCACTGGCCGCTCTCGTGCATGAGCACGGTCTCGACGCAGACGCAGCCCGGCTCCGCCGGCGCGATGGCCTGGGAGCAGGCAAGGCCGTGCTGCGGCAGGACCTCGCGGCAGGCGGCTATGCAGGAGGCGAGGTCCGCATAGGAATTGCCGAGCGCGGGATTGGTGCTGTTCCTGGCGGCCGGGGCAAGCCGGCCCTGCGCTGCGGCGAGTGCCTTGGCCAGTTCGCCTATCTGTTCGGATTGCATGGGCTGCATGACGGGCCTCCTTGTGCCTGCGAGAGGCGTTGCGCGGGATGGGCGGGATCCGCGGTGTCCGGGCGCCTGCAGGACGGTGCCTGCCGGCGGTGCACGGGTGGGCGCCCCCCCCTTTTGACGGGGCGTGTGCCGCCCCGGCGCCCGTTCCTCCCCCCGCAGCCAAGCCCAGGCTTGCCGCTTCCGCGCACGATCATTATTTATACATTTGATTACAAAAAGTCAAGACAAAATTTCCATTTGAATATAACATGGATAAACGAACGGGGAAAATGAAGGGTGGGCGCTCGCCCCCTTCCACATAACCTCTCCTCCGGGGAAGAGCTCCCTTCTTCTCAAGCCCTCCGCCATGGGGAGGATCCCTGAGCGCAGCGAAGGGGGGGAGGGGGCGCTTGGAGGGCCCCCT
>CACZQM010000104.1 GCA_902783285.1 uncultured Desulfovibrio sp. | reverse complement strand
GCAGCAGATCGCCCGCGCACAGGAAGCCGTGCCCATCCCCAGGCCGGACGCCCAGCCCGAGAAGAAGGCCGAACCCAAGCCCGAACCCAAAAAGGCTCCCGAACCCGAGAAGAAGCCAGAGCCTAAGCCGGAGCAGAAAAAGGCTCCCGAACCGGAAAAGAAGCCCGATCCCAAGCCGGAGAAAAAACCGGCTGAAAAAGCGGAGAAAAAGCCCGCGGGCCCGGCCAATCCGGCTGCGGCTGCCCTGGCGGATGCGCGCAAGCAGGCGCGCAATGCGAACGGGCAGGGATCGGGCAAAGGCTCCGCGGCTGCCAGCGCCCTCAAGGACCTGGCCCGTGAGCTGGGAGGCAAGACCGGCGTCGGCGGAGGCGGCGGCCAGGGCGACGGCCCGGGCGGAGGCGGCATCTACGACGTGTACGCCGGGCTGGTCATCGAGGCCGTGCGCCCCAACTGGAGCATACCCGTCATGTCGCGCAGCAACATGGTCGTCCAGGTGCGCATCGAGCTCGACAGGAACGGCAAGGTGCTCGACTGCACCATAGAGCGATCCTCCGGGCGCCCGGATTTCGACGCCTCGGCCGTGAACGCCGTGCAGCGCACGAGCGAGAAGGGCATGTTCCCCAAGCCGCCCACGCGCGCCCAGCAGGATATCCTCATCACCTTCAACTCGCAGGACCTGATCCGCTGAACAGCCCCCCGGGCGCAGCGCATCGCGCAGGAGGTGTCCATGCGCCTTTCAGCAGCTTCCGCGGCGGCACTGTTCCTCGCCTGCCTGCTTTGCCTGGCCTTTCCAGCCCGGTCGGACGAGATGGAGATCCCGCCGGAATCCCTGGCGGCGGAGCAGCCTGTCCAGGATCAGGACATCGCCGTGCGCGAGGCCCTGGATTCCCTTCTCGACGCGCAGCGCGCGCAGCTGACGGAGATCTTCACGCTCTCCCAGAATATGGGGCGTAACATCAACGCCATGACAGGGGCCTTCCGCAAGAACATCACCCTGCTGCAGCAGGAATTCCAGAAGGTCAGCGCCCTTTCCCAGACCGCGGCGGGCAACCCTGCCCTGCTGTCCTTCCTCACCGAACAGCTCCAGCGCATCCTCGAAAAGATCAACACCCATCTGGCTCCCGTCCTCTCCGACATGGAGACCCTGCGGCAGAAGAAGCTGGCCCTGGACATCCTTGAAAAATCCCTCTCCTCCTACGCCGATCCGGAAGAGCACAAGAGGATGGAATCCCTGCTGCGCAACGCCTCGCGCAACATCAGCATACTCCTGGAGCGCATGGAGAGCGCCGCCGCCCCCGCACGGGAGATCGCGGAGAAGGCCGAGCAGAGCGTCAACGCCCTCAAGCTCTCCATGCCTTCCATGTGGAAGGATTACTACCTGGAATCCTCGGGGCATTTCTACGACCTTGCCGAATGGGGGCAGGACATCCGCGCCATGGCCTCGTTCCGCGACACCCTTTCCGTGCACGCCAGCACAGCCCTGCCCTCATCGCTCCGCGACTGGCTCACCGCCCTGGCCCGCATGGCCAGCGCTTTCGTGCTGCTCCTGCTGGCCGCATGGACCCTGCGCGGCGCCGCCAGGAGGAGCCTGCCAGCGGGCGCCCGCCCGGGCGTGGAACGCGTGCTGCGCAACAGCTACCTCTGGATAGCCCTGGGCATCTCGCTGCACTTCTCCGCATGGGCCGACGGCCGCCTGTTCCAGATGCTGGCATCGGCGGGGACCATGTTCCTCTGCTGGGGCGAGCTGGCCCTGGCCTGGGACCTGTTCGACATGGACAGGCCCGAACGCCGCCTGCTCACCCCGCTCTGGCCCCTGTTCCCCCCGCTCATCGCCGGCATGCTGCTGCTCATCTTCGATCCCTTCCCGCATTTCATCTGCGTCGCCTGGCTGGTCGTGCAGGTCATCGACCTCTGGCGGGCGCACCGCCGCCCGCTCCCCCCGGAGACGCCGCAGCGCGCCGCCCTGCGCCTGCACCACTGGCAGCGCTGGATCACGCTCATCATCAGCCTTGCGGGCTATGCGCGGCTTTCCATCCTCATCAACATGTTCCTCACGGCGTGCCTTTCCACCGCCATGCTCTGCCTGGCCATCGTGCGCGTGAACAAGCTCATCGAGAGCCGCATGCCGCAAAGCGGCATGCCCGCCGTGATGGCGAGCCTTGCCGCCGCCCTCATCCTGCCGCTGGTCTTCCTGGCGGTGCTCTCGGCGACCGTGCTCTGGATGCTGGCCTATCCCGGCGGGGGATTCGTGCTGCAGCACGTCGCCTCGCTGGGCTTCAGCGTGGGAGGCTTCTCCCTCAACGCCATGCAGGTGCTGAGCATACTCATCGCCTTCTACCTGGCCAAAACGCTCATTGCCGTGGGCAACACCTTCATGGCGGGCATGTCGAGCCAGTTCTCCAGCCTGCCGCCCACGCTCCTCCTGCCCTTCCAGACGATCTACCGCTACCTTCTCTGGGCGCTCTTCGGACTGTACGCGCTCAAGGCGCTGGGCTTCAACCTTTCCAGCCTGTCGATGATCGCCGGCGGCCTCTCGGTGGGCATCGGCATCGGGCTGCAGAACGTGGTGCAGAACTTCACCAGCGGGCTGCTGGTCATCTTCTCCCGCTCCATACGGGAAGGCGACGTGGTGGAGACCGGCGGCGTGCTGGGCGTGGTCAAGAAGATCAACATACGGTCCACCGTGCTGCAGACCTACGACAACGCCACCATCTTCGTGCCCAATTCCAGCTTCCTGGGCGGGACCTTCACCAACTGGACGCACAACAACCGCCGCGTGCGCAAGGAGGTCACCGTGGGCGTGGCCTACGGGTCCGACGTGCGCGAGTGCATGGAGATCATGCTCGGCATAGCCAGGCAGCACCCCAAGGTGCTGCTCCGCCCCGAGCCTTCCGTGCTGTTCACCGAATTCGGCGCCAGTTCGCTGGACCTGCGCCTGCTCTTCTGGGTGCGCGATTACGACGATTCCCTGAGCGCCGCCTCGGACATCCGCCTGAAGATCAACGACGCCTTCGCCGAAAAGGGCATCGAGATCTCCTTCCCGCAGGTGGACGTGCACATGCGCGATGACAGCCGGCTGCTCCTGGGAAAAGCGCCGGACGGATCCGGATGCTAGCGCAACCGGCACAGGGCGCGGCCCTATCTGCGCTCCCATGCGGCGCATCCCGTAGACAAACAGCTCGAACATGTGGCACAATGCCGGGAGCAGCTTAAAAACGCAGGCCGGCGCCTGCGGCCTTTCCGGTGGAAGACGCCCCGCCCGTGCGCGGGGCCTTGCCCGGATGAAGGCGCAAGGACCATCAGGAGGCGTGCCCATGGATAGCCACAATAAAAACACTGCCAGGATCATCATCGCCGGATGCGCAGCCATAGCGCTCATCCTCGTGATCGGCACGGTATGGATGGGGAAAAACACGCAGAAAGACAGTGTGGATGCCGTGCGCTCCGTGAGCATGCTGTTCCTCGACGAACTGGCCGGGCGCCGTGAGCAGGTCGTTTCGGAAAAGCTGCAGAACAACATCGAGACCATCCATGTGGCCCTCAGCCTCCTGAAGGAGAACTACCCGGAAGACCTGCGGCAGCTCCGTGAATACCAGACCCAGATGAAGGCCCTCTTCAAGCTGGACCGCTTTGCGTTCGTCGACACGGAAGGAACGGTCTACACCGCGCTGGGAGAACAGAAGGACGCCGACCAGTACCCCTTCGACTTCAAGACGGTGTCCAGGCCTGTGATCGCCGTTAAGAACGTGAAAAGCCGCGATAAAAAGGTGGTCATCGCCGTCCCGGTGGAAGACATGACCGTAAGCGGAAGGCAGATGATCGCCTGCTTCATGGAGATCAGCATGGATCTCATGCTGAAGGACATCTCCCTGGCAACGCAGAACACAGGGGTCACCTTCTGCAACATCTACACCAGCGGCGGCATCGCCCTCAGCAACACCGTCCTCGGCGGGCTTGCCGAAGAGGACAACCTCCTGGAAGCCCTGGCGCATGCGGAATACTTTGAAGGCATATCCTATGACAACGTCGCCCGCGATTTCCGGGAAGGGCGCAAGGGCGTCGTCTCCTTCTCCTACGGAGGGATCCTGGAAACGCTCTGCCATGTCCCCGTCAAGGGCACGGACTGGCAGCTCACCTACCTTGTCAGGGAAAGCGTCATCAGCGACCGCATGGAGAAGGTCTTCACGGGGACCATCACACGGAGCGTGATCCAGTCGCTCCTGGCCGTGTTCATCCTGGGCCTGATATTCGTCTTTGCCATGATGCAGAGCCGCAAAAACGCGCGCCTGATGCTCGAAAAGGAGACTTTCGAGGCCGAGAGCCGCATCAAGCATCAGGAGATGGAGCGGAGGCTGGAACTGCAGGAGCAGATGCTCATGCAAAAAAAGCAGCAGGAGCAGCAGGAGAAGATGATCGCCGCCCTGGCTTCGGACTACCGCAGCATCTACTACTTGGAACTGGATAAGAACAAGGGCGTGTGCTACCAGTCCCGCAGCGACCTGTCCGGCATCCAGACGGGAGAGGTCTTCGACTACCTGGAATCCGTGACCGCCTACTGCGAGCGTTATGTCCTTGAGCCCTACCGCGAGGAATTCCTGCGCTTCGTCCATCCGGATTCGATCCGCAAAAAGCTCATGGAGAGCAGCGTCATCTCCTACCTCTACATGATCAACATAGAGGGGAAGGAAAGCTACGAGGCCGTCCGCTTCGCCAGCGTCCGCCATCCCGGGGACCGGCAGGACGGCTCCGTGCACAATAACGTCGGCGCCTGCTTTGCCGACGCCGACGAAGAGACCAGGAAGGCCCTGAACCAGCAGCAGGTGCTGCGCGAGGCGCTGGACGCCGCGGAGCAGGCCAGCAAGGCCAAGACGGTCTTCCTTTCCAACATGAGCCACGAGATCCGCACGCCCATGAACGCGATCATCGGCCTGAACAACATCGCCCTCAACGAGCCGGATCTTTCCGAGAACATCAGGGGATACCTGATGAAGATCGGCAATTCCGCCCAGCATCTGCTGGGCATCATCAACGACATCCTGGACATGTCCCGCATCGAATCCGGCAGGATGGTCATCAAGAGCGAGGATTTTTCCTTTGCCAAGACCCTGGAGCAGATCAACACCATCATCAGCGGGCAGTGCAGGGACAAGAGGCTTACCTATGAGTGCCGGATGTCCGGCAAGATCGACGCCCACTACCTCGGCGACAGCGTCAAGCTCAAGCAGGTCCTGATCAACATCCTGGGCAACGCCGTCAAGTTCACGCCGAAGGGCGGCAGCGTGTCCCTGATCGTCGAAGAGGGGCCGCGCTACGACGGGAAGGCCACGCTCAAATTCTCCGTGAAGGACACGGGGATAGGCATGAGCAAGGAATACCTGCCGCATATCTTCGACGCCTTCAGCCAGGAAGATGCCGCTTCGACCAGCAAGTACGGCAGCACGGGGCTCGGCATGCCGATAGCCAAGAGCATCGTGGAGCTCATGAACGGCCATATCGAAGTGGAAAGCGAGAAGGGCGTGGGCACGACCTTCACCGTGACGGTCACGCTCGGCGAATCCGCCACCAGGGACGGAACGTCCGAAGACGGCGTCATGCCCCACGGCGAGATGAACGTGCTCGTGATCGACGACGACTCCATAGCGCTCGAACACGCGCAGATCACCCTGGGGCAGGCAGGCATACACTGCGACATCGCGGGATCGGGAGCCGAAGGACTGGAGAAGATCTCGGTGCGCCATGCCCGCAGGGAAGACTACGACCTCATCCTCGTGGACTGGAAGATGCCGGAGATGGACGGCGTGGAAACGACCCGGCGCATCCGCTCGGTCGTCGGCCACGACACCCCCATCATCATCCTGACATCCTATGACTGGGACGCGGTGGCCGACGAGGCGAAGGAAGCCGGCGTG
>CACZQM010000103.1 GCA_902783285.1 uncultured Desulfovibrio sp. | reverse complement strand
GCGCTCGCCCACGAGCTTTTTGAAGAGCGGCAGGTCATAGGTGAAGGCGCCCGTCTTGCGCATGACGATCCCCTGCATGGGGGCGGCCGCGCGGGTGAGCGCGCTGAACAGACGCGGGTGCGCCAGCACGGTGCGGAAGACGAACTTCTTGGTGGCGGGCAGGCCTTTGTATTCGGCAAGGGCCTGGCGCGCAGCCATGAATATCTCCATGATGGAAACGCCCGACGGACAGTTGGCCTGGCAGGAGCCGCAGAGCAGGCAGCGCCCGATCTTTTCTTCCACGGCGTCTGCGTCCTGGATCATCTTGTGGGCCAGGTTGTCCAGCAGGGCCAGCTTGCCGCGGGTGACATCGGATTCCTTTCCTGTGGCGCCGAAGACCGGGCACACAGCCTGGCAGAGTCCGCAGCGCATGCAGTCTGCCAGCCGGTCGTCCAGCTTCATCAGCGCCTGGGCAATGCGGGATATGTCGCTCATAGTTATATCCCCGTGATTTTGCAGGCGTTGAACAATCCCTTGGGATCAATGGCGCGGCGCATGCGCTGGGAGAAGAGGATGGTCCCCTTGCTGGTCTCCTTTTCCATCCACTTGGCCTTGGCCGTGCCGATGCCATGTTCGCCCGACAGCGTGCCGCCCATGCCGAGGGCAACTTCAAAGATATCGTTGACAGCAGCTTCCACGCGGGCGAATTCTTCCTTGTTGCGCTTGTCGCACAGGATGGTGGGATGCAGGTTGCCGTCGCCTGCGTGCCCGAAGGTCCCCATGTCCAGCTTGTATTTTTCCTTGATCTCGTTGAGGCTCTTGATCATCGCAGGGATCTTGGAGCGCGGGACCGTGGCGTCTTCCAGCACGCAGGTCGGACGGGCGCGGGCCAGGGCCGGCAGGGCGTTGCGGCGCGCTGCCCAGAGCTTGTTCTTTTCGGTTTCGTCCTTGGGCACGTGGATGCCCGTGGCCCGGCACTTTTTAAGAACTTCTTCCACGATCGCGGCATCGTCGGCCACCTGGGCGGGATGCCCGTCCACCTCGATGAGCAGCATGGCGGCGGCATCCACCGGCAGCCCGATATGCTGGTCCGCCTCAACATATTTCAGGGTGGCCTGGTCGAGGAGTTCGAGCGTGCAGGGCACCACATGGGCGGCGATCATGGAGGCCACGGCTTCGGAAGCGTCGATGATGTCGGCGAATTCCGCGGTGATGGCGCGGGAAGCCCGGGGCGGGGGCACGAGCTTGAGGATGGCCTTGCTGATGATGCCCATGGTCCCTTCGGATCCGACCATGAGCCCGGCCAGGTTGAATCCGGTGACGCACTTGACGGTGCGCGAACCGGTCTTCACCAGGTTGCCCTCATAGTCATAAAATTCCAGGCCCATGACATAGTCCTTGGTGACGCCGTACTTCAACCCGCGCAGGCCGCCGGCGTTTTCGGCGATGTTGCCTGCCAGCGTGGAAACGGACATGGAGCCCGGGTCAGGCGGATAGAAGAGCCCCTGCTTCTCGACGGCGGCGGCAAACTGGGCCGTGACCACGCCGGGCTCGACGACAGCGTAGAGATCTTCCCTGTTGATCTCAAGGATGCGCTGCAGACCGTTGGTGAGGATGATCACGCTGTCGGTGCTGTCAGGCACCGTCCCCCCGGAAAGGTTGGATCCGGATCCGCGCACGGTGATGGCCAGCCCAGCCTCGTAGCACAGGCGCACGGCTTCGCCGATCTGTGAGGTCTGCGTGGGCCGGAGCACAAGGGACGGGATTTTGGACGGCAGCACGGCGCCGTCGTAGGAATAGCATTGGCGGTCCGCTTCGCTGGTGAACACGTTTTCTGAACCCAGCAGCGCATTCAGATCCTTGATGAGATTGGGACTTACCATGGACATGCTCCTGGTTAGAAGGGTTAACATTTTTTCTGTACTTTACGGTATATGTATGTCAACGACAAGTCACTTTTTGAGATTGGGAATTTTTTCCTGTCCTCGTATTTCGTTGCAAATGCCGGGATGCCGGGGCTGCGCTTGCCTAGAGCGCCAAAAACGGCTATGAACACGCAAAAGGCGCGCGCCTCATCCGTGCGTGCCGCACAGACAAGGAGCATGCACAATGAAAAACAATCTGCTTATCCATGTGAACGTCAACGATGCGGAACTCTTTGAAATGGCCTTCATGCAGGCGGCCCACTACCGCAAGGAGACCCTGGTCAAGCACGAAAAGCTCTCCGCCGTGGATTTTGCCATGCGCGCCGGGCTTGGAGCCCTGGAAACGGAAGACCGCTTCAAGGTCGTCATGGTGGTCAATGGTCCTGCCGTGAAGCAGCTTGCCAAGGCCAACGAAGCGCTCCTCCCGAAAGCGCAGGAAGCCATCGCCAACGGGCTGAAGATCTGCGCCGGAAGATACTCCGTGGAATCCGCCGGGCTCGACAAGGGGCAGCTCTGGTCCTTTGTGGAGATCGTTCCTTCGGCCACGCAGCTGATCGTCGAGCTGCAGTCCAAGGGCTATGCCTACATGAAGGCCTAGCGCAGGCGCGCATCCCCATGTCAAAAGGCGGCATCCCCGCCTTTTTTTATGCTCGCTGCAGCCCCGGGCATCGCTGGCGTCCCGTGAGGGAACGGTTTCGGAGCGGCATTTCAAGCCGTTTTTGATATTTTTTACACAAAGATATTTTTTCTTGCATGATTCTTTGCATGAGGATAAAAAACTTTCTTTACATTTAATTCACAGGAGCTTGCACCATGGAAGCATTTGCCCAATTCATCGATTGGCTTGACGGCGTCGTCTGGGGGCCGATCATGATGGCTCTTATCCTTGGCACGGGACTTTATCTGACCATAGGCCTGCGCTTCGTGCCGTGGACGAAGATCCCCCAGGGTTTCATCCTTACCTGGCGGGGCCGCAAAAAAGACAGCAGCGTCACCGGCGAGCTTTCCCCCTTTGAGGCGCTGATGACCGCCCTTGCCGCCACCGTGGGCACGGGCAACATCGCCGGCGTGGCCACGGCTATCGCCGTGGGCGGCCCCGGCGCCTTGTTCTGGATGTGGTGCACCGCCATGGTCGGCATGGCCACCAAGTATGCCGAGACCGTGCTCGCCCAGCAATACCGCGAAGTGACGCCTGCCGGCAACGTGGTGGGCGGCCCCATGTACTACATCAAGAACGGCCTGGGCAAAAACTGGTACTGGCTCGGTATGCTGTTCGCCCTGTTCGGCGGGCTGGCCGGCTTTGGCATCGGCAACATGACGCAGGCGCATTCCATCGCCGATTCCCTGCGCGATGTGTTCGGCATCCCCACGGCCGTTTCCGGCGGGATCATGTTCGTGCTGCTGGGCATCGTGGTGCTGGGCGGCGTGTCGCGCATCGGCGCCGTCTCCGGCAAGCTGGTGCCCTTCATGTCCGTGCTTTACATCATCGTGGCCCTTGTGGTCATCCTGATGAACGTCGAAAAGGTGCCCGGCATCTTCTCGCTCATCTTCCATGATGCCTTCACCGGGACGGCGGCCGCCGGCGGCTTTGCCGGGTCCACGATCATGATCGCCATGCAGAAGGGCATAGCCCGCGGCATCTTCTCCAACGAAGCCGGCCTCGGTTCCGCGGCCATGGCGCATGCCACCGCGACCACGAACGATTCCGTGGCCATGGGCTATGTGGGCATGCTCGGACCGTTCATCGACACCATCATCGTCTGCACCATGACCGGACTGGCCATCCTCTGCACCGACCTCTGGCATACCACATCCGGTGCGCCCCTTACCGCGGCTGCCTTCAACGCCACGCTTCCCGGTTTCGGCAGCTACATGGTCTCCATCTGCCTGGCCATGTTCGCCTTCTCCACCATCCTCGGCTGGTGCGTGTACAGCGAACGCTGCTGGATCTACCTTTTCGGCGACAAGGCGCTCAAGCCCTTCCGCATCATCTTCGTGCTCGTCGTGCCCGTGGGCGCCATGATCTCCCTTGACCTGGCCTGGAACATCGCCGACGTGCTCAATGCCCTCATGGCCATACCCAACCTTATCGGCCTGCTCCTGCTGAGCCCGGTGCTGTTCAAGCTCACCAGGGAATACAACGCCAAGAACTAGCCGCATCCCTTAGCCTTTGACCTGCGCCGCCCGTCCGGGCGGCGCTTTCTTTTTGCGCCGGGATCCGCTATAGAAAAGGTCCTTGGAGGTTCCATGCCGCGCGTTCTCATCCATGCCTGCTGCGGGCCTTGCTCGCTCATGCCCATAGTCCATTTGCGGGACGAGGGCTGGGATCCTGCGCTGTTTTTCTTCAATCCCAACATCCATCCTGCATGGGAATGGGAACGAAGGCTGGATGCCTTGCGCCTTGCTGCCACCAGGCTGGACGTCCCCCTCATGGAGGAAGGCGCACGGCCCGATGCCGCCGCCTGGGTCTCTGCGCTCGGCGGCGTCGTCCGCGAGGGGGAGCGCTGCCGCCTCTGCTACCGGCCACGCCTTGAGCGCGCCGCTGCGCTGGCTGCCGAGATGGGGTTCGACGCCTTCACGTCAAGCCTGCTCTATTCGCGCTACCAGCAGCACGATATCATCCGCCAGGAGGCGGAGCAGGCCGCATCGAAGCATGATGCCTGCTTCCTTTACAGGGATTTCCGCGCCTGGTGGTACGACGGGATCCGTTTGTCCAGGGATCTCGGCCTGTACCGCCAGAAATGGTGCGGCTGCGTGCTGAGCATGGGGGAGGCGCAGGTCCGGCAGCAGGAGGCGGAAAAGCGCAAGGCCGCCCAGAAAGCCGAGCGCGCCGAACGCATGGCGCGGGAAGAGGAAGCCCGCCGCCAGAAAAAGGAAGCCCTTGCCGCCCGCCAGGAGGCGAAGCGGCTTGCCCGCCTGCGCAGGCTCCAGGAAAAGGATCCGTCCATGCCTGGCGGTGCGCCTCCGCCGGCGCAACGCCGGCTAGCCGGCATGGGGATGCAGGAAGAAGCGCCGGTACAGGCAGCATCCCAGGAGGCTTGTCAGCCCTTCCGTGACGGGAAAGGTCAGCCAGAACCATTCCAGCCCGAACCGTGAAAACGCATAGCCCAGGGGGACGAACAGCACCACCGTGCGCACCACGGTGAGCAGCGAGCTGATGAGCCCTGATCCGACGGCCTGGAAGAACACCGGGAAGATCAGCGACGTGACCATGCCGATGAAGCTGATCCCGATGAAGGGGAAGGCGATGCGCCCTATGTCCACCACGGCGTCATCGGCGGTGAACACGCGGAGCATGGTCTCTGGCATCAGGGTGAAGCAGAGCGTGCCTGTGGCAATGAGCGCGATGCCGAACAATATGGAGTCGCGCACGGTCTTCCGGCAGCGGTCCAGGCTGCGCGCGGCGTAATTGAAGCTGATCACGGGGACGATGCACGTCTGCATGGTGCCGAGGGGGATGAAGAAGAAGGTCATCCACTTGTAGTATATGCCCAGGGCCGTGACCGCCTGGTCAGAAAAGCCGGAAAGGATGATGTTGAGCCCGTAGATATAGAAGGTGTACGCAGACTGCATGAGGATATTGGGAACGCCAAGGCGGAAGGTCTCGGCGATGTGCCCGGGGTATTCCTTCCAGGGCGGGGAAGGCCGGAAGGCCTTTTTCATCACCAGGAGCGCCGCTGCCGCCTGCCCGGCCACTGTGGCTGCAGCCGCGCCCGCGATCCCCATGGCGGGGAAGCCCCAGAACCCGAAAATGAGCAGCGGATCGAGCGCGATGTTCACGGCCGCGCCAAGGATCTGGGCCATCATGGGCGTCTTCATGTCGCCGCGCGCCTGAAGGATCTTGGACCACATGCTCTCCAGGAAAAGCGGCAGGCTGAGGGCGCAGACGATGCGCCCGTAAACGACCACGCCGCTTATCACTTCCGGCGAGCTGGTGCAGGAACGGGCGTACAGCGGCATGAGCATCCAGCCTGCTGCGGCAAAAAGCACCCACAGCCCCGCGGCAAGGGGCGTGGCGATGCCGGCGAACAGTCCGGCTTCCTTTTCATCCCCGGCTCCGCTGCTGGCTGCCATGGCCGTGTTGACGCCGACCCCCGTGCCCACGGCCAGGGCGATCATCAGGAGCTGCGCCGGATAGATGATGGAAAGGGCGGTGAGCCCGGATTCCGCCCAGCTGGCCACAAAAAGGCTGTCGACGATGTTGTAGAGCGCCTGTATGAGCTGGGCCAGCATGACGGGGGGGGCGATCGTGAGCAGTATCCTCCCTATGCTTTCGCTGCCAAAAAACTGGCTGCCGGGAGCGCTGTTTTCCATCGGGATGTCCTTTTCGTTGCTTCTGCAGGGCGCCAGCGCTGATGCGCACGGACCGCCCATGTATTTGCTATGCTTTGCGCATCCCGTCAACAGGGAAAGCGCGCAGCCGGGTGCGTGCCCGGGGCGGAGGCTTATCCGCCTTGCTGCGGCGGAGCCTTGGCCTTTGCCAGGATATGAGGACCGGCGGCCATGAGCAGCGCGCCGCTTACGACGACGAACGCGCCCAAAAGGCTGAGCGTGTTGAGATCCGCTGCGGGGAACACACCGGGCAGGAGGGCATGCGCTGCCATGGATCCGGCCACGGTGAAAAGCGGTGTGAGGGAGATCACGGCCCCTACGCCGGCGGTGTGCCAGAGGCTCAAGGACTTGCCGAACGAGCCGTAAGCCACGATGGTGTTCAGGCAGCAGAAGGCAAGGCAAAGCGCCTGCGGGACATCGATGTCCAGGATGCGCAGCGGGCTGGCCGCAGGCGCCAGCCCCAGGGCGATGCAGGTGTAGATGACGCGCAGGGCGGCTGCTGAGGAAAGCTCCCGGAGGAGCAGCTTCTGGGCGATCCCGTACGCGGCCCAGATGAAGGCCGCCAGCAGGCCGAGGGCGATCCCTGCGCCGCAGCCTTCACGCAGGTCGAAAAGCTCGTGGAGCCTGTCGTTGAAGAACAGCATCATGCCTGTGATGAGGATGGCGCCTCCGGCCGCCTGGATCCTGTAAAAAGGCTCGCGCAGGACAAGGATGCCTCCGGCGAGGAGCAGGAGAGGCCCGGACTGGCTGACGATCTGCGCTGCCGGTGCGCTCAGGTAGTACAGGGATATGTTGTACAGGGCGAAATTCCCGCCGAGGCACAGGGAGGCCAGGGCGAGCAGCAGGATGAGCCTGCCTTCGCTCCAGTCAAGCGCCATCCGCTCCCTGCGGGGCCGGGGGAGCCACAGCCAAAGCCACAGCGCAGCGACGCTGAAGCGGAGCCATACGATGGTCAGCGCGTCCAGCTGCTGGCTCGCCTGCTTGAGGGCGATGGGCAGGGTGCCCCAGAAGGAACATGTCAAAAGGGCGAATAAGGATCCCTGGATGCTTGGTTTCATGCGGCATTCCTGTGTGCGTGGAGGGAAACGTATTCCTATGCCGGATCCTGCAGGTGGTCAAGGAATGATATTTCATATATAAATATAATTATTTTAGCTAAATATATTAATAATAAAGGGAGAGGTTGTTTTTTTGCAACAAAAGGGATGGTCGGTTTATGGCACGGGATCATTTGTGCAACAGAAGCGTCGTTTTGTCATGGAGAAGGCGGTTTGTTGCGTTTTTGCAACAAGAACCGGGAGGTCCTGAGGTCCCGCATGGCAAAAATAGTTAGTTATTATCACTAGTTAAAAAAATTATAATTATGGCACGGTTTATGCAAAAGGATAGGCAGAAATGACTGCCTCATTTCAGCCCGGTGGATCCGCGGCGGCAGGCTGTATCCCTGGCAGCTTTCCGTGCGTGACCCCATCCCGGGAGAAGATGCAGGCTTCAGGAGGAAAAAACGATGGAATATTTGAAGAAGGCGAGCAATTCTGCCGAGCAGCACGCCAATGCGGCGCGCAAGGTCGTGGAAGAGGTCCTGAAGGACATC
>CACZQM010000102.1 GCA_902783285.1 uncultured Desulfovibrio sp. | reverse complement strand
GCTTCGCCAAGTTCCTTCATCAGGCGCTTTCCATCCATGTTGTACTCCCATGTCTGTTTTCAGGGGCATATCTATTCAGCAGGCAGAAGCTGCTGCGAGAAATGCATGGTTTCAATGCTCGGGGATCGGCCGTCATGGCCGAGAAGGTCGCATTCAAAGCGCAGGGTGTACCGTGCCTTGCCGAAAAGCTTCGCAATGCCCTCTGCGCCAAAATTCAGCCCGGAATCGAGCCCGACGGTCTCAGACACTTCGATGAAGGCCCTGCCGTTTTGGACGGTCACCTTGTAGCCGTTCTCCCCGCGGCTGCCCAGGTCATAGTGCAGAAGGCTGCCCGTCTGGATATCGCGCGAGGCCATCTTCGTCATGTTTGCCAGGACATCGGGCGGCAGGGGATTGCCGGTTGCCGGTTCGACCTGCATGCCCAGCCCGTTCACGGGAACGAAACTGCGCTGATTGATGATGGCGCTGACCATTTTTGCCGCTTCATCCGTCGGCATGGCGCGCCTGACGGAGCGCGCCACCTCTTCGCCATTGGGGTGGTCCATCACTTCTCCGTTGATGGTGAAGGTGCCGCGGTTGGCATCGAGCTTCATCTGGCTGCTTATGCCCCGGTCGAACACCTGGCCTCCTGTCAGGTCCCCGGTGATATTATCCTTGATCAGGTTTGCGACGGGGGCCATGTTCTGGTCGGCAGCTGTGTCAAAGTTCCTCCAGCTTGCCATTTCGTGGGCCAGCTCGCTGGCTTTCTGGGTGGACGCTTCCGCGTCGTTGGGGGCGTACGACTGCATGAGGATGAATTTTTCCATGAGGGGGCGGGTCTCGTCAGGGAGGCCCGGCACGTTGTCGACGAGCGCCTGGGCCATGGCGGGGCTTGCGATCTCGCCGCTCATGATCTTTTCGGTCCAGCTGGACTTGAGGTCCTGCGGGATGGCGGGATTTTTGAGCACGGTCAGGATCTGCGACTTCGCCTGGATGGAAGAGAGATCCCCGTTCAACTCCCCGGCCTCAATCATGCGGGGGATTCCTGCAAAAGCCACCGTGATGCCGCCTGTTTCCTCCGGGCTTGCATTGGGATCGTTTCTGATCCTGTCAACCTCGTCAAAGATCTCGATGTCCTCGCGGCCGGCAAGGGCTTCCCTGAGGCCGGGCACCTTGTCGACCATGGCCATGAAGGCCATGGCATGCGTGGTCATGCAGTCATTCGATTTGGTCGTGAGCTTCACCCATTCATCGTGGCCGAACTGCTCACTGAGAGCGTTATTGATCTGCGTGCCCAGCGTGATCAGGATGGAGATCAGCTCCGCCTTCGGCTTCCCGCTGTCGAGGGCGGTCTTCAGGGGCGCGGCGTCAACGCTCTGCCCGGCGGCGATGCCCTTGCGATAGAGTTCCGGCTGCGGCAATTCATTTTTCAGCGACAGGATATCCATTTTTATGGCCTTCCTGACTTCCTCGGAAAGACCAGCGGCCTCGTCCACTGCCGCGAAGCTGTCCGTATAGGCCTTCGCCAGTTTTTCCGCCAGCCTGTCGAACTCCTGGTCAATGGCATTGGCATCGGCCTCGCCCATCATGATGTCGTTCCTCAGCTTCGTGACCGCGGTCTTGCACATGTGTGTGTCCACGAAAGGAGCGATGGCATCCGCTTCAAGCCCCATGCCGCGCGCTATGGCCGCGATCATTTTGGTCTTGGTGCTTTCGAACAGGGCTTGGCTGTCCATGCGTTGGTGGAGCCGGGCCATGGTCTTGATATCATTTTCCGCACCGCTGAGGATGTTCTGCACTTCCTCCTGAGATTGGGCATTGAGCAGGCTTTCCCGCACTGCGGGATACTTCTCGTAGAAATTGATGCGCAGCTCCCGCGGCAGGATGGCATCATCCCCGCAGTATGGTCTGAAAGCATCTTCCACGAGCGTGTTGGCCATGCTCTTGCGCAGATGCTTTTCAAGGATGCTGCTCATCTGTGCCGGGCTGACAGCGTCGCCGAGCGCCTGGATCTCATCTCCGCAGCTGGTCGAAGATATATGCAGCAGCCTGTGCAGCGAGGCTCCCTGCGGCATGGCTCTCTCCCCGTATATGGCCCTCATCCGCGCGACGGTCTCGTCCGCAACCTGCTGCAGGGACTCGGGGAGCACGCCATTGCCGTCTCTGATGACATCCGCGACAGATCTGTTGAAGGCGTCGGCGGCAGGCTGCGCCTCGGGCAGAAGGTGCGGGTGCAGGTTCTGCACGCGCGGGGCAGGATCCGGGGAGCGCCTGAATAAGCTGACGATCGCCCGGATGCCTGCAAAGATCCCGAGGCCGACAGCGCCCCCGATCAGGGCTGCGCCTCCCGTGGCTATGCCGGCCACGACTGCTGCTCCGCCAAGGGTGGCCGTGGCGCCTGCCCCGATGGCTGTGCTGAGAAGCGCACCCCCGCCAAAGACGGCGGAAGCGCCGCCGGCAGCCCCCGCTCCGAAGAGGAAGGCGCCGATGCGGGCGATGATGTTGCGTCTGGCGGGCCGTGCGTTCTGCATCTCGGGAGGGAGGTCGGCGCGGGGCCGGTTCGCCGCCGGGACGTTCCCCTGATTTTGGAGGTCTGCGTTGTGAACGCCTTGCTGTGCATTTATGTTGATTTGGGACATGGGACATCTCCTTTTGTTGCGGCATCTCAATGTGCGCAACGCATATCAGTCAGGATAGCCAAGGCGAACTCTTCCGTCAACGCGGACGAAATCCGTTACAAGGTCACTGTGCACAGCCAATGCTTTTGTTTTTTGATGAAGCATGCGTAAAAAGCATGGTCTCCGTTTGGCATGGCTTCGGCGTAGCCCATGCGGCCACGGCATTGGCAAAGAGCCGGCCCCTGTCTTTGGACCTGCGCACGGACTTCCGCCTGTGCGCTGACTGTGTCAACGGGCTGGCTAACGCCATGATACAGGGAAGCGTGCTGAGTTTGTGCCGGAGTGCTGACG
>CACZQM010000101.1 GCA_902783285.1 uncultured Desulfovibrio sp. | reverse complement strand
TCCCTGGACTTCTGGCGTCCGTCGCATCCGGCCATGACCACGAACTTGCGGATCGCGCCGGACTTCACGGCGTTGACCACCGGCTCGGCAAGGGCAAAAACCTGCTCGTGCGCAAAGCCGCCCGTGATGCTTCCCGTCTCTATCTCAGTGGGAGGCAGGCATCCCTTCGCCTGCTCGATGATGGCGGAAAAATCCTTTTTTTCGCCATAGGGCGCGTCGATATGCCTGCACCCCGGGAACCCCGTGGCGCCCGTGGTCCAAAGGCGGTCCTTATAGCTGTCCGCGGGCGGGACGATGCAGTTCGTGGTCATCAGGATGGGCCCGTTGAACTTCTCGAATTCCTCCTTCTGCTTCCACCAGGCATTGCCGTAGTTCCCCGCAAAGTGGGGATATTTCTTGAAGGCGGGATAATAGTGCGCCGGGAGCATTTCGGAATGCGTATAGACATCCACGCCCGTTCCGGCAGTCTGCTCCAGAAGCATTTCCAGGTCCCTGAGATCGTGGCCGGAAATGAGTATGCCGGGATTGCTGCGCACGCCGATGCTCACCGTAGTGATCTCCGGATGCCCATACGCACCGGTATTGGCCTTGTCCAGGAGCGCCATGCCGTCCACGCCGTATTTTCCGGTCTCCATGGCCAGGGCCACGAGGTCGCCGACGCCGAGGGAGTCATCCAGCGTCTTCGCCAGCGCGGACTGCAGGAAGGCATCGACCTTCTCATCGTCGTGCAGAAGCGCATTCGCGTGCTTGGTGTAGGCTGCCAGGCCCTTCAGTCCGTAGGTGATCAGCTCACGCAGGGAACGGATGTCTTCATCTGACGTGGCAAGTACGCCGACCGTGGCAGCCTTGGCGTCGAAGGCGTCGCGGGGACCTTCCCAGAGCGCCGCTGCTGGAAGCCCTTTCCGGGAGGAAAGCCTGCCCAGCAACTCCCGCTTGACCGCCAGTGTCTCCTCAATCCTGCTGCAGATGTCGTCCCGGTCGAAGTTGGCGTTGGTGATGGTGGTAAAGAGGTTCATCGTCACCAGATGGTTGACGTCCCTGCCCGCTTCCTTTCCTTCTTCCCTGAGCTTCGTGGATACGGCTGACAGACCTTTCGTCGCATAGATCAGAAGATCCTGCATCGCCGCCACTTCCGGCTTCTTCCCGCAAACGCCGGATACCATGCATCCCTTGCAGCCGGCCGTTTCCTGGCACTGGTAGCAAAACATTTTCTTTTCCATGGTCACATTCTCCTGTATGGCTTGACGTTGTAATGAAAATTGCTTTTTGGGGATCAATCCAGGATCCTGCCGTCGCGTGATATGGTGACCACCTGCCAGGGGAGGGATCTGCCGCTGTTTTTCAGCGCCGTTTCCGCCGCCCGCTGCAGGCCGCCGCAGCAGGGCACGTCCATGCGCACGACGGTCACGCTCTTGATGTCGTTGCCCGCGATGACCTCCGTGAGCTTTCCGGCATAATCGATGTTGTCCAGCTTGGGGCAGCCGATCATGGTCACCCTGCCCTTCATGAAGTCCTCGTGCATGCTTGCATAGGCATAGGCGGTGCAGTCTGCGGCGATGAGCAGCTTCGCCCCGTCGTAGAACGGCGCCTGCACCGGCAGCAGCTTGATCTGGCAGGGCCATTGATGCAGCCTCGACGCCGGTTTTGACGGCGATGGCGCTGCAGCAGATCCTTCCCGCCTGCTTATCTCCTGGAACCTGGATCCGGGGCATCCGTGCGCAGCGGCTTGCCGCTCCATCTCCTTTTGCGCCTGGCTCGCCTTGACCGCGGCTTCGTCATAGGCGGGGGCCTCCCTTTCCTCGAAGCTGATGGCTCCGGCGGGGCAGTTGGGCAGGCAGTCGCCAAAGCCGTCGCAAAAATGTTCGCGCACCAGCCTGGCCTTGCCGCCGATGATGTCGATGGCGCCTTCGTGGCAGGCTTTGGCGCACAGGCCGCAGCCATTGCACTTTTCCTCGTCGATGCGGATGATCTTCCGGATCATGGACACGCTCCTTTCTGCTTGATGTCGTGGGGGCAGCATACTACAACAAGAAGGGTTGTATGTGGTCATGACCACATTTTAAACATTTTCCGGAGATTTTTCATGGATGATGGGATGCTGTTGAAGACCATGCTGTTCAGGGGCATGGATGCGCAAGGGCTGCGGGCTGCCCTTGCGGCGCTCCGCGCCACGGAAAAGTCCTTCAACAAAGGCGCGGTCATCCTCCAGGCAGGCCGCACGACGCAGCGCCTGGGGCTCGTCCTCGCCGGGAGCGTCCTCATCGAGAGCAGCGGCGCGTGGGGCAGCCGCACCATCCTCAGCCACGTGGGCGCAGGGCAGCTTTTTGCGGAGACATACGCCCTGCTGGGCGATGAGCCGCTGCTGGTGGATGTCACGGCGAACGAAGACTGCAGGATCCTCTTCCTCAGGACGGGCAGCATCAGGGAGGTCGCTGCGGCAGAGGGCGCATGGGCGGCGGCGTTCGTCGCGAACCTGCTGGCGATCACCGCGCACAAGAACCTGGCGCTTTCCGGCAGGATCTTCCATACGACGCCGAAGACCGTGCGCGGGCGCGTGCTGGCCTACCTGGATTCCGTTTCCCTGCAGAAAGGCAGCAGGGAATTCGACATCCCCTTCGACCGGCAGCAGCTCGCCGACTACCTGAACCTGGAGCGCACCGCGCTCTCAAAAGAACTGGGGAAGATGCAGGCCGACGGGCTCATCACCGTGAAAAAGAATCACTTCCGGTACATCGCTCCCTGACCGGAGCCTTCCTGTCAGGCGAAAAAAGCGCTTCCCGGGGCCGGGGAAGGCGCCGCCTCCGGCCAGCTCCTGCGCTGCACGGGCGGCTCCCTCAGTGTTCGTTCAGCCGCCCAGCCTGCCCAGTTCCCGCAGGCGGATGTCGACTTCCCCGGCGCTGCTGATCATGCCCCTGGCGATGCCGGCGAC
>CACZQM010000100.1 GCA_902783285.1 uncultured Desulfovibrio sp. | reverse complement strand
CGTTCAGCCGCCCAGCCTGCCCAGTTCCCGCAGGCGGATGTCGACTTCCCCGGCGCTGCTGATCATGCCCCTGGCGATGCCGGCGACATTGGCGATGCGGATGCCGTAGACCGGATGGTCCTCGGTATCCATCTGCTCGGAGCACCACTCCGAAAGCTCGGGCAGCGCCGGATATTCCGCCAGCGCCTTGCGCAGCCCGGGCACCTTGTCCAGCATGACGAGCGGGGCATAGGCCTGGATGGCTCCCTTGACATCCCCGTCCAGATCATGCCACGCCTTTCCTCCGAAATGCAGCAGGAAGGCACCGCTGAGCTTTGAACCCAGCGCCAGCATCTCCTTCCGCAGGGCGTCCGGGTCGGGCTCCGGATCGGACAGGATCTCCATGAGGCGGGAAGCGTCGACCTTGCTGCCCAGTTCGATGTACAGCGCCAGGCTGCCCGGCTTCACCGTCTCGTTGGTGAGCAGCATGTGCCTGAAGGTGTTCCTCAGGTCATCGGAGATGTCCGCCAGCCTGATGCTCTCGTATTCCTGCACGCGGGTCCCGGCCAGATCCTCCGCATGATCCCTGATCGCCTTTTTGGCATCGAACCCTTCCTCCAGGCAGCCCGGATGGCTGCCGGTAAGGATCGCGTCGGCGAACTTCTGCATCTTGTTGTTGAAGGGCCTGAGATCCATGTCGGAGACCGCCAGGTACGGCGCGCCAAGGCCCTTGCCCAGCGCCTCGACATACCAGTGGCGCGCCTCCACGAGGATCGCGTCCAGCCGCTGCTTCTGCGCGATGATGGCCTGGAGCTTGGCTTCGGCTCCTTCCAGGACACTCCGGATGGCCCCAGGAGATGTGCAGGACATCAGGCTCTCTTTGAGCTCCGGGTAACGGGAAAGGGCATGGTCCGGCAGGTCGACGGGGAATTTGGTCCCTTCCGGCCAGAGTTCCTTCATCTTGTCGGCAACATGCTGCATGACGATCTTCGTCTTGCCGGCCTGCAGGACCCATTCCCTGATCTGTGCAGGGGTGACATCGCTTTGCAGGCCCTGGAGTTGGGCATACAGCCTGTTCGTGCCGGAGGTGCCGAGCGTCTCCTTGAGCGACTTTCCTTCCGGGACGAGCTCCACGCCGAACTGCACGCGCAGCTCGGCCAGGGCCTCGCGGGCCGCGCCCTCCAGATCGCCGTGGAGCGGCTTCCTGGCCAGGAGCGCGAGCCCCACGTTTTCGTTGTAGGAAGCCGACGTGGGCAGGGGATCGGAAGCGTCTTTCGCGTCGGAACGCCCGATGCGCGGCGCCTGCGCGGGCGCAAGGCGCGCCGAGGTGCAGCAGGACATGATGCCCCGCCAGGCCAGGCGCAGCAGCTCGGAAATGCCGGCGGTGATGATGCACGCCGCTATGCGGCCTTTGGACCATCCCCGGGAGCTCTTTGGCGCGGGGCGGGCGTTGGAGAGCTCCACCGGGGGCTCATGCCCCACGGACTGCCGCCGGACGGACGGCTGCTGACCGGTCTTCTGATCCTCCCCGATCTGCTGCGCGAGCGTGGGACGGTCATCTTTCGGGAGGCCGTTGTCGTTTTCGTAATGGCTGAAATCGTAGCCGCCGTCGTTGAGATGGATCTGGGACATGCTGCCTTCCTTGCTGCTTTGTGAAAAACGTGGTGCCTTCCGGGCCCCGCCGCGGACGGGCGGGAGGACGATGCCGCCCCCAGGCCTCACGCCCTGAGGGCGCCGATCTCAAAAGGGAGGGGGCCTTCCTCCTTCGGCTCAGCGGAAGGCGGCTGGGCGAGCCATTCCTTCCAGTAGCGCAGCGCGCCGACGAAGACGGTCAGGATCCTTTCGAAATCGGGATAGGCCAGGTCGCCCTCCAGCACGCGGCAGAGGGTGAACTGCCCGCGCTCTTCGTCGATCCCGGCGCAGGCGAATCCGGTCTCCAGCCCCAGGTTGGCGGCGCGCAGCAGGCGCAGGGCCGCGTCGCCGCGCCCTTCGCTCGGTCCGAGGTCGGCCATGATGAACAGCCGCTCCTCGCTGACTTCGAACATGACCTCGTCTTCATCGAAAAACACGCCGCAGGTCCCCGCTTCGGTCAGGGCGAGGTCTATGCCGAGCACATTGCCCAGTTCGCGTATCAAAGCTGCATATTCCATGTT
>CACZQM010000099.1 GCA_902783285.1 uncultured Desulfovibrio sp. | reverse complement strand
TGATCTTGCTGGTGATGAAGACATCCTCCCGGCTGACGATCCCCTCGGCCATCGCGCGCTTCACACCCCTGCCTACGCCCGCCTCGCAACGGTAGTAGCGTGCCGTGTCGATCAGGCGGACGCCGCACTTGAGAGCGCCATAGACGATCTCCTCCGCCTGCCTGTTGGAAAGGGTCCAGGTCCCCAGTCCGATCACCGGCATTTCATGACCGCTGTTGAGCAGGACCGTCTTTTTCCCCAGGTCAAATGTTCCCGCTGATCGACCTTTTGCATCCGATGCCGCATCGTTGATCATGACCCCCCATCCTGTCCCTGCGGGAGCAAGCATGGCGAGTGCTGCAAGGATCATGAGTGCCTGCCTGAACATCCTTGTCCTTCCTTTTGCCTGTCCAAGACGAAAAGCCGCCCCTTGCGGGGCGGCTGTCCATATTTTTTTCAAATGGCCATGGCGGAGCTTACAACAGCGCAAAAGCCATGGCGCCCACAGCTATGCCGTACACCACGAAGGGGAAGAAGGTACGGCGCAGGATGTCGCCTTCCTTGCCGATCAGGCCGAGCACGGCGCAGGCGGCAACGATGTTGTGCACGCAGATCATGTTGCCCATGGCGCCGCCAGCGCCCTGGGCCGCGATCATGAGGAAGTGCTGCTTGACAGAGTAGCCAAGGGCCGAGGCCATATCCCACTGGAAGTTGGCGAAGAGCATGTCGGAGACCGTGTTGGATCCGGTGATGAACGCACCAAGGCCGCCGACATAGGAGTTGATGGCCGGCCAGGCGCCGCCCAGCAGGTCAGCAAGGCATTTCGCCATGGCCATGGGCATGGAGACATAGTCCGTGGCTGCGCTGGCAGCCGTGCCCTTGAAGATGGAAACAAGGGCCACGGCTGCCATCAGGGAGATGGTGGGGGCCTTCATCTTGGCAATGGCCGTGGACCACGCGCGGCTGACCTTGTTGGAGCCGATGGCGTCGTTCTTCAGCATGTTGTGCATGAAGATGGTGAGGATGGCGACCAGGATGAAGGGTATGGTGCCCGGCAGGTTGAGCAGGGCGATGGAAGAACCGACAGCGGGGCACTTGGTGACGCCGTCGACCACGACAGCGCCCTGTCCGAGGATGTTCGAGGCGCCGATGCTGAACATGGGGTTGGTGACGATGGGCTTCAGGTGGAACAGGGGCACGCGGGTGACCACGAGGATGAGGCCGCAGAGGACGTAGGGCATCCAGGCCATGAGCTGGCTCATGTGCTCCTTGTATTCCTTGACCTGGGAAGGCTTGATCTCGCCGATCCAGCTGGGATCCCACTTGTCGGCATCGTCAAAATCCCAGTTGTCCTTGGGCACGCAGATGCCCATCTGGGTGAGCTTGATGAGGATGGCGAGGCCGATGATGCCGCCCAGCAGGGAGGGCAGTTCCGGTCCGACGATCCAGGCCATGAGCAGGTAGGGAACGCCGAAGCATATTGAGGCCAGCAGGCAGTACTTCCAAACGGCGAAGCCTTCCGCCCAGGACTTGTTCTTGCCGTAGTAGCGGGTCATGAAGCCCAGCATGAAGATGGGCAGGATGAAGAGCATGGGCAGGTGCATCAGGGTGACGTACTCGCCGATGGTCTTGTACACGAGGGCCGGGTCCGTCGTGCCCAGGGCCTGCATGGCAATGGCTTCGATGGATTTGAAGCCCGCGAGCACGGGGGTGCCCACGGCGCCGAAGGTGACGGGGACGCTATTGAAGCAGAGGCAGATGACCGCCGCGCAGATGGGGGGGAAGCCCAGGCCGAGGAGCAGCGGGGCCGCCAAGGCCGCCGGCGTGCCGAAGCCTGCTGCGCCTTCGATGAAGGCGGCGAACATGAAGCCGATGATGATGGCCTGGACGCGGCGGTCGGGGCTGATCTTCTTCATGCCCGCCTGGATGGTCTCCATGGCGCCGCTGCAGGTGAGGGTGTAATAGATGAGCAGCGCACCAAAGACGATGATGAGCACGCCGGCCGCAGTGATGAAGCCCTCCAGGGTAAGGGCCGCTACGCGCAGGATGGGCAGCTTCCATACGGCGATGGCGAGCACGGCGCCCGTGAGCCATGCCAGGGGCATGGCGCGCATGGAGGACCAGCGGAGACCGACCATCAGGACAAGGGCCACCACCAGGGGGATGATGGCAAACAATGCCAGGAGTCCAACACTCATAAAAGACCTCTTGCGATGGTTAAAAGGTTTGTCATCTCAAATAGTTGCAGCGGAATCAGTGCAGCTTCAGGGTGCGCGCCAGCAGTTCCGCCATGTGCTCGACGCGCAGGGACTGCCCGCAGGCCTCGGCCACGCCGCGGATCTGCATGGTGCAGCCGGGGCAGTCCGTCACCACGGCGGACGCTCCGGATTCCACGCAGTTCTTCACCTTGGCCTTGCCGATCTCCGCGGAAAGCTCGGGGAACTTCATGGAATACGTGCCGCCGAAGCCGCAGCAGGTGTCTTCCTCCCTGGCGGGGCAGTAGCTGGCTGCCATGCGCAGGAGCCCGCGGGGCGCTTCGGAAACGCCGTTGTTCCGCATATGGCACGGGGCATGGTAGGTCACCTTTTCGCCGGACCTGGCGAAATCCTCTTCCTTCACGCCCAGGACATCGAACACGAACGAGGAGAAATTGATGACCTTGGAGGCGAAAATGCCCGCGCGGTAGGCGTCATCCGAGCCGGCGAGCAGTTCCGGATAGCCGTTTTTCAAATGCCCGAAGCAGGAAGCGCAAAGGGTGATGACGGCGTCGTACTTGCCCGCCTCGAAGGCGTCCACGTTCTGCGAAGCGACCTGCAGGCTGGTCTCCCTCTGCCCCATCATTTCCAGGGGGAGCCCGCAGCAGGTCTGCTTCAGGGGGAAGTCCACCGCCACACCGAAGTGGTTGAGCACGCGCACGGCAGCCACGAGCTGCTCGGGATAGACGAAGTCCTGGGCGCAGCCCGAGAACAGCGCCACGCGGTACCTGGGACTGGAAGGATTCCTCACCACGCTGTTGAATACCTGGCGGAAGGACTTGGGCGCCAGGGCAGGGAGCTGGCGGAAGCTCTGGTCGCTGCCGCCCATGAGCACGGCGGGCAGGTGGCGGATGAAGCGCCCGCCCTTGGTGGTGAAGGGCTTCTGCGAGAACTTGATGAACTTGAGCAGGTTGTGGAAGCGATCCCTGTCTTTCATCACCATGCTCATCACGGATCCGGCGCGGCTGTTGCCCTCGTCCTTGATGAGGCGGGAACGGATCTCACGCGTGATGCGCGGCAGGTCTATGCCGGCAGAGCAGACGTTCTTGCAGGAATCGCAGCCGATGCAGTTCTGCACCAGGCTGCGCGCCTTGTCCGCACCATGGTACAGGTAGGTCAGGGCAAGACCCACGGCCCCGATGTACACATAGCCCATCTTATGCCCGCCGATCAGCCGGTACACCGGGCACACGTTGGCGCACGCGCCGCAGCGCACGCAGCGCAGGATCTCCTTGAAAGCGGGATCCTGGACGATCTTCGAGCGGCCGTTGTCGAGGAAGACGATGTGCATCTCCTTGCGCCCGTCCGGTCCGGCAGCGCATTCGTTGGCGCCGGCGATCCAGGTGACGTAGGAGGTGATGGCCTGGGCCGTGGCGTTCCTGGGGAGCACCTGGATGCAGTGCAGCGCTTCGGCCACCGTGGGGATGAGCTTCTCCAGCCCGGCCAGGATGACGTGCACGCGCGGCAGGGTGGTGACCAGGCGCAGGTTGCCCTCGTTGGTGACGGTGCCCACCACGCCGGCCTCGGCCACGGCGAAGTTGGCGCCCGAGATGCCCATGTCCGCCTTCACGTATTCGCCGCGCAGTTCGCCGCGTGCCACCTTGACCATCTTCTGGATGTCTTCGCGGTCCTGTTCCTTCTTGGTCACATCCGAGAACAGGTCGGCCACCTGGTGGCGGGAAAGGTGGATGGCGGGCATGACCATGTGCGAAGGTCCTTCATGCCGCAGCTGGATGATCCATTCGCCAAGGTCGGTCTCCGTGACGCGGCAGCCCGCTTTCTCCAGAGCGCCGTTGAGGTGGATCTCTTCGGCAGTCATGGACTTGGATTTGATCACGTTCCTGCACTTGTTGTCCGTGGCGATCTTGGCAATGATGCGGTTGGCTTCCGCCGCGTCGCGCGCCAGGTGCACGTGCACGCCGCGCTTTTCCGCCTCCGTCTTGAACTGCTCATACAGCTCCATCATGTGCTGGGCGGCGTTGTCCTTGATGTCCGCCACTTCATGGATGAGCTCCTTCACATCGATGCCCGTGAAGATGCGGTCGCGGTTCGCCCTGTACTCCACGGCGAACTTGTCCAGCGCCTTGCGCAGGAACTGGTCGTCAAGGGCCTGCTGGATCTCGCCGTGGTATTCCTTCATGGTTCTGGCTTCGGCCATGGCTCAACCCTCCAGCAGCACGATGTGAAGTTCAAGGGGTCCGTGCACGCCCAGCGCGCCCACGCGCTCGATGTCCGCCGTGCGGCTCGGGCCGGTGATGAATGCCGTGTACGATGCGCCGCCGCGGTTGAGCAGGCGGAGCAAAAGCTCGCTGGAGTCCTCCAGTTTATTGAGCAGGGTGGACTTTTTGACGAGCATGATGGAGATCTCGGCCACCATGGTGCCAAGGCGCACTTCTTCGCGGTTGGAGTCGACGACGCAGGTGACCGTGTCGGCGATGAGCGCGTCGGCCCAGGTGATGCTGACATCGAACCCGCCGAGGTGTTCGCGCAGTCCGGCGCGGAGCAGGTTGATCCCCGTGCCTTCCGCCGCCTTTTCCAGCATGGCGAATTCCTCATCGGAAAGGCCGGGGGCGGCGATATAGCGCTCCAGCATGGTGGGAAAGCCGTTTTCACTGGGGGGACCGTACTCTTCCCCTTCCCTGGGGAGGAGCATTTCGCAGGGGCGCTTCTTCTGCGCCACATCCACGGCGTAGCGCATGGCATCTTCGATGCCCTGCGCTTCATAAAGTGTGGCAGGGACTGAGGGAGCCTTGGTCCGCACCACGTCTGCAAGTTGTTCCTGGGTCATACTGTTTCCTGGTGTGGTGGTTTTTCGGAAGGGGGCTGGCGCCCCCGGTCATCAGTCAGGCAGGGATTCCGCATAGATCTCCACGGGATGCTTGACGCGGATGTTGTCTCCGTTCTGGGAAAGCATGTCGGAGATCTGCATCATGCACGCGGGGCATCCGGTGGACACGAGCGAGGCGCCGCTTTTCACGATATTGTCGCGCTTTCGCTGGCCGATCTGCTTGGAAAGGTCGTAATGGAACAGGGTGAAGCTGCCGCCGCATCCGCAGCAGCGGTCGGCTTCCTGCATCTCCACGAGCTCGCAGGCCGGATTCAGGCGGATGAGGGCGCGCGGCTGCGCGGAGATCCCCAGCCCCTTTTTCAGGTGGCAGGAGTCGTGGAAGGTGACGCGCGTGCGCCGCCCGTCCGACGGGGCCTGCGCGGGGGCCTGCGCATCGACATGCAGGACATCCACGAGGAACGCGGAGATATCCATGACCATCCCCGCTGCCTTGCGGACGGTCTGCTGGTCGTCAGGCGAAAGCCCGCCGGCATAATGCGGCCACCATTCCTTGATCGTGGCCGTGCAGGATCCGCAAGGCGTGACGATGTACTGGATGCCGCCGCCGACCAGTTCCGTCCTGATGACATCAAGGTTCTTTTTCACTTCCTGCAAAAAGCCCTTGATGTCGCCGGAGGCCAGGGCGGGGATGCCGCAGCAGGTGAGGCCGGCAGGCATGGAAACGCCTATGCCGTGATGCCTGAGCACCTTGAGGCAGGCATCGCCTACGCTGGTGTAGTACTTGTCGGCCATGCAGCCGGGGAAGAACAGCACCCTTATGCCGGCATTCCCTTCCGTGGGCAGTTCCTTATGGGCTGCCCGGAGCGAAACGGAGGGCAGCTTTTTGATGTGGCGCTCGCCCACGAGCTTTTTGAAGAGCGGCAGGTCATAGGTGAAGGCGCCCGTCTTGCGCATGACGATCCCCTGCATGGGGGCGGC
>CACZQM010000098.1 GCA_902783285.1 uncultured Desulfovibrio sp. | reverse complement strand
AGAGGAAGAGATTTGAACTCTTGGTACCTTTCGGGTACACACGATTTCCAATCGTGCTCCTTAAGCCGGGCTCGGAAACCTCTCCGCATTGCGGATATCCCTTCTATTCCATATCAGCGATAACGTCAAGAAAAAATCCGTTGCGTACTATAGGCGCCCCATGTTGGCAAGAAGAGCCTTTCCATAAGCGCTGCACGACACGGCACGAGCGCCGGGAATGTTTGCGGCCAGGTCTGGCGTGACGATTTTGTCTGCTATGGTGGACAGTATTGCCTGCCGGATCATTTCAGAAGCCTTGGGAAGACCCATATGTTCCAGCATCAGGGCTCCGGAAAGCAGCAGGCTTCCCGGGTTGGCGATGTCTTTTCCTGCAGCCGTTGGTGCCGTGCCGTGCGTGGCTTCAAATATGGCTAGGGTGTCGGAAAGATTCACCCCGGGAGCCATGCCCAGGCCGCCGACCTGCGCCGCAAGTGCATCGGAGATGTAATCACCGTTGAGGTTGGGAAGCGCAAGCACGCTGTATTGCTCGGGGTGGAGGAGGGCTTCCTGGAACATGGCATCGGCGATGCGGTCTTTAATGATGATCTTTCCCTTGCTGTTTTCAGGCGTCGCCTCTTTTTCCGGGATGGTCAGCTGGCCAAATTCGTCATGCGCCACCTCGTAGCCCCACTTTCTGAACCCTCCTTCCGTGAACTTCATGATGTTTCCCTTATGGACCAGGGTGACGCTCGGCAATTCGTGTTCCACG
The DNA here is from genome assembly GCA_902783285.1 of uncultured Desulfovibrio sp. Lineage (GTDB taxonomy): Bacteria > Desulfobacterota > Desulfovibrionia > Desulfovibrionales > Desulfovibrionaceae > Mailhella. The sequence continues at coordinate 12,587 of CACZQM010000098.1, read as the reverse complement.
GCATATCGTATGGCCTTCCGGACAAGCCTTTTTGAGCAGAATTCAGAGATGGGCTTGATGCCGATGGCTGAATGTTCGCGGATATCCGCTCCAAATTCCGTGCGCAGGAAGCCGGCAAGCTTTTCGGCTTCGGCAGAACCTGCTTCGTATTCGATGCCGGCATAGACATCTTCCGTGTTTTCCCGGAAAATGACCATGTTGACATGTTCAGGGTGTTTGACCGGAGCGCTAATCCCTTGGTACCAGGTCACAGGCCGGATGCATGCGTAAAGGTCAAATCTTTGGCGCAGGGCTACGTTCAGGCTCCTCATGCCTCCGCCTACGGGCGTGCCCAAGGGACCTTTTATGGCAATGCTTGCGGATCCAAGGGCATCGATGGTCTCAGCGGGCAGGGGAGAACCGGTTTTTTTCACGGCTTTTTCTCCGGCGAGAAGCTCGATCCATTCGATTTCATGTCCCGGGTCTGCCATACGCATGGCGGCGTCGATGACGGGCCTGGCAACGGACCATATCTCCGGGCCTATGCCGTCGCCTTCTATCCAGTAAACGGTATGTTTCATGACCTACCTCTCCATCTTCAGCCGGCATTGCGCCGGGCGGTTTGATTGAAAAGCCTTTCGGCGATCTTGCGGTGATGTGCCGGCATGGCAAGCGAACCAAGCTCAGCGCAGGGAATGAGCCTCTGTCTTTCTGGCGGCATTCCTTCCATGTGGGGAAAGCAGGAATGGCCAGCTTCGCAACGGAAAAAGTGTGCTGTCAGCCGGTGGTTCGTATAATTATGCGTTATATGCCCGGCATGCTGCAAGGGGACCATGCTTAGCCCCAAGTGCTCAAGGAAGTCAGCCAGTTCCCCCATGATATCCGGACCATGGCAGATGATCCCTGGGAATTCCCACATCCCGCCCCATGATCCGGCGTCATCCCGTTTATGCACCAGGATGCTGTTTCCGTAAATGATCAGGGCGTGGGCAGATACGACGTTTTCGATGGCGGACCGGGTGCCTTGCACCGGACGGACCTTGACAGTGCCCCTCTGGTTTGCCAGGCACCATCCCTGTACGGGACATTGTCCGCAGAGGGCATGCTTTTTGCAGATCAAAGCGCCGAGTTCCATGAGGGACTGGTTGTAGATCCTTGCGTTGCCGCAGGGGAGCAAACGCTGCGCTTCCTGCCGTATGAATGATCTTGCAGGGGCGTCTTTGACAGGGGCATCGATATCGAGCAGGCGGGAAAAAACGCGTTCCACATTGGCATCGGCAACGGCGATGTCCTGGCCATAGGCAATGCTGAGGATGGCATTTGCCGTGTAGTCCCCTAAGCCCGGGAGGGCAAGGAGTTCATCGCGGTCATCGGGTATCCGCCCTCCATGCCTGTCCACGATGAGTTTTGCCGCTGCATGGAGCAGGCGGGCGCGGCGGTAATATCCCAGCCCTTCCCAATAACGGAGGATCTCCTCTTCGGGGGCGGAGGCAACACTTTCGACGCACGGAAAGCGGTCTTTCCAGCGCAGGAAGAAAGAGACACCTCTTTCCATCTGCGTTTGCTGCAGCATGATCTCAGATATCCAGACATCATAGGGATCATAGCGGATCCGCCATGGAAGAGGGCGCATGCTGGCTTTAAACCATGCGAAAAGCCGTGAGGCAAATTCTTCGGCTTGTCCTGCAGGAAAGGGATGGAACATGATTCAAGCAGCTGTTGCCATGGGATGATAAGCGGGAAGCGTCAAAGCCTGGAAGGCTTGCCGGAAGTTTCAAAATACGTTGCGCCTTGCTTTTCCGTCTCCCAGACAGTCATGCTGTGCAGTTCGACAGGAAGACCGGAAAGCTGCATCTTCAGCTTTTTGAAAAGATAGCGGGCCAGATTTTCCGCAGTCGCGTTCATGCTGGTGAACGGTTCAAGTTCATTGAGGTTTTTATGGTCAAGGGCTTCCAGGACATCGTTGAGATGCTGTTTAAGGATGGAAAAATCGACGGCATATTCGATGTCCTCATCAAGCCGGTATCCATCCACGTTCATTTCCACAGCGTAGTTGTGTCCATGCAGGTTTTCACATTTCCCCTGGTATCCGCGCAATGCATGCGCTGCAGAAAAGGAGGAACGCACCGTCAAGCGCCAGAATGTTGTTTCCATCACGCCTCCTCCGCATGTTCAATGGGCTGCGGCCCATGCTTCGATATCCTTATGGAATTGCGGCGAGGATTGGATCTTCCACGCCGGACCGAGCTCCAGGATGCATGTGAGGTCGTTCAGCACAAGCTGCACCTGCACGGGGGAACTCCCCTTATGTTTTTCCAGGATCGCCTTGAGTTCCTGGAAGTCAGCGTCAGTCGTGCGATGCGGAGGGTAATCGATGAGCACGGGATGGTCGCTTTGGCTGCAGGCATCGGCCAGGGGCATGGCCGCATCACAGAGCAGTTTGATATCTTTGACCTTGCCTTCACTGTCCTCGTCATCATCAAGGTCGGGGGCATCTTTGCTGTCTATGGTCGCGGTCAGATGGAGGAGGGGGCGTTCACCCTGCAGGTATTCACGAAGGGGCGCATACAGTTTGGGGAAAACAGTGACTTCGGCATGTCCGCTGAGGTCTTCGACCTGGAGGAAAGCCATCTTTTCGCCTTTCCGGGTGATGAACTCCTTGCAGGCGGTAACGAGGACGCCCGTTTTAACCTGGCCTTTCACGAGTTCAGCTATTTCCTCAAGGGTAAGGAGCCCAAGCCTGAGCATCTCCTTGCGGTAAGGCTGCAGGGGATGGCTGGAAAGGTAGAAGCCAAGGGATTCTTTTTCAAAGGTCAGTTTCTGGTCGTCGTCCCATTCGGGAAGCTCCTGGAAATCGCAGGGGAAACCGATGCCGGGCATCGCGGTCGTCTTAACCTTGGGCGCGAACGCCAAGAGGGAGTTCTGGGCGGCGCTGCTCTCCTTTTGTTTTTTCTGCGCCCTGGTGACGACTTCGTCGAGGCTGCTGAAAAGCCCGGAGCGGCTTACGCCAAAGCAGTCGCATCCTCCGCATTTAATGAGGTTTTCCAATACGCGCTTTGTGACTTTGCGCAGATTGACACGGCAGCAAAGGTCGTAAAGGGATTTGAAGGGACCGTCTTTTTCACGGGAGAGGATGATCTCCCTTATGGCCTCATCTCCGACATTCTTGACCCCTCCGAGCCCATAAACGATGGAATCTCCGTTTGGCGTGAACGAACGTCTGCTGACCTGGATGTCCGGGGGCGATACGTTGATGCCCATGTCCTTGCAGGCGGAAAGGTAGGGCAGGATCTTGTCCTGGTTGTCTGCCTCGCTGGAGAGCAGGGCAGCCATGTACTCCACTTTATAGTGTGTTTTGAGATAGGCTGTTTCGTAAGTGATGAAGGCATAGGCTGCGGAATGAGCCTTGTTAAAGCCGTATTCCGCAAATTTTTCCATGAGGTCGAAGATCTCATTGGCTTTGGAAGCCTCGACGCCGCGTTCTGCCGCGCCGGACAGGAAAATGCCCCTTTGCTTTGCCATTTCCTCTGCTTTCTTCTTGCCCATGGCCCTGCGCAGGAGGTCCGCACCGCCAAGGGTATATTTCGCGGTGATCTGCGCGATCTGCATGACCTGTTCCTGATAGACGATGACCCCGTAGGTATCTTTGAGGCAGGTCTCAAGTTCCGGGAGGGGATAGGTGACCTTGATCTCCCCATGCTTGCGCTTGATGAATTCATCGACCATTCCGGAATTGAGGGGCCCAGGCCGGTACAGGGCGAGCATGGCCACGAGGTCTTCAAAGCAGGAAGGCTTGAGCATGCGGAGATACTTGCGCATGCCTGAGCTTTCCAGCTGAAAGACGCCATCGGTATCGCCGTTGGAGAGGAGCTCGTAAACCTTTGGGTCGTCGGTGGAAAGATTTTCCATGTCCGGCACGTCTTTGCCCTGGAACTTGATGTTGTCGACGGCGTTATTGATGACCGTCATGTTCCGCAGTCCCAGGAAGTCGAATTTGACCAGGCCGACTTTCTCGATGAACTTCATGTCGAACGAAGCGACCTGCTCGCCGTTTTTCCCGGTGAACAGGGAAACATATTCATGCATGGGGCGGTCGGAAACGACTACGCCTGCGGCGTGGGTCGAGGCATGCCTGGCAAGGCCCTCGAGCTTTTTGGAGATGTCGAACAGCTTTCGCGTTTCGGGATTGCTCTTGTATTCCTGACCAAGCTCGGGGACCGTGTCCAGAGCTTTCTGCAGGGTCATCTTCAGGTCGTTGGGGATGAGCTTGGCGATGCGGGATGTTTCGTTGAAGGTCATTCCCAGCACCCTGCCGACGTCGCGGATGACGCCTTTGGCTTTCAATGTCCCGAAGGCTGCTATCTGGGCGACCTTGTCCCTGCCGTATTTTAAAGTGACGTAGTCGAGCACTTCGAGCCGGCGGTCTTCGCAGAAGTCCACGTCGATATCCGGCATGCTCACGCGTTCGCTGTTGAGGAAGCGTTCAAAGAACAGGTGGTTGGGAAGCGGGTCTATGGTGGTGATGCCGAGGGACCATGCCACTACGGAACCTGCGGCAGAACCGCGGCCGGGCCCGACGGGGATGTCGTTCCTCTTGGCCCAGTTGATATAGTCCTGCACGATGAGGAAGTAGCCGGGAAAGCCCATGTCGCAAATGACTTTCAGCTCCAGCTCAAGGCGTTCCCTGTAGACCTGTTCGTCGACATCCCTGCCTTTCAGCCGTTTTGCAAGCCCTTCCCGGGCCAGCTTGCAGAACTCGCTGGCCAGCGTCATCCCTTCAGGAACTTCATAGATGGGGAAATGATACGGGGGAGCATGGAGCTGGATCTCCAGTCCGCTGCACTGGTCCGCGATATTGAGCGTGTTCTCGACGGCTTCTCTTGGGATGCCTTCCAATCCAGCCAGCATTTCTTCTTCTGTTTTATAATAAAGATCCGAAGCCTCGAATCGAAACCGGTGCTGATCTCCTATCTGGGATTGGCTCCCGATGCATAACAGCACGTCGTGAGCCTCATAATCGTCGGCATTGAGATAGTGGCAGTCATTGGTCGCCACCAGGGGCAGTTTTGCCGCATCGGCAAGCTGAAGGATCTTCTTATTGACTTCGTCTTGTTCGGGCAGATTGTTCGCCTGGACTTCAAGGTAGAACCGCCCGGGGAAGAGCGATGAATATTCGCCGGCGAGCTTCAGTGCATCATCGAAGTTGCCGCCGCCAGGGATCAGCTTGTTATCGCCGCGCAGGGTGCGAGGTATCTCCCCGGCAATGCATGCGGACAGCGCGACGATCCCGTCCGTATGCCCATGGAGCATTTTTTTGTCTATCCTGGGCTTGTAATAAAAACCCTCCAGATAGCTGAGGCTCACAAGGCGCATCAGATTGGCGTAACCAACGCTGTCACATGCCAGGAGAATGAGATGATGCCGGACTTTTGCAAGTTCGCTTGCCTTGTCAAAGTGATCGGGGGTCACATAGGCTTCGCAGCCGATGATGGGCGCTATGCCCATGTCCTTGCATGCAGCATAAAAATACGAGGTGCCGAACAGGTTGCCATGATCCGTGATGGCCGTGGCAGGCATGCCGAGGGCCTTGGCTTTTTTGACGAGCTCATTGATCTTGATGGCTCCGTCAAGCAGGCTGAATTCTGTGTGGCAATGCAAATGCACGAAATCGGACATCATCGGCTCCCAGCTGGATATGCGTGCCGCAACGAAAGACGCAGCAGGGCGCATAGGATAAGGCGCCTGCACCTGTGACGCACCATCCCCGGGGGGCATGGCAGAAGCATGCGGTGCAGTGGGCATAAGGATATGCAATGCATAAAAATTGTCCTATATCCGCCTTCCTGTCAATCTGGACCGCTGTCCGCACAAGCTGTCACATACATTTTGCAGGATCGTATTTTTTTATTTAATTCAAAAAGATATATAACTGTGGTGGGAGGGGCGTGAAGATCACTTGTGCGGGCCGCTGCGTTTATTCCAGGCGGAGGATGGTCTCAGCCAGCGCCAATATCGTCCTGGCATAGATGTCCATGGCGTTATAAGAGCGCAGGACCTTGATTTTCTTATCGAGAGTACTGTCGGTCTGCCATCCGCTTTTGCGCAGGTAGTTGCTCAGGCTCGCCACCGCATCGCTGACATTGAAAAGGTCTATCCGGCCGTCTTTGTTTCCGTCCATGCCGCGTTTGGCAATATTGGAAGGCATGAACTGGCACAGGCCGATGGCACCGTAGATGGAGCCGTTGATGGCCAGGGGGTCGATGGCATTGGCATGGCAATACTCAAGCAGCGCTTTAAGTTCATCATAGGCCCAGTCGGCCTTCAGCATCATTTTTCCTCTGATCCATTCAAGGTGTTCATAGGCTCCCGGAAGATCGTCGAGATATGATTTGAGCATGGACGGATCACGTGTGACGGACATGCTGGCAAGCATGAGGAAGGCATTGTCCTTGCCAAGGTAAGTCCCCAGCCTTGTTTCCACGAACAAAAGGGCCACGGCGATCTCCTGGGGGATCCCGCTTTCTATCTCAGCCAGGGCGAAGGCATCGGCATGATCCAGAAGGAAGTCTTTGCAGACCTGGGCATTTTGCGCGGTCACGACCCCCTTGAACCAGGGGCCGGGGATGCCAAGCTCTGTCTCAAAGGGGGTCGCGGCGTGCTTCTTTGGTTTGGGGAGGAAATGGTTGCTGTACAGTTCTTTGATCTTGGTCCCCATGGGGACGAGCGTTGGCGATGTATCCAGCCTGGAAAACACGTTGTCGATGAACGCAGGGGCGATGCCGTCGGATCTCAGCTTGCCGGCCAGGAGATCCCAGTCTTTTTTCTGATCCGGCACCGAAGCGTTCCGTTCCGTTGCGGCGGCAGGCTGTGCGGATCTCGACGGTGCCGGGGAAGCACAGGCAACATACGGAAGGAAAATGATCGCTGCGGCGATAAGGAAACACGAAGGAGCGAATTTTTTCATGCTGGCTGCTATGTTCAGGTTTTCTCTATGAAGTGGTGCAGGCTGCCACACGGGAAGGCTCCCGGAGGATGCTCTCGGGGAGCATGCAGCCTGCCTTCTTTCCTGTACGTGACGATATGGCCGGGTGTTACGCAGCAGGATTTTTTCCAGATCAATGCCCTTCCGATCTGGCCGCCCGCCTGTGATCCAGATAGAGCGGGATGACAACGGTGAGTATGGTTGCGATGATGATCGCGCAGGAAATGGGGCGTTCAAGGAAGACGAGAGGGTTCCCGCCTGAATTGGACAGTCCCTCGCGCAGCCGCTGCTCAAAGATTCCGCCGAGGACGACCCCCATGACCAGATTGACGATGGGCCAGTCGAATTTCAGCAGCAGATAGCCGAGGACGCCGAATATCAGCGCGACGCTCACATCGAAGAAGCTGGTATTGACGCTGTAGATCCCCACGAGGGACATGACGAGGATGACAGAAGACAGGATCCCGTTGGGGACTTTGACTATCATGGCGAACGGCCTGAGCCACAGGATGAGCATGACCAGGCAGAAGACATTGATGAAGAGCAGGGAGATGTAAAGCTCGTTGATGAGCACCGGTTCCTTGATCAGCAGGAGGGGACCGGGATATATCCCGTTGACCGTGAAGACGCCAAGCAGGATGGCGCTGATGGAATCTCCCGGAATGCCGAGTGTGAGCAGGGGGATCATGGCGCCTGCCGGAACAGCGTTGTTGCCGGCTTCAGAGGCTATGCATCCTTCGGGTATGCCGGTGCCGAATTTTTCCGGATGCCGGGAGATCTTTCGGGATGTCTCGTAGGAGAGGAACGATGCGAGCATCGAACCCGTGCCGGGGAGGAGCCCTACGAAGGTGCCTACGATGCCGCTGACAAATATCGTTTTCCAGCGCCTCAGCACTTCCCATATTTTGGTGAGATCGAGCGTGCTGCGTGAGAGGTGGATATCGGCCCCGCTGGAAAGAATGTGCTTTTCGGCCAGGATCAGCGCCTGCCCGACGCCGAATAACCCCAGGCATACGGGCGTGATCTGCAAGCCGCTCTGCATTTCCGTGAGCCCAAAGTTGTAGCGGGCGGAAAGCGTGGTGGTATCCAGTCCGACGCAGGCAGCCCATAAGCCGATGGACAGGAGGATGACGGACTGCAGGAGCTTTTTCCTGTTCGCCATCACGACGAGGACTATCCCGAAGAGGGCAGCGGAAAAATATTCCTCCGGTGCGAAATTCTGAGCGATGCCGGCCAGGACCGGCGCCATGAAGATGAGGCAGACGACGCTGATGATGCCGCCGCCGAACGATCCGACGATGGTGGCGGACAGGGCGAGCTGGCTTTCCCCCCTCTGGGTGAGCGGGTAGCCGTCGAAGCTTGTGATGAGGGAGGAAGGCACGCCGGGGGTGCGCATGAGGACGGCAGGGATGCCGCCTCCGAAGTATCCGCCGCAAAATACCCCCAGAAGAAGGGAAAGCGCAGAGCCGGCGTCAAGGGCGTAGGAGAAGGGAAGGAGGACGACCATGCCTACCATGGGACCCATGCCTGGCAATATGCCAACGATGATCCCTACAAGGGAGCCCAGTGCAAGCATGAGCATGTTGGTGAGCTGCAATGCATGGCTCGCGCCTTCGAGGAAAAGAGAGAGATCGAACATGTCCGGCTAGCCCAGGAGAAGGTAGAAGAGGTACGGTTCAGGGAAGAAAACATCGAGGAGGCATCGGAAAACAAGCCAGAAGATGAGGGTCACGCCGGCAGGCACGGAAAGCAGGAGACGCCAGTCACGGATCCCGTTGATGAACAGCAGGAGCGCAAGGATGACCAGTGTCGCCGCCTCGAGGCCGGCAAGGAAGATGGCGCAGGGGTAGAGGAGGGCACAGAAGAAAAGCAGGGTCGTCTTCAGGGGAGGCAGGAAATGTTCCCGGCGGCCATCTGAACGGCATCTTCTTGCAAGACGTACGCAGCTCGGGATCGATGCCAGCACGCCGAGCGAGAGCGCGATAAGCGGCATGAGAAGGGGGCCCTTGTAGAAGGGGTAGGGGACGTCAAGGTCTATCTGCCAGGGAGCCAGGACGAGCATGAGCATGCAGAATCCGCCAAGAACGACTCCCAGCAGGTCGTTTTTGAAAGCAGGGGCTTCCTTCATATGGAATTTTCCTTGGAACGGGATCCATGAATAAGACCGGCTCACAGCCGGTCTTATTCATGGTCGCCAATATTACTTCTTGATGCCGACTTCGCGGAGGATCACGTCAAATTCTTTAAGTTCGCGCTGGACCTGGGCTTCGGCATCAGCTGCAGAAGAAGGATGCGGGACCACGCCTGTCTTGGCGATGGCTTCCTGCACTTCCGGCGATTCGTACGCCTTGAAGAACGCAGCCCGGAATTTTTCCATGATCTCGGGCTTGACCTTCGCAGGAGCAAACAGACCGAACCATACGGAATATGCATTTCCAAAGCCTTGTTCCGCAACAGTCGGGACATCGGGATAGGCAGGGAGCCGCACGGGAAGGAGTGCGGCCAGAGGCTTGACTTCACCCTTTTCTGCATAGTCGCGGATATAAGGCGTGGAAACAGTGATGGCGTCGGCAGTGCCCTGCGTGAGAAGCAGCGCATTGAGGTCCTGGTAGCCGGTCTCTTTCCATTCAAAACCGCCGATCTTGGCGATATTCATGGCTATCGCGGTGGGGACAGCCCCAAGCCCCCAGTGCCCGAGCTTCAGGCCGGGATGGGTTTTGGCGTATTCGCTCAATTCCTTGAGGTTGTTATAGGGGGCGTCTCCCTTGACAACGAGCATGAAGGGCGTGGACCAGCACATGCCGAGGGGCTTGAAGTCAGCGGGAGTGTAAGGGGTCTTCCCCATGACGATCTGCGAGACCATGGGTCCAACAGCCATGACGCCGAACGTGTAGCCGTCCGGGCGGGCGCTGGCCAGATCCTTGCCGCCAAGCACGCCGCCTCCCCCGGGCTTGTTGATCACTTTGACGGGCTGGCCGAGTTCTTTCTGGAGAACGGGTCCCATGACATTCAAGATGATGGTGGTGGGGTCATTCCCAGGAGGGAAGGGAACGATGACCTGGATGGGCTTGGAAGGCCATTCTGCGGCCTGGGACGCGAATGGGGCGGAAACGACGGCGGCGGCTGCCAGAAGGCCCAGCATGAGATGTTTGAGCGACATGGATGACTCCTTGTTAAAAAATTCAATGCATAGTCATTAGTTCCTTGCCGAAGAAAAATCAATAGGGAAAAGCCGCGTGCCAGATAAGCGGGAGGGAAATCGCTTGACGAAAGCAGCGTTGTCGCTTATAGCACATCCCGCGTCCTGCAATGGGGGTCACTAGCTCAATTGGTAGAGCAGTTGACTCTTAATCAATTGGTTCGGAGTTCGAGTCTCCGGTGACCCACCATGCAAAAGAACGTCAAGTGGCTTATCGGGTTACCATCGGCTCTTCAGTGGGTCATGAAGAGTCTATGTGTTTGGCAGCCCATTTTTGCATGATCGAGGCTGTTCACCGGCCTCTTTTTTATTGGCAAAGCATCGCAGCAGTAATGAAAGCCCTCTTTCTTCCTTTCCGTTTTGCACTCACGCTGTGCGGCTACTGGCTCCTTTGCTTCAGCGTGGCGTTCCTTGTCATGGCAAAGCGGGAATTTGATGATGTCACCGTCAATCAGATCCTGTTCCATATGCAGCTCATGGGCGACAATGTCGTCACCATGCCCGTTGACTTCATCAATGTCTTTTTGTGGCACCTTAAAAATTCTGTGCTGTGTGCCGTCACGCTGTTCTTTCTTGTCAGCGGTCATGGTTTTTCCAAAAAGCATGTCTACATCGTCGCGGACCTTCTCTTACTGGCTGCCTGGTACATCGTGCCTGGCCGTTTCATGGATGATGTTTTTTCCGTCGTCAGGATCGTGTTCGTTGCGGCATTGCTCCTGGCGCTTGCGCACGGATGCGGCTTCCTGGAGCATCTCGGAAGGCGCCTCTCCGATTCTTTGAGGTATGTCCTCAGCGGGTGGAGGCTGGCCGCCGTGTGGGGGATCCTCATAGCTTATTCGCTCCATTATGTGCATTTTGCAGAGTACTTCCGCGGGCAGACTGCCGGAGCCGACTTCTATGCCCAGGGTGCCTATGTCCCGCCTGCCCCATCGTCAGTCACGGGGAGCGGGAAGAAAAACCTGCTCATCATTTATTGCGAAAGCATCGAAGAAACATTCGGCAGGACCGATGTCATGGGCGAGGACCTGCTTGCGCCCCTGCGTCCGTCCATCGAGCATCCCGATATCCATATAGACCAGATGCCGGGAGCAGATTTCACCATCGGCGGCATCGTCGGCTCGCAGTGCGGGATACCGCTCAAGTCCATTTCCATCCTCAGCGGGAACCTTACCGGATGGGCGCTGGAGCACTACCTGCCCGGGGCGCTGTGCCTTGGGGACTACCTTGAGCGTGATGGCTACCACAATGTGTATTTCAATGGTTCGAGCGGTGTTTTTTCAGGCCTGGACAAGTTTTTCAAGAATCATGGCTATGAAGAATTCATGGGGAAGGAAGACTGGCTTGAGAGCGGACTTGCCAGCCCTTCCGACCTGAACATGTGGGCCCTTTATGATTCTGACATCGCTGACAAGGCCATCAGGCGCATCGACCAGCTCATGGCGGAGGGGATGAAGTTCAGTTTCGCCCTTTCCACCATGGATACGCATGAGCCGGGTTTCCTCTCTCCTGCCTGCAGCGGGCAGGAGTTCAGCAAAAACTGGTTTGGCTACATACGCTGCTCCATGACGCAGGTGGAGCGCATCCTGAAGCATATCAGGGAGAAGGGCTGGGAAGATGCCTTTGTCATCCTTGTCATGGGCGACCATCTCGCCCGCATGCCCAAGGTGGATTCCATCGACCTGAAGCATGTGCAGGGGAGGTATGTGCTTTGCTCGCTGTCGCGTCCCGCGGGGCTTGTCCCCAACCGCCGCGAGATCACGCATTTCGACCTTTTTCCTTCCCTCCTCGCGGCACTGGGCTTTTCCATCGAAGGCGACAGGCTTGGCTTCGGTTACAATGTCTTTTCAAAGACCGTCGTTCCTCCTGCCGATTATCGAGAGACACTGCGCAAAAATGTCCTGAGCCGCAGCCCGACCTATGAAGGCCTTTGGTTCCCGGCGCAGGACCCAAAGCCGTGAAGGCTGAGCATGGAGGCAGAATGGGCTTTGTCACGAAAAAAGTCATGGCTGGAGTGCTCCGGCAGGATGGGTGCGTGCTCATCATGCGCAGGGCTCCCTTTATGAGCTGGGCAGGAAGCTGGGAGTTTCCCGGCGGAAAGCTGGAGCAGGGGGAAAGCCATGAAGAGTGCCTCCGGCGCGAACTTGAAGAGGAACTCGGCATACGCGCTACGGTGGGGGAACTCCTGGCTGAAAACCGTCATGGGTATGATTTTGGCGAAGTCCTTCTTTCTGTGTACGAAGTCACTTCCTGGGATGGGGAGATAACGCTGACGGTGCACGACGACATGCGCTGGGTGCCGATCCATGCCCTGGAAGAGTTTCCGGGCCTGCTGCCGGCCGATGTCCCCATCGCACGCGCCTTGAAAGAAAAGAGCAAGAAGTCTTCCTGAGGAAAACCATCAGGAGCCGGGAAAACGATAAGGACCTT
>CACZQM010000097.1 GCA_902783285.1 uncultured Desulfovibrio sp. | reverse complement strand
GTGCAGCAATACAGGCGCCGTGCCGTGCGCGAAACAAAGCGCCCGCCGCAGAACGCGCAAAAGGAGGCGCGCATGGAATTTTTATGGCCTTGACTTGAAGAAAGCGAACTTCTGTTGTTATTCATGCATCGTTTTTTCGTATTTTCCGTAGGTTGCATGCATTCCCCCGTGATGAATAATAACATGTATGCTCTGTTTAATAGTCAGTATTCTCATGCCGTCCGCTGTGGGGAGGCGCAGCCGGCGCTCCCTCCCCTCTCGCGCCTCACTCCAGGCCCTTGTCCCGGCGGAAGGCGGCCGCACCCCCCGGATAATCCGGGGGCAGCACCAGGCATCCCCTGGCCCGCAGCTGCTCCGGCGTCTGGCAGGATGGCCGCAGCCTGGAACGCAGCCGCGGCGGTATGCTTGCGCATTCCGGACAAGGCGAAAAGAACTCCCGCCACCTGCCGTCTGCCCTGCGGAAAAAGGTCCATCCCCCGCTCCCGGCGCAGGTCCTGCAGGGGGAGCGCCCCGCCCCGTCCGGATCGTCCGCCTTCCACTGCTCCCAGCACAGGGTGCAGAAGCGCGAAAGGTTGGCGGGCATGTTTTCCAGTTCCCTGGCGCGCTGGTAGATGTAGCCGGCGCAATCGTCCGGCACGCGCTCCAGGTTGCCGAGCAGCATGGCGAACTGCCCGCCCTCCCGTGCCGGCGCCTGCCGGCCGAAGGTGTGGCAGATGCCGGCCGCGAGCTGATAGGCCACTTGTGGCGTCATGCCCCCTCCCCGTATTCCTCGTTCCAGCGCCGCAACAGTTTCCCGTCCAGGACGCCTTCCGTGGCGGGCGGCTCGTCCATCCAGCGCCCCTGGCCGAGCCAGGTCGCCGGGTGCGGGATGTACTGCCCGCCTTCGCGCTGCCACTGGGCGCAGCCCCTGGCCCGTTCCAGCGCCTGCAGCAGCTCCGGCAGCTCCGGCAGGGACTTCTCGCGCTGCCTGTTCTTCCATGCCCGCCAGGCGGCGTCCTTGCCCACTTTGCGCGGATAGGCCGACCAGAACCCTTCGAAATCCGCCGCATAGCCGCCCCCCGCCCCCCGGGGGGTACGGGGGGATGCCATGGCTTTGACTTTGCCTGGGACTCTGAGCTTCGCTCCGCCAGCGCCTGCTTCCATGGCGCTCCCTTCTGCTTCTGCGGCGTTCCCTTCCGCTCCGCCCTGCTTGTCCGGACCGGCTCCCGCTCCGCTTCCGCCATCGCCGGCTTCGCCATTCCCGTCCGTGCCTTCCGGACCTTCGCTGCTGCGCGCCCGGCGCGCCCTGCCCCCGCGGCTGCCGTTCTCGCGGAAGATCTCCTTCCGCTCCCAGCAGCGCCTCACCGCGTCGGCGATGACCATGAAGGCCATGTCCACGAGCGGGTCCTCGGGGCGCACATCCTCTCCGTCGTTGAAGGCGTACAGCGCATCCAGGAGCGCCGCCTTCTGCGTATCGTCCATGCGCGCCAGCAGCCTGCGCTGCCCGCCGAACAGCATGAACCCGTTGTTTGTTTCCGCCATGGGCCTCCCCCTTTCCGGCAATGCCGGCATGATGCCTTGCGCGTGCCCCCGCACCCGCATGCCCGGTCCCTGCCCCGCCCCCGGCGGCGCCCTGCCCGGGCTGTTTATCCACCCTGTTTTATAATCGTTCGTTTACATGATGTAAAGTTAAAAATTTTCATTTGAGTTCTTTACATCCGTATGCACTTGACCTACATTACCCGAATGGAAAACATCACCAGCACCATGCTCGACATCCTGCGCCGCTACGTCAGCACGCGGCACGGAGGCAACCAGCGCCAGGCTGCCCTGGACCTGGGCATCAAGACCATGACGCTCAACAACTGGCTCAAGGGCAAGCGCACGCCCAACCTGGACGCCCTCGAGCCCGTGTTCGAGGCGCTCCACCTGCGCATCGTCTCCCCGGGTGACGATTTTTCCGCCAAAGGGTACGACTATGTGCCCAAGCATGCCGCCCGTGCCGGCGCCGGCGCCTCGCTCGAGACGTCCGACGAGGTGGAAGGCATGTACGCCTTCCGCAAGGACTGGCTGGCCGCGCAGGGCATCTACGCCTCGAGCGCGGTCATGCTGGACGTGACCGGCGATTCCATGGAGCCGCTGCTGCGCGAGGGCGACACCCTGCTCATCGACAAGCGCGACACCGAGATACGCGACGGCAAGATCTACGTCGTCACCCTGGGCGACGAGCTGCGCGTCAAGCGCGTCTTCCATTCCATGAACGGGCTGATCCTGCGCTCCGAGAACCGCACCTATCCCGACGTGCCGGTGTCCGGCCCCGACCTCGAGACCTTCCGCGTGCACGGCCGCGTGCGCTGGTGCGGCAAGATGCTGTGAGGAGAGGAAGGAGGAAGGGGGCGCTTGCGGCGCCCCCTTCCTTTTGAGCTTCCCCCTTCCTTGCATGCTGTCCCCCTTGGGATGGTGCCGAACGCAATGGGGGAGAAGGGGTCCAATGGTGCACGCCCTTCCTTACATGCCGTCCCCTTCCTTATATGCTGTCTCCCCTGGGCTTCTGGAAAAGCTGCGTCAGCAGCCACCTCACGCGCCAGCAGGCGTAAGGTGTCACGAGCGCAGCGAGTGACAGAAGGGGTCGACCATCTCAGCAGCACCATCCCACACTGACCAACGCTCCCATCCTCCCCCGACAGCCAATGTTCTCATGCCGGTCCCTCCGGCCATCGGCTTTCCCGTTGTGCATCGATCGTTTCTTCCCTTGACCCTCGACGGTCCACTCCGTGAGGGGAGGGGGGTGTTGACGTGGGGCTGCCGCCCCCCGCAAAACGCCCCCCTCCACCCCCCGTTGCTCCCCCTGCCCAAGCACGGGGC
>CACZQM010000096.1 GCA_902783285.1 uncultured Desulfovibrio sp. | reverse complement strand
GCTCCCGCGCCCAAGGAGGCAACGCATGAAGACCAAGACTTGCCTTTACTGCACGTGCAAGGGGCAGCTGGAAAAGCTCCTGCCCGCCGCGGACCTGCGTTCCGCCCTGGGCGACACGGTCGAACTCATCCCCGCGGACTGCCTCTGCGACGCGGCCTCCTGCGCCGCCCTGGCGCAGCCGCTGAAAGACGCCCTTCCCGAAGGCTCGCGCGTCGTCGCCGCCGCCTGCGCCCGCCTGGCGCGCGGCGGGGAAGCGCTGCGCCATGCCGCGGAAAACCTTGCCGGCTTCAGGACGGGGCTCGCCGACATCCGCGAAGGCTGCGCCTGGCAGCAATCCGGCACCGCCGCCCGCGTGGCGCAGGCAGCCGCCGCCGTGAACGCCGCCTTTGCCGGGCTGGACCGCCAGGCGCCCCCGGAAGCGGCGCAACAAGACCTGCCCGCCCGCGTGCTGGTGGTCGGCGCCGGGCCGGCCGGCATGGCCGCCGCTTCGACCCTGGCGGCCCTGGGCGCAGACGTCACCCTGGCGGAAAAGCGCCCGGTGCCCGGCGGCATGCTCAACCAGATCGGGGTGCTCTTCCCCGCCATGGCGAGCGCCGGCGACATCAAGTCCGCCCTGCCGCTGGACGGCGTGAAGCTGCTCGCCGGCACGGACGTGGCATCCCTTTCCCGCCGCGGCGCGCTGTATGAAGCGCAGCTCAGGAAAGCCGGCGCCGTGACGGCCGAGGCCTTCTCCGCCGTCATCATCGCCACGGGCGCCATGCCCGTGCTGCCAGGCAAGGCGCTGCGCGCCGGCGAGGTCAAGGGCGTGATCAGCCAGATGGAGCTGGACACGCTGCTCTCGCAGGTGGAACAGGGCAAGAAGGAAAAGGACGCCCTGCCGCATGACGCCGTCTTCGTGCAGTGCGTGCACGCCCGCACGGACGAGGAGCCCTACTGCAGCGCGGTCTGCTGCCCGACGGCGGTCAAGAACGCCCTGCGGCTCAAGCGCCTCGATCCCGCGTGCCGCGTGACCGTGCTCAACCGGCAGATGGTCATGCCGGGCATCGCCCTGGAAAAACTTTACCGCGAAGCCATGCGCAGCGGCGTACGATTCCTCCATGTGGACAGCATCGACAGCCTGCGCGTGGAAGGCGAAGGCTCCGTGGAGGCCGTCGTCGTCCCGGCCCGCCCGGGATGCGCCGAGGAACGCATCGAGGCGGACCGCCTCGTCTGCTCCACCCCGCTGCGCCCCGCCCCCGCGGCCGCCGCTTTTGCCGGCGCCCTGGGGCTGCGGATGGAGGCCATGGGCTTTTTGCGCGGGCATGAGCCGGCGCATCCGCTGGAAAGCGATGCCGAAGGCGTGTTCGTCTGCGGTTCCGCCCGCTGGCCCGCCTATGCCGCGCAGGCCCTGGACCAGGGCCGTGCCGCCGCCGTCCTGGCCATGCGCTGGCTGCGCGAGCGGCGCATGCCCATGGCAGAGGTCTGCGGCCGCGGACCGGCAGCCCGCATCCAGGCCGAGCTGTGCAGCGGCTGCGGCCGCTGCGAAGCCGCCTGCCCCCACGGCGCGTGCGCGGTCGGCGCAGACGGCATCAGCCATGTGGAGCCGTCCCTGTGCCGGAGCTGCGGCACCTGCGCCGCGGTATGCCCGTGCAAGGCCGCCATCCTTCCGGAAGCCCTGCCCGCCCCGCGGGAACTCGCTGCGCTCTGCGGAGCTTCCCCGCGCATCACAAGGAGGGTCCTCTAATGCCCACCGGTCCCATTCTGGTCTTTGCCTGCCGCTGGTGTTCCCTCCTGGGAGCGGAACGCGCCGCGCGCGAACGCCTTCCCCTGCCTGACGGGCTGCGCCTCGTACCCGTGGAGTGCGCCGGGAGCGTTTCCGCCGAAGCGGTCATCGAATCCCTGCTGAACGGAGCGGCCGGCGTGGCCGTGCTGGGATGCCATCTCGGCGGCTGCCGCCACAACGACGCCAACCGCGACGCCCATGCGCGCCTGGAAGCCCTGGGCGCCCTGCTCGACGCCGCCGGGCTGGACCGCAGGCGCCTTTTGATCTCCTGGGGCGACGCCCATGAAGCCAAGGGCTATGCCGAGACGATGCGCTCCTTTGCGCAGGCGCTGCAAGCCCTGCCTGCATACCATGCCGCCTTCGACGCCCCGGCCCACGCCGCCGCGCCCGCGCCGCGCCCCCTGCCCCCTGACGGCAGCGGGCAGGATGCGGCCCTGCGCGAAGCCGCCGCGGCCGCCCTTGCCGAAGGAAAGCTCGTGCTGGGGCTGAAGGCGAGCCCGGCCGGGCCCCTGCCCGCGCTGTTCTCCAGCGAAGAAGGGCTGGGGCAGCTCACCGCCGCCGGCAAATCGCCCATCGCCAAGACCGCCTGGCGCCTCCTGCGCGACCAGGCGGCCGGCGCCCTCGTCCCCGGCAATGCCGACCTCCTGCTGCGCCTGGAGGCGCGGGAACGGCTCGGGGAAAAGCAGCTCGCCGTCGCCTGCCGCGCGTGCGACGCCAGGGCGCTGCGCCAGCTTGCCAGCATGGGGCAGCTATCTTGGGAGTCCCTGTCCATCCTGCGCATCGCCTGCTCCCCGGAGCAGAAGGCATGGTGCTCCTGCAGCGACGCTTCCTGGCCGGAAGAACAGCCGGAACAGGCGCCCGCACCTGAAGCTCCAGACGCCGCCGCCAACGCAGAACTCTGGCAAAAGGAATTCTCCCGCTGCGTGCAGTGCCACTGGTGCCAGCGCGCCTGCCCGGTCTGCGTCTGCCCCTCCTGCTCCGTGGAGTCCAACTCCATGCTGCCGCTCGGCTTCCTGCCGCCCGCCCCGCTGGGCTACCACCTGGCGCGGGCCATGCACGTCGCCGACGCCTGCGTCAACTGCGGAGCCTGCCAGGATGCCTGCCCGCAGGGCCTGCCCCTGCTGCTGCTGCACAAGGCGGTGCGCCGCAGCCTGGACAAGGCGGGATACGCCGCCGGCCACGGCCAGGAGCCGCCCATGCTGCGCCAGCGCCTGCTGGCCGACCGGTCTGGCAACGCGGCCCCGCGCTGGGGCAGCGGACTGCCCATCAACGAAACGCCCGGAAGGTAGCCATGAACGCTTCCCGTTATCAGACCCTTGCCTCGGAACACGGCGCGTTCCTCTGCGTGGAATGCGGCAAATGCGTCGCCATGTGCCCCATGGCCGAGACCGCCGGGGAGTTTTCCCGGACGAGATCGCCGCGGGGCATCGTGCAGCAGGTGCTGCGGGGCATCCCCCTGGAAGAGATGCCCGGGCTGACCTCCTGCCTGCAGTGCCGCCAGTGCTCGCAGACCTGCCCTGCCGGCGTGGACGTCGCCGGGCTCATCGCCGCCCTGCGCGAACTGCTTCCGGACCGGCAGGCGCGCTTCTGCGCCGTCTGCGGCTGCGAACTGATGCCCGCGGACGCTGAACGCTATCTCAGCCGTGCGGTCAATGCCGGCTTCGACGAAGAGCTGTCCTATCCGGCGCTCTGCCCCGCGTGCAAGCGCAGGACATACGCCGGGAACAACAGCTAACCAATGCACAAGCCATTCGAGAGTTCTGTCATGGCCCAAAGCAAACAGCATACCTTTGAGAGACTGCGTGATATCTTCCCGCCGGCGAAGGCTTCCATGCGCTCCGCCCGCTCCAAGCCCGGCGTCGTCTTCGACCCGGCCAAGTGCTCCGGATGCGGACTGTGCGAAAGCGTCTGCGCCTCCGGCGGCGCGCAGCAGGGCGCTCCCCGCGCCCCCCGCGTGCATGTCCTGCGCAGCGCCGCCCCGGGAACGAGTTTTGCCATCCTCTGCCAGCACTGCCTTGACCCGCAATGCCTGAAGGCCTGCCCCAACGGCGCCATCTCCAAGGGCAAGGACGGCATCGTGCGCATGGACAAGACGCTCTGCGTCAACTGCGGGATGTGCGTGGCCGCCTGTCCGGAAGCCGCCCCCCTGCGCGACCCGCAGGGCGAGGTGGTCAAGTGCGACCTGTGCGGCGGCTCCCCCGCCTGCGTGGAAGCCTGCCCCAACGGCGCGCTCACCTATACCAAGGGCAGCCGCAAGCTGTGGATCCCGCCGCTGCGCTGGCTGTGCCAGGCGGTGAGCTTCTTCCTGCTGGTCATCTTCCTCGTGGGCAGCGTCTGCTCCGTCAACGCGCTCACCTTCGACATCGCCTGCCCCTTCGGCGCGCTGCAGAACGTCTTTTCCACCCAGGCCATCCTGCTGACCACCATCGTTTCGGCGCTGCTGCTGATGCTGTTCACGTTCATCTTCGGCCGGGCCTTCTGCGGCTGGGTGTGCCCCTTCGGCTTCATCCTCGACCTCGTGGACAAGGTCATCCCCCACGGGCTGTTCCGCCTGCCCCGCTTCCTGCGCCACCGCCTCAACAAGTACGGCGTGGGCATCGGCGGGCTGGCCGCGGCCGGAGCCGCCGGCACCCAGGCCTTCTGCGCCGTCTGCCCCATCGGCACGGTATGCCGCTCCTACGGCATGAACTCCGTCATGGCCGGGGCCGAGACCGCGATCATCCCCGCGCTGGCCGCGATGAACCTTGGTGAAAAGCGCTCCTGGTGCCGCTATTTCTGCCCCGTGGGCGCGACCCTCGCCCTCGCCGCCAAGATCGGGCTCGTGCGCATCGAGATCGGCGCCCCGCGCTGCAAGAAGTTCTCCTGCATGCGCTGCGCCGACGCCTGCCCCATGGGCATCATCCCGAAGGAAGACCTGGTGCAGGGCGTCAGCCCCACCATCAACATGGCGGAATGCATCATGTGCCTGCGCTGCGTGAGCGCCTGCCCGCATCACGCCGCCTCCGTGCGCTTCGTCTGGCAGAAGAAAAAGACCAGGACCGGATCCATCCCCCAGGCCTGCGCGGAACGGAAAGGAGGCGCGGCATGAACAGCTTCCCCTGCAACACCATCATCGTCGCCGACCTGGCAAGCCGGACGGTGGAACGCCTGGATGCCGGCGCCCTGGGGCTCTCCCGCCCCGCGGACCTTGCGGAGCGCTTCCCCGATGACCTCATCCTGCGCTGCGGGGCGCTGACGGGGAGCTTCGCCCCTGCCGCCTGCCTGCTCACGGTGCAGTCCGGGGGCGGGGAGTGCCTGCTCAGGGGCCATTGCGGGCCGGCCCTGCGGCGCTGCGGCGCCGACGCCCTGGTCCTGCGCGGCTCCTCCCCCATGCCCTGCGCCCTGGTCCTGCACGACAAAGGAGCCTTCTTCCTGCCCATGGACGGGGCTTCGGACGTGCCCGGCGCCCAAGAGGTCCTCGGGCGCGCCTGCGCCCGCCTGGCATCCGTTTACGAGCCGGTCTTCATCATCGCCGGGCCGGCGGCCTTTGCCGGCCATCCCCTGGCCGCGGCATCGCTCAACGTGGGCATCGCCCCGCGCACGGGCATCCTTGCCCGGGACATGGCCGGACGCGGCCTCGCCGCCATCGCCCTGGCCGGGAGCGCGCCCCTGCCCCCGTCCCTGCCCGTGGACGACCCGCTGCGCGCGGCCGTCCCCCCTGCGCTGGTCACGGCTTCCGGGCTCAAGGCCATCCTGAAGGCGGCCTCCCCGGCGGCCGAGCCGGGCCGGCTGCCTGCGCCCGGGCGCTCCATCGCCTGCTATGGCTGCCCGACCCCCTGCGGTTTCTGGATCGGAACGGGACAGGGAAGCGTGCCCTGCACGTCGCCGGAAGGGCTCGCCCTCCTTTCCGCAGCGGGCGCCGATGCCGCGCGCATCGCCGACGTCTTCGCCCTTGCCTGCCGCTGGGGCCTGGATCCCGCCGGGCTGTCCTCCCTCGCCGCCGGCCCCCTGCCGGAGGATCCCCTGAAGGCTGAGGACGCCGCGCTGCCCGCAGAGGCCCCCTCCCCCCATGCCGCCCTGGCATCGGAACTGGGCGTCTGCCCGTTCTTCCTGGCCCGCCACGGCGCGGCCGCCCAGGCGCTCGAGGCCTGGATGCCCGGCGCCACGGCATAGGGGCGCGGCACCATGTTCAGGAAGGACATGGACGTCACCTGGAAGGAAGCTTCCTCTCCCGAAGAGCGCGAAGCGGTGTTCCGCTTCCGCTATAAGGAATACTTCGCTGCGCATCCCGGCCTGCCGGGCGTGGACAGCTCCCGGCGGCGCGTCGCCCTCCCGCACGACATCCGCTCCCGGCACATCATGGCGCTCGGCCCCGGAGGCAGGCTGCTTGCCGCGGGCACGATCACGCCGGCTTCCGAGCCGGGCATCACGCCGGAATGGAAGGACATCTTCCACTTCGCGCGCATCGCCCCCCTGCTCGCGGAGACGATCATCATCTCGCGGGTCATCGTGGCCGCCGCGGCGCGCCGGTCCGCCCTGTTCGTCCAGATGAGCCTGCACCTGGCCAAAGCCGCGATGCAGAGCGGTTTCCGCTGCTCGGCGCACTACTGCGCGCCGCGCATGATCTCGCTGTACGAGCGCATGGGCTACCGCTGCTACGGGAGCGGCAGCGAGATCGGCCCCTCCTTCCGCGTGCCCATGCTCCTTTCCATCGACGCGGCGGACGACCTGCGCCGCGCCGGCTCGCCCATTGCCGCCCTGCTCCCGGAAGGGGGGGCGGACGGAGCGCGCCTGCAAAGGCTTTTCGCCCTCTGCCCCGAACTGGCGGAAACGCCGCTCTGCCTCCTGGACCCCCTGGCCTTCCGCCGCCGCATCACCGCCCTCTGCCCCGCACTGGAAGGCGCCGCGCCTTCCAGGCTGCGCCCCCTGCGCCGTGCCGGCGTGTTCCGCCTGCCCGGCGGCATGGCCCTGGCGCGCCCCGGACAGGACGAAGGCGGCTTCGCGCTGCTCAGCGGCGCGCTGGACGCCGGAGGGCTAAAGATCGCCCCCGGGGCTTTCTTCCGCAGCGGCGGCGGGCTCATCACCGCCTGCGAAAACAGCATCCTCGCCTCCATACCCTCTTACGAAACGAGGTGACCATGTGGAACGCTCTCATCAACAGGGAATCGGGTTTCCGCCTGTTCACGCCTGAAGTGCTGGACGCCATGCGCCGCTGCAAGGTGCTCGCCATCGGCTGCGGCGGCAACGGCTCCGTGGTGGACCTGCTCGTGCGCACGGGCTTCACGCATTTCGGGCTCATCGACGGCGACGTGGTGGAAGACACCAACCTCAACCGCCTGCCCTTCACCCGGGAACACATCGGCATGCACAAGCCGGACGCCTGGATCCGGCACATGAAGTCCGTCAACCCGGACATCACCGTCCAGGGCTGGAACAGGGAGCTGCGCTGCACGGACGGCGCATGGCTGGCCGGGCTGCTGCGCGGCGAAGGCTGGGAGGACGACACGCAGCCGGTGGACCTCGTCTTCCTGGGCACGACCTCGCCGGAAGCCAACCTCGTGGCCGGGCGCTGCTGCGCGCAGGCGCACGTGCGCATGATCATCGGGCCGGCGTCCTCCGGCAGCTGGGTCGTGGGCACCTTCCGCCATGGCGAAGGCGACCCCACGCTGGAAGAGCTCGGCAGCTTCGGCACGGAAGGCACGCCCCTGGAGGACATCGACTACGCCTCCCTGCGCCCGGCCTACGTCAAAGCCCTGAACTACCCGGGGCGCGCGGAAAAGCTCCAGCCCGGCGTGGCCAAGGCCATGTGGGAAGGGACCCTGGCCGCCCGCTCCTGCGGGATATTCGTGCGCATGACCAACTCCGCCATGGCCTTCGAAGCCCTGAAGAACGTCGCCGACATGAACGGGCTGCCCGTGGACGGCACGGCCATCACCTTCCTGCCGAAGGTGCAGATCTTCGACCCCTATTCCGGATGCGCCTACTACTACGACATCCGGGAGCAGAAGATCGGCCTGCCGGACTGGATGACGCGTGAGGTGCGCTGGGAGCCCTGGAAGCGCAGCTGAACCTGCGGGACCGGACCCGCCCTGATGCAAAGGCAGGGACGACGATGTATTTCCCCGTTGCCGACATCCATTGCCACCCGCTGGTCCCCTTTGCCGCGGCCGCGCTCATCGCCTTCGTCACGTCCATGGGGGGCGTTTCCGGCGCCGTGGTGCTGCTGCCCTTCCAGATGAGCGTGCTGGGGTACACCGGCCCCGGCGTGAGCGCCACGAACCAGATCTTCAACATCCTGGCCTGCCCGGCAGGCGTATGGCGCTACTGGAAGGAGGGGCGGCTGCTCTGGCCCCTGGCCGTCATCATCGCGGGGGGGACGCTGCCCGGCGTCTTCCTGGGCGCCTTCGTGCGGCTGCGCTGGCTGCCCGACGCCTCGCGCTTCAAGCTGTTCGCCGCGGCCGTGCTGCTCTTCGTCGGCGGGCGCATGCTCCTGGCCTCCCGCAAAAAGCGCGGAGGCATGAAGGGCCGCCCGGACGGCGGCGCGGGCGCTCTGTGCATCCTCCGCTTCGACAGGCGCGCCGTCACCTTCCGCTTCATGGAGCAGGAGCACTCCGTGGCCGTCCTGCCCCTGGCGCTGCTCAGCCTGGCCGTCGGCCTGGTCGGCGGCATCTACGGCATCGGCGGCGGGGCCATCATCGCGCCCTTCCTCGTCTCGTTCTTCGAGATCCCCGTCCATGTCCTGGCGGGGGCCACGCTCATGGCCACGGCCTTCACATCCTGTTCGGGCGTGCTCTTCTACAGCCTGCTGGCTTCGTCCTTCCCAGGGGCGAACGCCGCGCCGGACTGGCGCCTGGGCCTGCTCATCGGCATGGGCGGCATGCTGGGCATGTACTTCGGGGCCCGGCTGCAGAAGCACGTGCCGGAACGCTTCCTCCGCATCCTGCTGGCCTGCATCCTGCTGGGCACGGC
>CACZQM010000095.1 GCA_902783285.1 uncultured Desulfovibrio sp. | reverse complement strand
GGGTGCAGCTTCAGCAGGCTGGCAAAGGCATGGATGGTGACGGGCTCGGCGCAGTGCATGAAGAGGATCTGCCCGTCCATGGCCTGCGCCACGGCGGAAACGGCGTGGGCGGGACCGTCCTGGGGCCACAGCGGGTCGCCCGCCCGGTCGGTGAGGCGGAAGTTCTGGACCACGGTCCCGTATTGCGGGAGGAGGGCCTGCCAGTCGTCGTGGGACCGGTTGAGCACCGCGGCCGGGGGCAGTCCTTCCGTGCGCGGATTGGCCGCGAAAAACGCCCCGTAGCGTGCGGCGATGCGGCCGTTGTTCACCTGTCCTCCTTCACGCATGTACCCTGTGGCGGTGAGCCCGTCCTTTTGGAACATGCAGGCGTTGATGGCGGCGGCAAGCCCCTTGGACTGCGCCCACTCCCGCAGCGTGCGCGGGGCTCCGCCCTCCCAGCGGGCACTGAACAGGCGGAAGGTGAAATGATGCGGATCGATGCGCAGTATGCGGATGGTGGCATAGGAGGGCATGCCGGTGCCCGCCTGTGAGGAAAGCTCCGCCATCTCCAGCCCGTCTTCCAGCGCCGTCCATGCGATGGCGCCATGCCCCGCAGCCGGAGCGCAGAGGATGAGTGCGAGCAGCAAGCCCGCCAGCAACTTAGCCATGCGGCCATGGTAGTGCATTCCCGCGCGGCAGGCAAGGGTGCCGGCGGGGAGGCAAGGGGCCCGCCCTGTCCGGGGGCACGAAAAACGGGCGCGGAGGAAGCCCCCGCGCCCGCATGGCTTTTGGCTTTGATCCGTCCGTTATTGCGCCAGCAGCGCATCCAGTGCGGCGGGATCCGCGACGCGCACCATCATGTAGGGGGTGTGGTCCTCGAGGCTGTACATGGAATACATGTACTGCACGTCGATGCCGGCCTTGCTTATCTTGGACAGCAGGTCGTTGAGCCCGCCCGGCTCGTCGGATACCGGGATGGCGTTGATGGGCGTCACGGAAAAGATGAAGCCCTTCTCGTGCAGGGCGGCGGCCACCTTGTCGGGGTCGTCGGCCAGCAGGCGCAGGATGCCGTAGTCACGCGTTTCGGCAATGCTCACGGCGCGCAGGGTGAGCCTGCGTTCCGAAAGCAGGTCGGTGATCTGGACCATCTGGCCTGCGCGGTTTTCCATGAACACCGAGATCTGGTTGATAGTCATGGCTTGCTCCTTTCTTTTGTTCTGTCAGATCTTGCGCTTGTCGATGACGCGCACGGCCTTGCCTTCGCTCCTGGTGATGCTCTTGGGATCGACAAGGCGCACCTTGGCGTAGATGCCCAGCATGGACCTGAGTTCCGCCACGAGCGCTTTTTCCTTTTCGGTGACGCTGGAGAGGGAGTCGGAGAAGAGTTCCGGGCTCATCTCCACGAGCACTTCCAGGGTGTCGCTGTTGTTCACGCGGTCCACGACGATCTGGTAGTTGGGCGGATAGCCCTGGGCGATGAGCACGGCTTCGATCTGCGAGGGGAAGACGTTGACGCCCTTGATGATGAGCATGTCGTCGCTGCGCCCGCGGGGCTTGCACATGCGCACGTGCGTGCGGCCGCAGGAGCATTTTTCGCGCGTGAGCACGCAGATGTCGCGCGTGCGGTAGCGCAGGAGCGGGAATGCCTGCTTGGTGATGGAGGTGAACACCAGTTCGCCTTCGGTGCCGTCGGGCAGGACCTCGCCGGTGTCCGGGTCGATGATCTCGGCGATGAAGTGGTCTTCGTTGATGTGCATGCCGGCCTGCGCTTCGCATTCGAAGGCCACGCCGGGGCCGGAGATCTCGGTGAGCCCGTAGATGTCGTAGGCCTTGATGCCCAACTTCGCTTCGATGTCGCGGCGCATTTCCTCGCTCCATGCCTC
This sequence comes from uncultured Desulfovibrio sp., assembly GCA_902783285.1. GTDB lineage: Bacteria > Desulfobacterota > Desulfovibrionia > Desulfovibrionales > Desulfovibrionaceae > Mailhella. The sequence continues at coordinate 22,050 of CACZQM010000095.1, read as the reverse complement.
GGCGCCGAATATGCCCGCCTTGAGCTTAATGTCTCCGCGCTGGCCGCGTTCGTTGATGCTTTCGGCAAGATAGGCAGCATAGGAAGGCGTGCAGCAGAGGATGGTGGCGCCCAGGTCGATCATGAACTGGATCTGGCGGTCCGTGTTGCCGGAGGACATGGGCAGGGTGAGGCATCCTGCCTTGTGGCTGCCGCCGTGGAGCCCGGCTCCGCCGGTGAACAGCCCGTAGCCGTAGGCGACCTGGCAGACATCCTCGTCCCCGCCGCCGGCGGCGACGATGGCCCGGGCGCAGCAGTCTTCCCAGATATCGATGTCCTGCTGCGTGTAAAAGGCCACGACGCGGCGCCCCGTGGTGCCGGACGTGGAGTGGATGCGCACGCAGTCCTTCAGCGGTACGCCCAGGAGCCCGTAAGGGTAGGCATCGCGCAGGTCGGCCTTGGAGAGGAAGGGCAGCTTGTGCAGGTCTTCCACGCCGCGGATGTCACCGGGGATGACGCCGGCTTCTTCCATCTTTTTCCGGTAGTAGGGCACATTGTCCCACACGTGGCGCACCTGCTTGACCAGGCGAGCGTCCTGCCAGGAACGGATCTTCTCCGGCCTGGCGCATTCGATATCCTCCTGATAATACCGCCTCATAGCTTCTCCATGTTGTTGATTGTTGGGGACAGGCATGGATGACCGCATGCCGGCATTCCTGCTGTCAGAGCCACCCCATGAACTTTGCCGCGTTCCTGTAGAAAACGTCTTCCAGCTGCGCATCGCCCAGCCCGCAGCTGAGCACGCGCTGGATCTCGACGCTGGGGTGGTGGAAGGGGGAGTCTATGCCGAACATCACGCGTTCCGCCCCGACCTTTTCATAGGCATTCTTGATCTGGCAGCCCATGGGCATGCCCGAGACCTCCAGGAAGAGGTTGTCGTATTTGAGGGCCATGTTGATGCTCCCCTCGATGTACACGCCGTGCCCGTGCCCCATGTGGATCATCACCATGGGAACGTCGGGATGGCGCTCGGCCAGCAGGCCGATCTGCCAGGGCAGCGAAAACGGAGGATGCCCGCAATGGATGAACACCGGCCTCCCGCAGGCGCGCGCGATGTCGATGATGGGATCGACGGCCGGGGAGTCGGCGGTGAAGGCGTCGAAAAGGGGCTGCATCTTCACGCCCGCAAAGCCTTCGTCGCGCAGATAATGCTCCAGCATGTCATAGGCATCCTGGCCCAGGTTGGCATTCACCCAGCAGAGGGGCGCGATGCGCTCCGGCATTGCCTTCCATGCCGCGAGGAGCTCTTCGTTGAGATGCGCCCCCGCCGGGCAGAGTATGGTCTTTTCTATGTTGTATCCGTCCATCTGCGCGGCAAGGCGCGAGGCGTCGAAATCCACGTCGAAGGGGCTGCCGAAGCGCCCCACATGGGAGTGTGCGTCTATCTTTTTGAACTGCGCGAAGATGTTTGCGTCAAGCTCCATGCTCCTGCCTTCCTTTGTGCCGCAAACGGCCATCCTTGCCTGCTAACGGCACCCGCGCATGGTATTGCCGCGGGCACGGCATGCAACTGTTTATTGCGAGGCCATGCATTTCGTTCCCGTCTTCACAAAGACATGGTGGTCCTGCTGCCATGCCCGGCAAGGACAGCCGGTGCCGCATGGCTCCCGGCCAAAAAACAGGCCTGCAAGCCATCGCCTGCAGGCCTTCCCATAGAAATGGCATGGTACCCGGTGCGGGGATCGAACCCGCAAGGACGTGAGTCCGAGGGATTTTAAGTCCCTTGCGTATACCAGTTTCGCCACCCGGGCACGGCACATCATTTAACAGTTCGCCACCCAGTTTGCAAGAAAAAACCCGTGCCCTGCCCACGGTGGAGGGGATGGTCGGAGCCGCGCGACGCCGGCAGGGCATAGCATGCTCCTGCCGGTGCACCTTGAGAGGACGTGGGCAGGAAGGGTTCGGCCCTTGATCCCTCCCGGATCCTGGGAAATCCCGCTCTTGACGCATTCCATCATTTTGGGATAGTTATTTCTTTTCCGATCATGGGGCTGCGCTTCCTGATGCGCCCCCGAACACGCCCGCACATACCGGGAGAACCCCTTGGACAGTCAGAAAAAATCCCGCAAGCCCATCAAGCTGGCTACGAAGTCGAGCCATGCTTCTTATTTCATGCCCATGCTCGAAAACTTTGCCGAGCATGGGGAGCTGAATGAAGTCATCAAAAACTGCGTCGGCAAGGCCTGCGACCTGCTTGATGCCGGCGTCCCCCTGTATCCCAACGACTTTGCGCGTACGGACGAGGCAGGTCCCCTGCATGCCGAGTACGAATCCATGGACGCAGAAGACCTGGAAGACCTGGATGAGGAGTTCGCCCTGGCCGGCCGCATGATGTCTTCGCGTTCGTTTGGCAAGGTTATCTTCTTCCATGTCATGGACAGGACGGGGCGCCTGCAGTGCTATGCCGAGAAGGGCCTCATGGGCGACGAGGAGTTTTCGCGTTTCAAAAAGCTGGATGTCGGCGACATCGTGGGCGTGCGCGGCCGGCTTTTCCGTACCAAGACGGGAGAGCTGACCCTGCGCTGCACGCAGGCGCGTCTGCTCAGCAAGGCCTTCCGCCCGCTTCCGGACAAGCACAGCGGGCTCACCGACGTGGAATCGCGCTACCGCCAGCGCTACGTCGACCTGGTGATGAATCCCCACGCCCGGGACATCTTCCGCAAGCGTTCGCGCATCGTGCAGGAACTGCGCCGCTTCATGGATGGCAGGGGCTTCATGGAAGTGGAAACGCCCATGCTGCATCCCATCGCCGGCGGCGCCACGGCAAGGCCGTTCGTCACCCACCATAACGCCCTGGACATCGACCTTTACATGCGCATAGCGCCCGAGCTCTACCTCAAGCGGCTGATCGTCGGCGGGCTGGAGCGCGTGTACGAGGTCAACCGCTGCTTCCGCAACGAGGGGACGGACACGCGCCACAATCCTGAATTCACATCCTGCGAGTTCTACTGGGCGTATGCTACGTACAAGGATCTGATGGACTTCACCGAGCAGCTTTTCGCCCATATCGCCAGGGAAGTCTGCGGCAGCACCAGGATCGTTTATCAGGGCGTGGAGCTCGACCTGGCTCCTGGATCGTGGAAGCGCATGACCTACCACGAGGCCCTGGAGCGCATTGGCGGGCACAAGCCGGAAATGTTCCGTGATTTCGAGGCGCTGCACGCCTATCTCCTCTCCCGCGGGGAAAAGCCCCTGGAAGGGGAGGGGCTGGGCAAGCTGCAGTCGCGGCTCTTTGACCTTGACGTGGAAGAAAAGCTTGTCCAGCCGACGTTCATCTACTCCTACCCGGCGGAGATCTCGCCCCTCGCGCGCAGGAACGACCAGGATCCCGAACTCACGGACCGCTTTGAGTTCTTCATCTGCGGCTGCGAGTACGGCAACGCCTTTTCCGAACTCAATGACCCTGTGGATCAGCGCGGGCGCTTCGAGCAGCAGGCCGCGGCCAAGGCCGCAGGCGATGACGAGGCCTGCCTGCTGGACAACGACTACCTGCGCGCCCTGGAGTACGGCATGCCGCCTACTGCCGGCGAAGGCATAGGCATCGACAGGCTGACCATGCTGCTGACGGACGAGCCTTCCATCAGGGAGGTGCTCCTCTTCCCCCTGCTCAGGCCTGAGGCATAGCGCCAGTCATTTTTTTGCTGAAGGAGCCCGTTTTCCCGCCATGTCCTTCCCCCTGTTCATCGCGTCACGCTACCTGACCACGCGCAGCAAGCGCACGTTCATATCCATCATCTCCGTGATGTCCGTGCTGGGCGTGGCCATCGGCGTCGCGGCGCTCGTCATCGTGATGAGCGTTTACAACGGCGTCACCAGGGAGATGCGCGACAAGATCCTGGGCATCAATCCCCATGTCCTGGTCATGTCTTCCATGCCCGGGGCGTTCCAGCCTCCTGTGCAGGACGGCTCCGGAGCCGGACCGCAGCAGCTGGGCCAGCCCTGGGTCGATGCCGTCCTGAGCGTGTCTGATGTCAGGACTGTCGCGCCGTACCTGTATGCCGAAGTGCTGCTTTCCACACCTTCCGGCGCAACGGGGCTGGTCGTCAGGGGGATCGATACGGATCCCGCGGCAGGCTCCATGAGCTTGCTGGACAAGCTGGAAGAAGGCTCTGCAGAAGATTTCATGCAGGGCGTTTCGGGAACGGCGGGGATGATCGTGGGGCGTGACCTGGCGAACCGCTTCCGGCTTGGCGTGGGCAGCAGGGTCAACCTCATGTCGCCGGCAGGCCAGCGCACCACCGCAGGTTTCGTCCCCAAGCTCAGGACGTTCCGCGTGGCAGGCATCTTCAAGTCGGGCATGTCTGAATTCGACGGCCGCCTTGCCTATGTGCCCATCAGCGCCGTGCAGGACCTCATGGGCTACCCCTCCTCGCACATCTCCGGGCTGGAAGTTTTCGTGCGGGACCCCTATGCCGCCCCGCAGGTGGCGAAAGACATCCAGAAAAAGCTCGGCGTGCCGTTTTTCACCCGCAACTGGGTGGACATGAACGCCAACCTGTTCGCAGCGCTGCAGATGGAGCGCTTCGGCATGTTCATCGTGCTGCTCATGGTGATACTCGTGGGGTCCTTTTCCATCATCACGTCGCTCGTCATGCTCGTGATGGAGAAGACCAGGGATATCGCCATACTGATGTCCATGGGGGCCACGGCTGCTTCCATACGGCGCATCTTCACGTTGCAAGGGGCGCTCATAGGTGCCGCTGGCACGGCGCTGGGCTATGTCCTGGGCATCGTGCTCGCGCTGCTCCTCAAGAAATACCAGTTCATCGAATTGCCCCAGGGCGTTTACATGATGGATACCCTGCCCGTGATCATTGAATTTTTCGACCTGGCGGTCATCGGGGCCGTTTCCATGCTGCTTTGCACGGGGGCGGCCATCTATCCGGCCCGGCAGGCGGCGCGTCTCGTGCCGGCGGAGGCCTTGCGTTATGAATAGTCCTCTGGATCCTCCTGCCGCGGGTGCGCTTTATGCCGTGGAGCATGCCGGAAAGAAGGTCTCCGGCCCTTCCGGGGAGCTCGTCATCCTCCGGGATGTCGATTTCACCGTGGCCAGGGGGGAGATGCTGGCCATCGTAGGCGCTTCCGGTTCGGGAAAGTCGACCCTTTTGCATTTGCTAGGAACGCTCGATCGTGCTACAAGCGGAAGGGTCTTGTTCGAGGGGCGCGACCTTGCCGCGCTCACTCCTGATGAAGCGGCGGCTTTCCGCAGCCGTGAACTGGGATTCGTGTTCCAATTCCACCACCTTCTTCCGGAATTCACCACCCTGGAAAATGTCGCCATGCAGGCGATCATCGCCGGAGTTGGCAGGAAGCAGGCGCTGGAGATGGCTGCGGATGCTCTTGAGCGATTTGGCATGGGCCACAGGAGCGGGCATAGCGTGGCGACCCTTTCCGGAGGGGAAAGGCAGCGTGCGGCCATCGCCAGGGCCACGCTGATGAGCCCCAAGGTGCTGCTGGCCGACGAGCCAACAGGGAACCTGGACGAAGCCACGGGAGAGCGCGTTGCAGAAGCCCTGGAAGAATTGAACAGGAAGCAGGGTATGACCCTTGTCGTCGTGACGCATAACAGCGAACTTGCCGCGGGCATGGATCGCTGCCTTGAATTAAGAGATGGAGAACTCTATGCGTAGAACATGTCGCTGCCTTTTGATCCTTGTGCTTGGAATGCTTTTCTGCGCCTGGAATGTTCAGGCTGCACCGCAGCGCGTGCTTGTCCTGCCGTTTGCGGTGAATGCGTCTTCCGCCTCTTCCCAGCTGGTCAGGGACGTCCCGGCACTGGTGCGCCAGGACCTTGAGCGACACGGGCTGAAGGCTGTCCCCACGTCTTCTGCCACGGCAGGCTCCTTGAGCCCCGCTGCAGCGCGGAGCCGCGCGGCAGGCGCAAGGACCCAGTACGCCGTATGGGGCAGCCTCAACCAGATCGGGGAGGGGTTCAGCCTCGACATGCAGATGGTCGATGCCGCTACCGGGAGCAGCCGTGCCTTCCATCAGGAAGGAGAGAACCTTCTTGAACTGAACCCGGCTGTCAGCGCGCTGGTCGGACAGGCGGTGGCTGCCATGCCTGCAGCCGGCGCTGCCGGGACCGCCGGCGCGGAGCCCGCGCGCGCTGCCGTGAAGGGCGGCATCGCGGACATCCAGGTCAAGGGGCTGAAGGTCCTCGATGCCGACCGGGTGCTCATGCGCGTGAGCACGCACAAGGGCGATCCCGTGAACCATGACACCATCGACGAAGACGTGCGCAATATCTGGGATCTCGGTTATTTTTCCGACGTCAACGCCGATGTCGTGCCCGGAGCCGGAGGTCCTGTGCTGGTGTTCAACGTGGTGGAGAAGCCGCGCATCGAGAGCGTCCGGGTGGAGGGTTCCGACGCCGTGCGCCTCAGCGACATCAACGAAGCCATGACCACGCATACGGGATCGGTGCTCAACGAAAAGGTGCTTGCCGACGACCTGCAGAAAGTGACCGACCTCTACCATAAAAAGGGCTTCTACCTGGCTGAAGTGACGTACGATGTCCAGTCCCGTTCTGACGGCGCGGCGGCCGTACTCGTGCTCAATGTCAAGGAGGGGGGCAAGCTCTACATAAAGAGCGTCAGGATCGAGGGCCTGCAGGAGATACCCGAAAGCAAGATCAAGAGCATCATCTCCCTCAAGGAACGGGGCATGTTCTCCTGGTTCACGGGCACGGGCGTGCTCAAGGACGAAAGCCTTGAGCAGGACGCCCAGAACATCAGGGCGTACTTCCTGAAGCACGGCTATGTCGATGCGCAGGTCGCCGCTCCGGAAGTGAAATATGACGAGGACGGCATAAGCGTTGTGTTCCGCGTGCGCGAAGGGACGCATTATAAAGTCGGTGCGGTGTCCCTCAAGGGCGACCTGATCGACACGCAGGAACGCATCCTTCAGGAGATCAGCCTGGATGACCGCCATGAAAAGGGCGAATTCTTTGATGTCGAAGTGATGCAGAACGATATCAAGGCGCTGACCAATTTCTACAACGACTACGGGTACGCCTTCGTCGATATCAATGTCCAGCCCAATCCCCGCCGGGAGGAAGGCGTGGTGGACGTGGATTATGTCATCAAGCCGGGCGAACGCCAGTATATCCGCCGGGTCGAAGTGGAGGGCAACACCCGCACGCGCGACAATGTCATCCTCCGCGAGATGCGCCTTGCCGACGGACAGCAGTTCAACGGCGCCAAGATGCGCCGTTCCGCCCAGCGCCTTGAAAAGACCCGCTACTTCAGCGAAGTGAACCCCAAGGTCGTCCCCACCGGCACGCCGGGCGAAGTCGATCTCAAGATGGGCGTGAAGGAAACGGAGACCGGCATCGTCAGCATCGGGTTCGGCTACTCCACCTATGATAAGTTCGGCGTCATGGGCACCATATCGGAGAACAACCTTTTTGGCAGGGGCTACACCCTCGGCCTCACCGGATATACGTCGTCGAACCAGTCCTATGTCGAAGCGCAGTTCGTCAACCCGCGCGTCTTCGACACGTACTGGGGATTCATGTTCAGTCCCTTCGTGATCCAGGAAGAGTGGTCGTATTTTTACCGCCGTTCCGCCGGTGCGCAGGCCCGCTTCTTCCATCCGATCGGGGAATACACCAACGTCAGCTTCGGCTACAAGCTGGACAGGTACAACCTCTACCATATGTCCGACCATGCGTCGCGCATCATCAGGGCGTATAAGGGCAAGCACTGGGCGAGCGTCGTTTCCATGGGCATCTCGCGCGATACGACCAACAAGGCCACCTTCCCCACGGAAGGCACGAAGGTGTCCCTCAGCCTGCAGTACGCCGGACCCGCGACGGGCGGCGACGACCGCTTCTTCAAGCCGGTCCTCGAAGCCGGGTTCTACTACGGGCTCAACGATACCAACATCCTGCATGCCCGCGGCACCGTGGGCGCAGTGTACAAGACGGCCGACAAGGTCGTTCCCGTGTTCGAACGTTTCTGGCTGGGCAGCATCCGCACCATACGCGGCTATTCCTTCGACGATATCTCACCCAGGGATAAGAAGACGGACGAGACCATCGGTTCCGACCGCATGGGCTACGCGAACTTCGAGTACATATGGGTGGTCAAGCCTGATATCGGCCTTGCCCTCGTGCCGTTCTACGACATCGGCTTCAACGTTGACCATGAGCAGGTCTCCAGCGTCTTCGACAAGGTCTACCAGTCAGCAGGCGTGGAAGTGCGCTGGCGTTCCCCCATGGGCGATCTGCGCTTTGCCTACGGCTACCCGCTCTCCAAAAACTCCAACGGGACGAAGCGGCACAGCGGACGGTTCGAATTCTCCATGGGCCAGGCTTTTTAACATCAAAACAGGGGGGAAGGGCATTCCCCCCTGTTGCTTTGCAATGCCGGGATGATATGGGCAGATATGCGGCGGTAGTCTTTGACCTGGACGGGACGTTGCTGGATACGCTGGAGGATCTGGCGGGCAGCGTCAATTTTGCGCTGGAACGGCATGCGGGCATGACCCGGAGCATCGGGCAGATACGTTCCTTCATCGGCAACGGCGTGCGCATGCTCATGACGCGTTCCTTGCCCGGCGGCCAGGAGAATCCTGCTTTTGAGCGTGCCTTTGCGGACTTCAGGGAGCATTACAGGGAACATTGCCGCGACAAGACGCGGCCTTACCCGCAGATCCCGGAGCTGGTCCAGGCGCTTGCGGCACAGGGGTGCAAGCTTGCCATCGTGTCCAACAAGGCGGATCCCGAAGTGAAAAAGCTCAGCCGGGAGTTTTTCGGCGGGCTCATCTGCTCTTCCGTGGGCGAACGCGAAGGCGTGGCCCGCAAGCCGGCACCCGATACGCTGTTCCAGACGCTCAGGGAAATGGGCGTGCCCAGGGAGCAGGCCGTGTACGTCGGAGATTCCGAGGTGGACGTGCAGACGGCCCGCAATGCCGGGGTCGATTTCATAGGGGTGACATGGGGATTCCGCTCTGCGGAGCAGCTGCATCAGGCCGGGGCGGCAACGCTGGCCTCCCGCCCGCTGGAATTGCTCACGCTCGTATGACGGGCGCATCCTCCCGCTGAGTCAGGCAAAGGGACATCCCTGGCAACGCAGGGGGAGGACCCACGGAGGTCAGGCGAGCTTTCCCAGCTTCCTGCGCAGCGAGACGACGAAGCGCAGGAGCCTGTTCCCACGCTGGGGAGCGCCGGGCTGCAGGAGCCTGTGGCAGACGTCCATGGCAGAGCAGAACGACCGTGTCTGCCAATCGTAATACGAAGGATAGAGCATGAGGGTCCCGGCGACGAGCTCGTCGAGCGTGAGCCTGGCCTGCCGTCGCCGGAAGAACGGCGAAGAGGGATCCGCCATGTCGGTGGTCAGCCCCCAGCCGGCGTAAAACGGTCCGCCGTATGCCGTGACCCTGATGCCGCGCAGCAGCGCTTCAAAACCCGTGAGCGATGTCAGCGTATGCACTTCATCGATCTCGGGCAGGACGGCATCCATGCGGACCCCGCGCAGCACTTCATCCGCCAGGGTCAGCGCCAGGTCGTCGGGGATCTTTCCCTTCCTGTTCTTTGCTTCCACGTCCGGATGCGGCTTGAAAAGGATGATCCCGTCGGGATTGGCCTGGCGCACGGCTTTGAGCAAGCCGAGGTTGCTCTGGATGGCGCCGCCTCCTGAGCGGACGGAAGCGTCCTCCTCCACCTGGCCGGGGACGAGCAGCACGCGTTTCCCTGAGGGCCACTTGCCCCGGGATATGCCGCCCTTGCCGACATTGTACTTGGTTATCCCTTTGGAAACGATGAATCCCCTGAGCTTTGCGGCTTCTTCGCAAAGCTGGTCGTGATCCGTCCTGGACGGGATGGCGTTGAGCAGATGCTCCAGGTCGCTGGGTCCCGTGGGGTCGTAATAGATGCCCGAACGGTCCAGGACGAGCGAATAGGGCCATTGGAAATTCGAGCCGAGCCCGACAGAACGGATGAAACCGTCTTCCATGCGGATCAGTTCCACGCCCGCCTTGCGGCACTGTGCAGGCAGCTCGCCGTCGCGCACCTTCGAAGACCAGGCGACGACATCGCCGCCGTGCCTTGCCGCACAGCCTGCGACGCGTTTGCTCCCGGCAAAGCGGGAAAGGAAGGTGAAGGTGCTTTCCGTGCCCTGCAGGAAAGCGCGCGCGTAGGGCTGCTTCCACCTGGGATAGCCCCAGCATGCGTGGTGTCCGCGGTTGGCTTCGTTCTTTTCTTTTTGCAGGGCGAGCCTCGTGATGGCACCATGGATGTCGCAGCGGATGCCTTCGATGGGGTCGGCATAGCGGGTGTAGAGCATATAGGCGGCGGCAAACATCTCGAGGACCGTGCGCCGTGCCTTCCTCCGGGGGCAGGAGAGGATGTCGTCTGTCAGCCCCCATCCAGCATAGAACGGCATGCCATAGCAATGGACGGGCTTTCCGAGCATGAGGGCTTCAAACCCCATGTGCGAGGCGACGCAGTATACTTCGTCGGCTTCCTTCAGCAGGGAAAGGGGCTGGACCATGGGGGAGATGCGCCTGATCCCCAGCTTGCCGGCTGTCCGGTCCAGGCACCCCGGTCCGCTCCCGTCCGGGACATCAGGTGCGGCGGCCAGCGTCACGGTGGCATCCTGCCTGGCGGCGGCATCTTCCAGCATGCGGCGGAAAGACTGCTCGTCAGCCATGCCGCCCGTCACAGAAGGGTCGCCGGCCGGCTGGTCGATGACCAGGATGCGTTTTTTCGAGCCGCTGCCCAGCATGCCCGGGCGGGCCTCCGGATAGTGATTGTACCTGCTCAGTCCGTGTGCCAGCAGGGAATCCATGGCTTTACGGGCCGAGGCGAGAAGATCGGGGCTCTCCCATCCCTGGCTGTTGAGCAGGTTTTCCAGGTCAGAGGGCGCAGAGGCGTCATGATAGATGCCTGTCCCGTCAGCGATGAGGGACAGGGAAAACGCGCCGCTGCCCGGACTCAGCGAGCGGAGGAAGCCCTCCTCCACGGAGAGATAGGGGACCCCCTGTGCACGGGCATATTCTTTCGCTTCCTGCTGCGATGGATCCTGTGCGCGACCGACCACGCCGCTGACCGGTCCGGAAGGGCGGTACCGGACAGGGGCGCCAAGAAATGCTTCCAGGAACGGGATGGAACAAGTGGCTTGTGATAAGCTTGCAAACGGGAGTTCCGCTGCTGTGGGTATGCGCTGGCTCATGGCTTGAACGTATCCTACACCCTTTTTTTAATCAAGAGACGCAAGCCGGCCGGCAGGGTGCCTGCAATCGGCACAGCCATGGCGTCCCACCGGAGGCTGGGGGCATCCGGCGCTGCTGCCGTTTTCTTCCCCCGGCGCACTTGCGCAAACCGCCTCCGGGGGCGTATGATCGCCATGAACATACAATGCGGAGGAAGCGATCCATGCATAGCGACAACGATCCATGCCCCCATATCCTCCTGCTGGGATGCATGAGCTCCGGAAAGTCCACGGTGCTGAACGCCCTGCTGGGCAGGGGGGTGTTCCCTGCAGGGAACAGGGCAACGACGGCGCAGGTGTTCACCATCGTGCACGATCCCGGATGCACCGGGGCAGTCTGCCGCAACCCTACGGAAAGCCCTGAGTGGCATCCGCTGACCCAGGAGCGGCTGGCGGCGTACAACGGCGCCATGAGCGAGAATACGCCGGCCGAGGTGCGCCTGTGCCTGCCGCATCTGGAACGGAAGAGGCGCGTCGTGTTTTATGACACGCCGGGGCCCAACACCAGCAAATTCGGCGGGCACAGGGAAGAGACCTATTTTGCCCTGGAAAAGCTTCCGCTCACGCATATCTTCCTTGTGCTGGATATGGTGCAGCTGCATACGCGGGATGAAGAAGCCCTGCTCAAAGACATGGGCAGGGTCGTATCGGAGCGCGGCAGGCTGCCTGTGCTGGTGCTTTTGAACAAGGCCGATGTCATCGACATCGACAAGGAATCCGTAAGGGACATCGTGGGCGATGCATCTGACACCGTCGCCGCCCATCTGCCGGAAGGATCCCCCGTGGACGTGATCCCGCTGATGTCCAAGGGCGCCGAGGTGTGGAGGCGGATGATAGACCGTGATCCCCTCACCGTGTTCGAAACGGAATTCGGCCAGTACATCGACTGGCGCCTGTGCGAAGCCATGCTGCATGAGGCGCGCATGCCCGTGGCGATACGGGACAGCATTGCCGCCCAGCTGGAGGAATGGGAGCGGATGCGGAAGTTTTCTTCGGCGTTCAAGTCGTCGCTGGAATACCTTGCGCGCCGCGTCCACCCTGAGGCAGAGCTGATCAACAAGAAAATGAGCAAGATCCTGGATTATGCCGACTGCCGCAAGGCTGTCACGGGGTCGGGCATCCCCGCGCTTGAAGAATACATCGACGGGCTGGAAGCGCAGGGTCAGAGCGCCTGACCATCACCGCTTCCGCATAAGAAATCCAGGAGGGGCTCCCTGTCGGCCCCGACGAACCAGCTTTCCACGGGGACGGCGCTGAGCGCATCCCGCAGGGATGCGGCATCGGCCTTCTGTCCGGTGAGGACCCCCTCCAGCTCCGTGATGTCACGCGCGGCGAAAAAGTCTCCGCAGAAGCGGCATCCGCAGATGATGCCCTGCTGCACATCCAGGTACATTTCCAGGCGGCCCCAGGGAAAACGCGTGCGGCGCTTTTCCGCGTAGCGCGGAGAATTGCCCCATGTCCATTCCCAGGTGCGGTATTTGGCGTCTGCCAGCCTGCCGGCTTCCGCCAGGATGGCGGGATCGAGCTCCATGGCTTCCCCGGCGCAGTGTGTGAGCATGGCGCCGGTGACAAGCTCCATGCATTCCGCGGGACTCAGGCCGGCGGGCAGGAATTCCCTGAGGTTGGCCACGCGGGCGCGGTGGGAATCCACGCTCTTTGAGCGGAATTTTTCCGGGTCCGCCATGAGCGCGCCGCCCAGCATGGAAAAGTCCACGTCCACCAGCAGGCATCCGTGGTGCAGCATCTTCTGCCCCTTCTGCATCTGCGCGGTGCCGGCCACCTTGCGGCCCTGCACGGTGATGTCGTTCCTGCTGGTGTATGCCGCATCCACGCCCAGTCCGTGCAGCGCCCGGACCATGGGGCGCATGTATTCTTCAAAGCCGCCTATCCTGTTCTTTTCCGCCCAGCAGAGGAAGGAGAAATTGATGTTGCCCAGGTCATGATACACGGCGCCGCCGCCCGTGGGCCGGCGGACGACGCGTATGCCATGGCGCCCGCAGAACTCCTGGTTCACCTCTCCGGCCGTGTTCTGATGCCGCCCCACGATGATGGAAGGCGCGTTGCGCCAGGCAAGCAGCATGCCGGGATGTCCGGGGTGCAGGGTCTCGAAGAGCGTTTCTTCCAGGGCGAGATTGAAAAAAGGGTCGGTGCTGTCGGTGCGGATGGCGTACATGCTGCGTGCTCCGGAGCAAGGATCTTGAGGGAGAAAAAAGGCGGCCCGCCATGGACCGCCTTCTGTCATGCGTCGTTACCGGTCATTTTTTGTTCAAAGCGGCTTCCTGCGGGAACATGGGCAGGTAGCGGTAGGCCAGCGAGAGCACCATGCCTGCGTAGGCGAACACCAGGAAGCAGCAAGCCCACTCCGCCCAGTTGGGAGCGTATTCGTACCAGCGGTCGAAAGGCATGACCGGCATGGCCAGCCCCTGGACGGTGAGCAGGTAGCGGTTGAGCACGATGCTCGTGCAGGTGAGGAACATCATGCTGTACATGATGGGAGCCTTGGCGCGCAGCCCCTTGCAGAGCAGGACGACCAGGGGGACGATCAGGCACAGGTGCTCAAGCCAGAACAGCCATTTGCCGTAGATCCAGCCATGGAACATCTGGTCGAAGGTGAGCCCCTCGCCGATGAGGGTGTCGGTGGCCCAGTACCAGCTGTCCAGGCACTTGAAGACGGTATAGACCAGGAGCATGGTCGCCGCGATCTTGGCCATGAGCTGCTTGACCTCCCAGCTGACCAGCTTCCTGCCCGACATTTTTTCGATGAGCGCGCAGATGAGCACGGTGAACATGGGGCCGGATGCCACGGCGGACAGGACGAACAGGAAGAAGGTCCACGGCCAGATGAAGAAGCCTTCGCGGAACAGGTACGGACGTCCGAAAAGCACGCCGTACATCCCGCCCAGCGATCCCTGGTGGAAGGTGGAGAGGAAGGCGCCGATGCCGGCGAAAATGGGCATGTACACATGGAAATTGTGAGCCAGCGCGTGGATGAAGCGCTTTTTCATCAGCTGGCGGTTCTCCAGGATGAGCGGCACGAATTCCAGGATGAGCACGATGCAGTAGCAGGTGATGCAGAAGATGACTTCCGTGAGCATGGAGTGGACGTTGGGGTACCAGTAGCCGAACCAGCAGCGTATCGGCTGGCCGATGTCGAGCACCAGGATGAGCATGGCGCCCGTATAGCAGAGGAAGCCGATGACCGCGGCCAGGTTGACGATGTTCTTGAGCTCGTCGATGTTGAGGATGTAGCGCAGGGCCCCGGTGAAGAAGGCGCCGGCGCCCAGGGCGATGACGGCGAGGTCGAACGTGATCCACAGCCCGAACCCGAAATAGTCGTCCATGCCGGTCTCGCCAAGGCCAAAGCTCAGGACCCGCACGGCGGCATAAAGCCCCCAGAGGAAGATGAGCCCGAGGAACGTCATCCAGCCCGTAAACTTTGTCAGAGAGCAGCGCTCGCACCCTTCGGGAAAGAGCTCTGCGTCAACAGGTCTGCTGTAATCCATGTCTTACCCCTGTGTCCTGGCTTCGCCGGTCTTCTCGTTTTCAAGGTAGTTGTCGCCTTCGCGCCGCACCCATTCGCGCCTGCTCAGGTAATACACCTGCGGGTCGGTCCCCAGCCTTTCCAGGAGGCGGAAGGCGTAGGGGCTCTTGATGAGCTCGTGGACCTTGTGCGCGGGATTGAGCAGGTCGCCAAAGGTGATGGCGCCGTTGGGGCAGGCCTCTGTGCAGGCGGTGACATAGGCGCCGTCGGGCAGGTTCATCGGGTCTTCGCCCTTCGCGGCAGCCGCCTGCTGCGCCTTCATGAACCGGTGGTGGCAGAAGGAGCATTTTTCCACGACGCCGCGCATGCGGGTGGACACGTCCGGGGTGAGCGCCTGCGCAAGGTCGCCGGGCCACTTGGGATCGTACCAGTTGAAATAGCGGGCATGGTAAGGGCAGGACGCCATGCAGTACCGGCATCCGATGCAGCGTGGCGGGATCTGGCTGACGATGCCGCCTTCTTCGCGCTTGTCCGTGGCGATGACCGGGCAGACGGCAACGCACGACGGCTTGCCGCACTGCATGCACGGGCGGGGCAGGTAGGCGACCTCATGGTCGGGGAAGGGCTTGCGGTTGGAAAGCCTGAACACGGTGAGCCAGTTCAGGGAGCGGTGCTTGTCGCCGCCCACTTCTGCAGGCGCCACATTGTTTTCTGCCTGGCAGGCCACCATGCACGCACCGCATCCGGTGCATTTGTCCAGGTCGATGACCATGCCCCATTTGATCTTGAATTGCTTTGCTTCAGAAGACATGCGGCCCCCCTACGCCTTTTCGGCCTTGATGCCCATAACGCCCCAGACAGGGAGTCCGGTGCCAGGTTCTCTGGAAATGCCGGCCAAGGACGCGACGTTTGCGCCTTTGCCTCTGCTGAACTTGTCGAAGGCCGTATGCCCCAGCCCTGCTACGAGGGAGAGCGTATCGGGCATGACGCCTTCGAACAGCGAAACGATGGCGGCGCAGCTGCCGGCGCCTGCGGCAGTGATCCTGATCTTGTCGCCGCCGGAGACTTTCAGCTTCGCTGCTGTTGCGCCGTTCATCTGCGCCACACTGTATTTTCCGGAGATCTGGTAGTCAGTGACGGTTTTCGCGGCGAACGGCGGGACAGACGTCTGCGGAGTGCCCAGGCCCAGGACGACGACCGGTGCGAGCATATAGTCGCCGTCGGCGGTGGCGGCGGATGCGGCACGCTGCATCGCTTCCCAGTTGTAGAACAGGGGGGATGCAGAAGTCGGAAGGGTGCCGGCGACATGGGCGCGCCCTTCTTCGAGCATGGACTTGAAGTTCACGCCAAGGGCGTAGGCGCGCCGGAAGAGCAGCCCGGGCATGTCCTTGACGCCCAGCGCCGCGCCGAGTTCCTGGGCGAGGGCGATGAACAGCTCGCCTGCCGGACGAGCCTGGGCGAAGGGCTTGGCCACGGGGCGCGCGATGGCATAGGTGACGCGTCCGGAACCGTAGGGGGTCAGCACGTCGTCAAAGGCTTCCATGCCCAGCGCCGCAGGAAGGACAAGGTCGCTCTCGGCGCACGTCTCGGACATGAAGCTGGCCACAGACACGACGAAGCCGGCCTTCTGCAGCGTTTCCTTTATGCCTGAACCTGCAGGGAGGGCGTATGCCGGGTTGGCCGCATGGATGATGAGCAGCCCGGGAGCTTCCTTCTTGCCCGACATGACAGCCTGGGTGTAGTCGATGAACTGCTTGGCGATGACCTCGCGGTAGGAGGCGGCGCCCTTGACCACCGGGGCGGGGTAGGGCAGCTCCACGATGCCGCCTTCCTGGCCGATGCTGCCAAGGAGCATGTTGAGGGCGATGGCCGCCATCACCGGACCGGCCTGTCCGCCGCTGCCCAGCATGGAGCCGGCGATGACCAGCGGGCGGCTGGCTTCGCACAGCGCCTTGGCAGCAGCTTCGAGCCGCGCTGCGGGAACGCCGGTGATCCCGGCGACCTTGTCGGGCGTATATCCCGCGCACAGCTGAGCGAAATTCTGCAGCCCGGCTGCAAACCCGGCCTTCCCGGCCTTGATCAGCAGGTTGGCGAGCCCCAGGAGGAGCGTGATGTCCGTGCCCGGCTTCATGGGCAGCCAGAGGTCGGCGCCGGCGGCGGTGTTGTTCTGGATGGGGCTGGCGTAGATCAGCTTGAGCGAGGCTTCGCCCCCAGCCGGATGCGTGCGGTTGAACACGGCCCTGTTGGACGCGACGACCCCCCAGCTTTCCAGCACGGGGGCGCCCACGGCGAGGATGCAGTCGCTGTTTTCCACGTCGTAGCCGATGCGCCCCTGCCCGCCCATGGCGGCCCAGGCCGCGGCGGCCGGGGCTTCCTCGCCGGGCATGAAGTAGAAATCGTCAGAGCCCAGATGGCGCAGGGTGGCTGAAATGACCTCGTTGATGCTGGATGTGGGATCGCCGGAAACAGCGCAGACGGAACGCCCCGCCGCTTTCGCTTTTTCGATGAGGAGCTTTTCGGCTTCTTCCCACGACAGGGAGACGTAAGCTCCGTCGGAAGTGCGCCTGAGAGGCGTTTTGATGCGCGAGGGGCTGACGCGCAGCTCCGCTTCGGCGGCGGCCAGCGCCGTGAGCGCGCCCTTGCTCACGGGATTGGCCTTGTCACCGATGGTCCTCACGGGGACGCCGTTGACCGTGCGCACCAGGAAGCCCGTGCCGGAAGGGCACAGCTTGCTCACGGCCGGCAGATATTCGTCCCTGCCCTTTTTCAGGCGGGGGATCCATCCCCAGTTCTGCGTCCAGTAGACGGCATCATAAAGGGTGTTCCATATGAAAGGCGACGCCACGAGGCCCACGGTCCCGCCGGCGGCAAATTTAAGAAATCCTCGTCTGTCCATGATTTCCTCGCGATTGCCCTATTTATGGCAGGTGAAGCAGGCGTTGCTGGCGTTGGTGTTCCCCTTGGCCATATGCTCGGCATGGCAGCGTTCGCAGCCCCACATGAGCATGGTGTTTTCGGAGTAGCCCGAGAGCCTGTTCCCGCGGAACGCGGGCGGGGTGTCCATCTCGGCAACGTTCAGGTGGCAGCGGACGCAGAGCTTGCTGGCTTCCTGTGCGCCCTTGGTCTTGATGATAGGGCTGAGGTGCAGGGCATGGCTGAAGAAGACATTGTCAGGCTGCTTCTGGTAGATCAGCCATTCGCCCTTGATCTCCCTGCCGGTCTGCACGTATTCGCGGACGAATCTGGCTTCTTCGGGGTTTTTGCCCAGAATGGTGAAATGGCACTGTGCGCAGTCCGCCGTGGAGGGGACGCCGCTGAACGTGCCGTCGGCACGGACGAAATGGCATGCACTGCACTCCATGCCCTGCTTCTTGACATGCTCCACATGGCTGAAGGCGATGGGCTGGTGCTTTTCCGTCTTCATCAGGTTTGGCAGCACCCACCAGCCCAGTATCAGGGCAGCGACGAGCCCGACGATAAAGGCGCCCCAGCCGCAGCCGCAACAGCACTTTTTCGGCTCTTCCGCCGGCGTGGTTATATTGTTCCTCTCCTCCATCCCTTACCTCGTGCCGGTTGAGGTGAACAGCGTCCCGCTTTCTCGGGAATGATGAAAGCGGTGCCAGTTAATGCAGTTGAATAGAAAGCACTGTGCTCAATACTACATTATTGGTCGCTGCTAGTCTAGTTTAAAATCCCGGAGCTTGCAATGTGAAGGCAAGGTCTGTTTGCCGCATAGCATAAATTTCACAAAACATCCCGGACTGGTCTGCGGTCCCGGAGGCTGTGAAGGCCGGGCAGGATGGCTGCCCCGCCTCCGGCACGGTGCCGGGGAGATCCACCCCGGGCAGGCGTCCTGAGCAGCATCCATTGCCTTATCAAAGCCGTTCCGCTACATTGTCACCGTACCATAATCACAAAGACCGGGAGTGGAAACATGAAAAAGTTCCTGCTTGCCTTTGCCATCGTGCTGCTTTCCGCCGTCACCGCCTCCGCCTGGGACATGAAGATCAAGGTGGGAGGCATCAGCTATGAGGGGAGCCCGCAGGGCAGCGAGATCCGCTATGTGTCCAAGGGCAAGACCGCCGGCTATGCCAGGCAGCTCGGCAACGAGATCAATTTCACCAGTGCCTCGGGCCAGCGCCTGGGCAGCGTGTCGCGCCTGGGCAATTCCTGGCAGTTCCGGGACGCACGCGGCCAGTCCATCGGCAGCGCGACCCCGCTCGGGGAGGCCCTCGTTTACCGTGACGGCCGGGGCCTGAACATCGGCGAGTCCCGCGTCCTGGGCAATGGGACGGTGTACCGGGACGGGAAGGGGACGCTGCTGGGCGAGGCGAACACGACCTCCATGCCCCTGCGCCCACTGCCCCTGGAAAACTGGCTCATCGAACAGTCCATCCCTTCCGTCTGCCTCACCTATGTCCAGTCCGTCACCTGGGACAAGCCGGCGGCGAAGGCCGGCTTGAGGGCGGGCGACATCCTCATCGGCTTCGCCGGGCAGGACTGGACCCTGTTCGATGTCCTGGGTCCCAGCCATGCCGCCATGCATAAGAAGGTGAAGGCGCAGGTGGAGGCCGTGCGGGAGATCCCCGGCATCGAGTACATCGTGTACCGTCCTGCGCAGGGGGAGAAGGGCATGGCCAGGGGGGCCATCTTCAAGCTTGCCCCCATGCCTCTTGGATTGAAGGGCTACAGGTATGTCACCGCCGAGGACGGCCCCACATTCAACCGGAGGAACTCCATCAACTACGTTGAGCAGATCAAGAAGCTGTACCTGACAGAGGCTCCCCGGCAGGCGCCTGTCAGCATCCCCGATGCCGGGTCCTACCGCAGGGACGAACGTGCCGTGCCCGGAGCGCATCAGGAATTCCGCGAAGTCATCGAACGCGGTTCGCCCAGGAGCAAATGGGTCTGGATCGACGACGCGAAGGGCAATGTCCTCGATGCGGACGGTGTCAGCCGGCGCATCTACCAGGAGCAGATGAAAAGCCAGCCCACGGTGACCATCCTTTCCTACCCCATGGCAAAGATATTCCTTTCCACCACGGCGGATACGGGCAGCGGTGATCCCCACCTGAACAGGGAGTTCAAGTTCATCGGCATGGCGGACGGCAACGGCGTATTCACCAACAGCGGCAAAACGGCCTACACGCTGCCCGTGGGAGCCAAATGCCTTGCCTTCTACAAGCAGGGCAAGGAATATGAATTCGATGTGGAAAGCATCGGCAGGTCGACAGCCCCCGAGGACGACCCTGCCCTGAAGTCCCTTCCCGAAGGGCAGCGGGCGCAGATGCTGGCGCTCCTGCAGCAGACCCCGCCGGAACTCCGTTCGCAGATGCTGGCGCAGATCAAGTCCCAGATCCTTGAGGCGGCCCATCCCGGCACCAAATACGTGACCCGCTTCGGCTATGTCCCCATCAGGGAAGGGCAGGCCTCGTATACGCTGGCACAATGAGGCCCCTGCCGCCTTCCTGTTCCCGGAGGCCTGGCGGGATCCGCCTGTCCCTGCGGGGCCCCGGGCAGCACCGCCATGCTGCCTGCACCTTGGAGTGGCGCGGGAGCGGCTGTTGACAGAAAAGGGAATTTTGCGGAAGATGCGTCCCACGGAGAGATGGCAGAGCGGCTGATCGCGGCGGTCTTGAAAACCGTTGAGGGTAACACCTCCGGGGGTTCAAATCCCTCTCTCTCCGCCAGACAATAATTCCATGAAGCCCCACAACGTAACATAACTCGTTGTGGGGCTTGATTTTAATGAATCCACATGCCCGGAGAGGTGCCGGACCGGCGAAGCTCCTGCTGCGCGGGCCGCGGCAGGAGAGATGCCGCTATCTGTGGCGGAACAAGCCGCCATGGAGCGTGGGCCTTGATGAGGGCAGATGCGCTGGAACAGCCCTGCCGCGACCGTGCCGCAATGCCTGTCTTTACGCCTTGCAGAATCCCAGGGTCTTCAGCACCGATAGAGAGTGCCGTGGAAGCATGCCGGGGTGGGGCTGAGGTGCAGGACAGGCCAGGGATGCTGCATTGAAGATTGGATGAAGGTCGAAAAACTTGCAAACAGCCGTGCCGTGGGTTATGAAAGGGCAGGGCGATCTGCCCCGGATCGACGTATGAGGGGCGCTATGGCTGCGGAAAGGACATGGCATACTGACATCTCTGCTTGCCTGGGGAGCGGGAGCCGCCTTGACGTACGCCCTGACGGCAGCTTTTCATCAATAGATCCTGCTGGTTGCTGCCGTCCACCGCAAAAAATGCCCCGTGGCCATGACAACGGTCAGCCGTGCATGAGCCGCGGCTGGCTTTGGGGATCGACGCCCGCTGTTCAGGCTCTTGCCTGGAGGCGGGCTTTTTGCATGGGGAGCGCGCAAAAAAGAGGAGAGGGGCATCTCTTTTGCGGCGGGAGCGCGGGGATCTGCGGACCGGCCGGGGATGATGGCCAGACCACGGGGAAATCTTTATGAGAAAGCATGGGTTCCTGTTTCTAGTGTGCGTACTGCTGCCGCTTTGCGCCGCACCGGCATGGGCTGTGGATGCACGCCAAGCCGCGTTTCTGGAGGCGGCCCGGATCTTCGTCGACGGCCACATCCTCCCTGACGGCACCGCCATCGACAAGGATGATCTCACCGGGAATTTTTCCGGTAACGAGCTGGCTGTCTGCGACGTCGACGGCGACGGCCAGCCGGAGCTGCTCGTCCGGTTCCAGAGCGGGACGGAGGCTTCAAAGCAGGAGCAGGTCTGTGGTTATGACGAGAGATCCGGCAAGATCACCGTGCAATTCACAGGCGTGCCCGGCGTGGAATATTACAGCAATGGCTGCCTGAAGCAGAAATTTTCCCACAACCAGGGGCTCGGCGGGGCTTTCTGGCCTTACAGCTTCCTGATGCTCGATGCGGAGAAGGGCGGATACGTTGCAAAGGGCAGCGTGGATGCCTGGTCCTTAAAGGCGTTTCCACGCAGTCCCTTTGAGGAGGACAAGCCCTTCCCGAAGAAGGTCGACGCCACGGGCGACGGCTTCGTGTATTTCATCGACGACGAGGGCTTCGCAGGGGCCAGGGGGCTGGAAGAGCCCGTCGACACGCCGGTCTATGAGGCATGGGTCAGGCATTACACCGGCGGCGCGGGACCGGTGAAGGTGCAATGGTTCCCTGCAGATGCGGACGGGATAACGGCGCTGGCAGAGCTCATGGGAGTTGACGTGCTCCCCGAAGGAGCCCAGGGGATGCGCATCGATGTGGAGGCCGGCCCCATCTGGGACAACGACCATGCGAAAGAGCGCTGCCCGGAAGTCTTGGCAGGCCTGCTGGCGTCCAACCCCGGCAGCCGG
>CACZQM010000094.1 GCA_902783285.1 uncultured Desulfovibrio sp. | reverse complement strand
GCCGGGGATGGCGTCCTGGCGGCCGGAGCCTGTGCGCGGGACGGTGCGGTCTGCGCTGCCGCCACGGGTGCGTACAGGTTGATCTTCTGCCCGGGCTGGATGTTCTTGAGCCTGTCCGCGCCGCCGTTGGCGGCGTAGAGGTCGTTCAGGGAAATGCCGTGCTTGCGGGCGATCCCCGTCAACGTTTCCCCTGCCTGGACGGTATGCGTGGCGGCTTTTGCGCTTTGGGGGCTGGCGGGCTGGGTTCCTGCCGGGGGCGTGAGGCGCAGGACCTGCCCGGCGTGCAGGTTCTTCAGCTTTGCTGCGCCTCCGTTCGCAGCGTGGAGGCTCGCCAGTGTCATGCCGTATCGCGCGGCGATGCCCGCAGGCGTTTCTCCCCTGCGGACGGTGTGCGTTTCGGGCCGGGAAGGCGGGGATGGACGGGAAGGAGCGGAAAGGCGGGGATGCCTGGACCTTTTCTGCAGGATGTCCTGCTCCAGTTCAGCCAGGGCGGCCGTCACGTTGTCCATGTCATCCGCGGCGGCGACCATGGTCTCCTGCGCGGGGTTCCTGGGCATGCTGGGCGAAACGGATCCTGCCCTGGAGGGCAGGCGGATCCTGCGGCCCGCGCCCATGGCCCCGGGGTTGAGCTCGGCGATGATGGACGCCGGCACGCCGGTCGTCCTGCTGATCTTTGCCGGAGTGTCCTTCCTGCGCACGGTGTAGTATGTCCAGCCTGCCCCGGATACCGTTCCGGCGAGCAGCTTGCGGGCCTGGGATTCCCGGTTGCGCGGCACATACACGGTGGTGGACCGGTTGGCGGGGGAAATGGAGCGCAGGAACTGGGGGTTGTACGAGAGGAACTCCCGCCAGGTCATGCCCAGGCGCCGGCAAAATTCCACGAGGTCTGTCGCAGGCTTGGCGGTGAGCCCCACGGCAGGCATGAGCGCCGGGTGCCTGGAGTCGTTCGGGGCGGGCTTGAGACCCAGCTCATCGGCTCCGCGCACGACTTTGGCTATGGCCAGGAAACGCGGCACATAGAGGCGCGTTTCCTCCCTCAGGCGCAGATCGTAGGAAAGACGTTCGTTATGGCGTATGATGTCTTCCAGCCTGCGGGCCCCGGAGGCGTCCTTTGCGCGGCCTATCTTGCCTTCGCCGGCGTTGTAAGAGGCTATGGCAAGATGCCAGTCGTCGAAGATCTCATACAGCCGCGACAGATAAGCTGCCGCCGCTTCCGTGGATTTTTGCGGGTCCATGCGCTCATCGACCCACCAGTCCTGCCGCAGCCCGTAATTCCTGCCCGTCGAGGAAATGAACTGCCACATGCCTACGGCGTGGGAGCGCGAGACGGCAAGCGGATTGTAGCCGCTTTCCAAAAAGGCCAGGTAGGCCAGGTCTTCCGGAAGCCCCATGCGGCGGAAGACCGCTTTGGAATTGGCCAGGTACGGGGTGCTGTTGCGCATGAAGACCTGGATGGTGGATTTCCTGTCGCGCGCGTATTTGAGGAAGACGCGCTTGACTTCCTGCTCCATCCAGGGGTCGAGCTTCTTATCCAGCTCGCTTTTGCGTTCAAAGGCTTTTTTTTCCGCGGAAGTCATGGGATAGGAACGGATCTCCCGCTGGGGAGCCGGTGCGTTCCCGTCCTGTTCGTCCCAGTACGGGCCGAATTCGGGGGAATCCACGCGCTCCTGGCGGGAGCATCCGGCCATGAACGCTGCCAGCGCGATGCTCAGCGCCACGATCCGGCAGGTCTTGCCATAAGATATGCCCATTTGCTTTGCTCCAGAAAACAGCTGGTTGCATCCCGGGTGAAAAGAGGATAACCAGTATGGCCGGGGAATGCATAACGGGCTACGATAGCGCAAATCATCACGGGATTCAATGTTTGTGTTTGTTGCCTGTAAAAAAATGTAACATATTGGAATAATAAATGAATAATGAAAATGACGGCGATGCTGGGATCCTGCCGGGGCTGAAACCGGTGCTGGAGCTGCTGGAGCGGGATCCTTCGCGTGTGGACATGGTCTATGTGCGGCGTGGCCGCGTGAGCGGTGAAAGCGCTCGCGTGCTTGACCTGTGCCGGGCATCGGGGGTCCGCTTTTCGCTCGTGGATGAGTCTGCACTGGCAAGGGTGGCAGGCAAGTCCGGGCATCAGGGCGTGGCTGCGAGGCTGAGGGAAACGGGGCTCGCCGGCTGGGATGAACTGCTGGATTCCGTGCCGGCGGCACCTCTGCCCCTCCTCGTGGCGCTGGACCAGGTGCGCGATCCCGGGAACGTGGGCACGCTGGCGCGCACCTTGTACGCCCTCGGCGCCGCGGGCATGGTCCTGCCCAGGCACAACAGCGCCTTCCTGGGGCCTGGGGCGCGGCGGTCCGCAGCGGGAGCGCTGGAGCGCCTCCCCATCGCGCAGGTGACGAATCTGGCAAGGGCCGTGGACGACGCCGCAGAGCGCGG
>CACZQM010000093.1 GCA_902783285.1 uncultured Desulfovibrio sp. | reverse complement strand
GCGCTTTCGGAACGGGAGGCTTCCGCGCCATGCACCGCAAGCCCCTTGCCGACGACCGCGCCCCTGCAGTATTTTTTCAGTGCGGCCGGTGCGCCCGCAAGCCCGCTCCCCTCATGCGTCATCAGCGGAAAAACCTTCTTGCCGGTGAAGTCGAGCCTTTCCAGAAGGGAGAACACCGCGCAGGGATAGGTCCCCCACCAGCAGGGGCCGCAGATGAAGATGTTGTCATATGCACTGATGTCTGCCGGGTACTCCTTCAATTCCGGCCGTGCATTCGCGCGGAGTTCTTCTTTCGCTTCCGCGGTGCATTGCGTATAGTCGGCGGCATACTCCTTCACTGTCCGCACCTCGAACAGGTCGCCGCCCACGGCCTTCCGGATGAACTCCGCGCAGATCTCCGTGTTGCCCTTCGGAAGGTCGATGATGTTGCCGTTGACATAGTTCTGCCCCTTGCGGGAATAGTAGATGATGAGGTTTTTCGCCATGGTTTTCCTCCGCCGGCACGCTTACAGTTGCCGCATGAAATTCGTATAGACGATCTCTTCCTGCTCCGGCAGGACCACGCCGCATCGTTCCGCGGCTTCCCTGCACTTCAGGTGCCAGGCGAAGTTGCGCGCCAGGAAGCGCAGGTTCTGCATGCCCTCGAGGTCCTGCCGCACTTCATCGGCGTTCATGCCGTGCACCATGTTCCAGTAGCGGCCCGTTATGATCGGCATCTGCGTGATGGAAAAATACTTGTTCAGCTGGTCCAGCGTGGCCGTGGTGCCGGAGCGGCGTGCACTGGCTATGGCCGCCCCGGGCTTGTGTTCAAAGATGTTCCTGCCCGCGCAGAAATTCACGAAAAAGGCACGGTCGAGAAAGGACGTGATATTGCCTGCCGCAGCGCCATAATGCACGGGCGCACCTACGATATATCCGTCAAAATCCTTTGCCAGCTCAAGGAAATCATTGACCTTGTCCTTGATGACACAGCGGCCGAGCTTTGCGCAGGCCCCGCAGCCGCGGCATCCGGACACGGCGTCCGGCCCCAGCTGGTAGATCTCTGCGCCGATCCCTTCTCCACGGAGCGTTGAGGCGGCCTCCTCCAGCGCGGCGTTCGTGCAGCCCCTGGCATGGGGGGAGCCATTGATCAATAACACGTTCATGGGTCATGCTCCTCCGACCACGTCAAAATGCGCCGGTCTTGATGTGCGGGACATAGGGCGCTTCCAGCGCCGCGATCTCTTCTTCGGACAGCGTGATGTCCAGCGCCGAGACGGCTTCTTCTACGTGCTGCACGCTGGTCATGCCGACGATGGGCGCGGTGACGTACGGCTTGCTGAGCATCCAGGCCAGGGATTCCTGCGCCATGGTGCGGCCATGTTCCTTTGCTGTCTTTTCAAGATTGTCCACCACGATCTTGTCGACATCGTTCGTGGCGTTCCAGACCATGGGAGATACATCATCGATCTTGTTGCGTTCCGTCACCGTCCCCCACGGGTGGGCGCAGCGGCCGCCGGCCAGCGGGCTCCACGGCACCACGGCCATCTTGCGGTCTGCGCAAAGCGGCATGATCTCACGCTCCTCTTCGCGGTAGATGAGGTTGTATTGCGGCTGGAGGGAAACGAATTTCGTCCAGTTATGCTGCTCCGCTATGTTTTGCATGCGTTCAAGCTGCCAGGCAAAGATGGTTGAGGCACCGATGTAGCGGGCCTTGCCGCTCTTGACCACGTCATGCAGCGCTTCCATGATCTCTTCCATGGGTGTGCCGGCATCCAGGCGGTGGATCTGGTACAGGTCCACATAGTCCAGCCCCAGGCGCTTCAGGCTGTGGTCGATCTCCGCCATGATGTTCTTGCGCGAGCTGCCGCCGCCGTTGGGCTTGCCCGGTCGCATGTCGAAATGCACCTTGGTGGCCACCACGATCTCGTCGCGGTCCAGCCCGAGATCCCTGATCAGGCGGCCGGTGATCTCTTCCGACGTGCCCATCTGATAGACATTGGCGGTATCGAAATAATTGATGCCCAGGTCGACGGCCTTCTTGAAGATGGGTTTGGCATCATCATAGTCCCTTGCCCAGGGGAAGACGCCGTTTTCCTTTCCCGGCCTGCCAAAGCTCATGCAGCCGAGGCAGATCCTTGAGACATCGACGCCCGTGCTTCCCAGTTTGACGTATTACATCCTGCATCTCCTTGAATGTTTTGGTTTACATGGCTTATAGCCGGGTGTAATATAAAAGTCTAATCGAATGTTCAAATTATTGATAAGATTTTTTTATTGGAGGCCGCTATGAACACCAGGCAGGTCGATGCCGTCCTGGAACTGGCCCAGACGCTGAACTTCAGGCGGGCCGCCGGGAAACTGTGCGTTTCCCAGCCGGCCCTCTCCTATGCACTCAAGGAACTGGAAAGCGAGATCGGCTTCAGGATCTTCGACCGCACAGGCAAAGGCGTTGCCCTGACGCCGGCCGGGAGCCGTTTCTGCCAGGCCCTCCAGGGCATCCGGGATGAATGGAAGAACGCGGTGGAACAGGGACAGAACTTCAGCGCGCGGTATTCCGATGACATCACGGTCGGCATCCCCGTGCGCTCGATGCTCCCGACCCTTCCCGGCGCGATGGAGGCGTTCAGCGGGCCGTATCCCGATGTCTCCGTCACCCCGCTGTTCACCGGCTTCTACAATACCCAGGTCTTCCTGCAGCACCGGGCCGACATCCTGGTGGCGATGGACTTTGAAGTCTCCCACCTGCCCGACATCGTGCTCCACCCCCTGTATGAATGCGGCATATCCCTGGTCATGCGCAGCGACGACCCCCTGGCAGGGCATGAACTCATCCGCCAGGAAGACCTGTACGGCAGGACCCTGATGGTCGGCGGAGGTTCGCCCCCCGCCTTGCAGCGCGTGCAGCAGCGCCTTATCCGCACGCAGAAGATCAGGCATTTCAATTCGGCAGATCACGATACGACCCTGACCAACATCGCTGCGAAGAAAGGGGTCTGCCTCTCCCCGGATTTTTTCAGCGAGGATTGGTCCGGCTTCAGGCGCATACCCTTCGACTGCCCGGAGACCTTCAGGATCGTCCTCTGCCGGCACAGCAGCGACAGGCGGGAGAGCCTGCTGCATCTCATCGCGCTG
>CACZQM010000092.1 GCA_902783285.1 uncultured Desulfovibrio sp. | reverse complement strand
GATTCCAGCCTGCCCCCGTAGGAACCGTCTTCCTGGTACTCCCCGCGCCCCGCCTCGGCAGGGGCGTTCTTCCGCGATATCTTCCCGTGCACCCCGGGACCGCGGAGGGGCTGGCCGCCGCCCAGGATGCGGCCCGAAGCCGCCGGGCCCTGGATCCGGGCCATGGAATCGCCGGGCGCGCCCGCGGGATCCTGTGCTGCAGTGCCGGATCCCGTTCCTTCGTTCTCAGGGGATGATGCCTGCATGCCGGCATCCTGAACATCCCGTCCGGCAGGCGGCAATGGGGAGGCCCCCTCG
Source organism: uncultured Desulfovibrio sp. (assembly GCA_902783285.1). Lineage (GTDB taxonomy): Bacteria > Desulfobacterota > Desulfovibrionia > Desulfovibrionales > Desulfovibrionaceae > Mailhella. The sequence continues at coordinate 4,019 of CACZQM010000092.1, read as the reverse complement.
TTTCCCGCCTGTGCCGGGCTCCCTGCCGCTCCGCCAGGAGCTTCCTGTGCGCCGCCTGCCAAAACAGCAGGCGGCTGTGCCCCGGCAGCGGCATCCCCCGCCATTTCCGGCCCGGCGCCTTCCTGTGCGGGGCTTCCGGTCACGGAGGGGGCGGCATCGCCTGCGCCGGCAGGCGTTCCGTTCTCGACGGCTATGGCTGCAGGCCCTCCTCCTTCTGCGCCTCCGCCCTGGGCGGATGGGGCTTCCTGCGCAGCGGCAGGGCCATTTCCTTCCCCGGGAGATCCTGCCTGTGCGGCGTCCGCAGCCTTCTGCGCTTCCCCGCCGGCTGCGATGGGCGAAACGGGCTGCGCCGGAGCGTGTTCTTCAGACCACTGGCGCGCATCCTGCACAGCCTTGTCGATCCGCGCGTCGCGTTCCGCTTCGGGATCTGCGGGCTTCGAACCGGCGCTGATGGCGCCGGCCACCATCTGGGGCCCGGTCTCAGGCCTGATCCTGCCCGCGGCATCGACAGCCTGCACCGGCGCCTGGGTGTCCGTTGAGGCTTCCTGCCTGCCCAGCAGCGCCATGACCTTTGCCTTGGACTGCTCGGCAAAGCGGGCGCCCTGCTCTGTCCCGCCGCACCAGGCCGCACCTCCGGCAAGCAGCATGAGCAGGCCCCAAAGGGGCCATTTTCCCGAAGACCTGCGCTGAGCGGAAGACGACTTGACTTTGATGGAAGGATCGGACATGACGCGCTCCACTGGACTCGTCCGCCCCGGAAAAGCGGACCGATTTTATTTTACACTCGTGTTTTTTTAGCGTATTCCCAGTTGCATGTGAAGATGCGGTGCAGGCAGTTTTTTTAAATTTTAGCGCCGCTCCAGGGAGAGGCCCCATGAAATGCCGCCGATGCCACGCCGAAGCCGCCGTTGCCCTGCCCAGCCATAACTCCGCCTTCTGCCCCGAATGCTTCCTCGACTTTTTTTCCCGGCAGGTGTCCCGGGGCATCGAAGAGCACGGGCTGATGACGAAGTCTGACCGCGTGCTGGCCGCCCTCTCGGGCGGCAAGGACTCGCTGGCGCTCATGCTCGAGCTGTCCCGCCAGGGCTACGACGTGACCGGCCTGCACATCGACCTGGGCATCCCCGGATCTTCTGCGGAGGCGCGCGCCGTGGTGGAGCGCTTCTGCGCCCGGTTCGGTTTCCGCCTCATCGTGCGCGAAACCGCGGCAGAAGGGCTGGCCATCCCCGATGTCAAGGAAGCCGTGAAGCGCCCCATCTGTTCCGTGTGCGGCAAGATCAAGCGCCATATCTTCAACCGCGTGGCGCGCGAAGGCGGGTTCAACGTGCTGGCCACAGGGCATAACCTGGACGATGAGGTCGCGCGCCTGACCAGCAACACCCTCCGCTGGGACATGGGCTACCTTGCCGACCAGGGCCCCATGCTGGAAGACACCGAAGGCTTTGCACGCAAGGTCAAGCCCCTCTGGCGCCTCACGGAATACGAGACTGCCAACTACGCCTTCCTCATGGGGCTGGAAAACCACTACGCCCCATGCCCCTACAGCCAGGGCGCAAGCTTTTCCACCCTCAAGAGCATGTGGATCGGCCTTGAGGAAAAAATGCCCGGGCGGAAGATGCATTTCTACCAGGGGTTCCTGGCGCGCGGCCGCTCTGCCTTCCGCGCCGTTGCCCCGGCTGACAGCGAGATCCTTGCCCCCTGCCCTTCCTGCGGCAGCCCGACGTCTTCGGATGTCTGCGGATATTGCCGCATACGGAGCCTGGTGCTCGGGCGCAGGCATCCCGGGACATCCGGATCCCCGCAGGCGGACGGGACGGCGGCTGGCTGCCAGGAACTTGACACAAGCCCGGCCGGGAAGTAGTCATTCCGGCTTTGGAAACCACCTGCGCTGAAGCAGGAAAAAAACAAAGGTATCGCAGATGAACAAGTATGTCGCTGAGCTTATCGGCACGTTTTGGCTCGTCCTCGGCGGGTGCGGCAGCGCCGTCCTGGCCGCGGCTTTCCCCCATGTCGGCATCGGCCTGCTGGGTGTTTCCCTCGCCTTCGGACTCACGGTCCTGACCATGGCCTACGCCATAGGACACATCTCCGGCTGCCATCTCAACCCGGCTGTCTCCGTCGGGCTGTGGGCCGGAGGAAGGTTCTCCGGAAAGGATCTGCTCCCCTATGTCATCGCCCAGTGCGCCGGCGCCGTGCTGGCGGGCGGCGTCCTGTACTGCATAGCCTCCGGGCAGGCCGGGTTCGATGTGGCGGGAGGCTTCGCCTCAAACGGCTACGGCGAGCATTCTCCGGGCGGATACACCATGCTTGCCGGCTTCGTCTGTGAAGTGGCCATGACCGCCGTGTTCCTCTTCGTCATCATGGGAGCCACCGACAGCCGCGCACCTGCCGGCTTCGCCCCCATCGCCATCGGGCTTTGCCTCACGCTCATCCACCTGGTGAGCATCCCGGTCACGAACACTTCCGTCAACCCCGCCCGCAGCCTGGGCGTTGCGCTGTACTGCGGCGGCTGGGCGCTCCAGCAGCTCTGGATGTTCTGGGTGGCTCCCATCCTCGGCGGCGTCATCGGCGCCGTGGCCTACAAGATGGTGGCCGGTCCGCAAAAGTAGGCGGCAGCAGCCTGTGCAGGAACGGTCCGCTCCCCTGCGCGCATGACGCCGGTGCCCGGCGATGGGCCTGCGCCGGCCTTGCCGCCCGCGGGCAAAACGGCAGCCCAGGATCCCTTTCCGGGGAATTGACAAGTCCTGCATAACGGTGCATTTTGTCACGCGTACGCGCCCGTAGCTCAGCTGGATAGAGCGACAGCCTCCGGAGCTGTAGGCCGTGGGTTCGAATCCCGCCGGGCGCACCAATAAAATCAACGGGTTAGCCATTCGTATGGTTGCCCGTTTTTTGTTGTGCACATGGCGTGCACATACAGCCTTGTCGCTGATCTTCGGAAGATTCTCGATAGCTTGCACCTTTTGCCGCGTCATCACAAGCGTTTCTTTGTCCCCGTACCGATGTTGATCGGTTCTATCCCGTGTGCAATGCACCAGGCTTTTGCCGTCCTTACGTCGGCCACGAACTCCTGCGCCAACTCCTGGCTGGTCATCAACATGCTTCCCATCAACAATCTCCTGATTTTTACCAGTAGATTGCTGAGATGTCTTGTAAAGTTTAGCGAATCAGCGACACTTTTTGGATTGATTCAGATGATTCTAAACTGTTTCTATTCCCACCACGCTGCACGCAATACAGCTATGGCTAGGCCGCTGGTTGAAAATTCCACGTACAGGGATACAGGCGGGGAAGAAGTGATTTTTGCGAATCCGATGATTCACGCAGACAGTTTTTGATCACGGACATTGATTTTTCAAAAAAAAAAACGTTCCGTTTTGGTCCGTATCAAATATCAGGTCAGTCGATGAAAATCGCTTAGGACGGCACGTAGCGCCTCGGAATTTTATCAACGATCCTGCTGCGGCTCATTTCTGAGATGCATGCACTCAGATCATCACGCTGCCCTGTGACAAGCAGCACCCGGCACGAAGGACGAAAACCATTGCGCTGCAACGCTGTGACAAGCAAGACATGGTTTCAGGGGAAACAGCAACAGCCCCCAGATCACGCCCACCATCTAAAAAAAATGAGCCGTCCCCATTGCAGTGGCGGCTTCGTTTGGCGGTCGTCTATTCGACCTTGACCTCCTCAAATATCACATCGGAAAGCTACGGATCCGGAGCATCCCACGGGGGAAAAGACGGTCCTGCGCGGATCCGCTCTTTTTTGCGGGAGCAGGAAACCTTGCCGCCCGGCTGTCCATCGTATATATTCATGACCATGGACCATGAGCCTGCAATGGTCATGCGGCGTGGACCATGGAGGAGGCCGACCGATGAAAACAGATCCTGGTAAGAAATGCAGGATTACGGTGCAAGAGCTCCTTGCCTTTGCCTGCGCTGTCTTTCTAGCAGCAGCCTTACATGGCACAGCTCATGCTGCCCCTGAGACCAAGACCGTCCGCGTAGGCTATTATG
>CACZQM010000091.1 GCA_902783285.1 uncultured Desulfovibrio sp. | reverse complement strand
CGGGCGCGCTTGATCTCGGTGGTCAGTGCGCGCTGGTGCTTGGCGCAGGTGCCGGTGATGCGGCGGGCGACGATCTTGCCGCGCTCCGTGATGAAATCGCGCAGCAGCTCGGGGTTCTTGTAGTCCAGCTTGATCTCGGAATCGGCGCAAAAGCGGCAGACCTTGCGGCGGGGGGCAAACTTCTTGCGAAAGGCCATTATGCAACCTCCTCGGTCTCTGCGGCGGCGTCAGCCAGCCTGATGGTCAGGAACTTGAAGACGCCGTCGGTGATGCGCAGCACGCGTTCAAGCTCGGCAACGAGCTGGGAAGGCGCCGCGTATTCGAGACGGACGTAGTATCCGCGCATCTGCTTGCGGACAGGATAGGCCAGGTCGCGCATGCCCCACTGGTCCACGGCAAGCATCTTGCCGCCCTCACGGGCGACGACGCCGTCCACGGTGGACAGGATGGTCTCGCGCTGTTCCACCGACAGCTCCGGAGAAAGGAGCAGCAGTGTTTCCATTTTGCGCATAATAAAACTCCTTATGGTCTATGGTCCGCCGCCGTCCGGCTCCACAGCCGGACAGGACAATGCGGCGAACAAGGCGGGATGGAATACATAGCCGCAAGACCGCAGGTTGTCAAGCCTGCGTCAAGCTCCCGTCGCAAAAGGCCGCGGCATCAGAAGACCGAAAACGTGGAAAGGGGCTCCAAGGCGCCCAGCACCGGCGAAAGGAGGGAGTCGGGGGGAACGGCGCCCGCGGCCTGTCCTGGGACCGGAGCTTCCCCGGCCTGGGCCATGGAAAATGCCCCTGCGGCGCGATCGTGAAACGCGGAGACCACATCGGGCATGCTGAGCAGTTCTTCTGCGGAAGCCGGCGCGGGCTCGCGGTATTCCACGATGAGCTTGGCTTTGCTGTTGGAATTGATCCACACGTACTGGGCGACCAGGACGCCCTGCTCCCAGCCATCCGTCCCATGCACCCTGAGGAAGGGATCGGCAGCGGCGGGGCGGACAAAAAACGTGACGTCGGCATCCCTGGCGGCCACGCCGTGCATCTCGCGCAGGACGAGGTAATTCTCGTGTTCCGCCCCGTGCGCGCTGACGCTCCAGTTCCAGCCTTGGTCGCATTCGCCAAGCAGCACGGCGAGCTGGGCGCCTTCCCGCGCGCTCACCCCGTACCATACATGCACGGGGACGACAGCCATGAACACGTCCTGTTCCCTGGCCATGCAGGAGGTCCGCCCCGACAGGACGGGCTCAAAGCCTGCGGCAGGGATGACGCGCACCTCGGGGGAAACGGTGGAGACGAACGCCCCTCCCGCGTCCATGCCGCGGTGATAGGATCCGGCACATCCGGAAAGCAGGATGAACGCTGCGGCGAACGCCGCGGCAAGCAGTCTCTTCATGGCATGACTCCTCAGATCTCGTCCGATTTGCTCTAGGCGCAAGCATACGCCGCCGCCCCGCGGTTGGCAATCCCGCGGCAGCGACCCTGCAGCGTGCCCTACTGCAGCCTGCCGATCAGCCACAGGCATAGCAGCCCGATGGCCGCAAACGCGATCAGTGCGGCCCAAGGCACGCTGTGGGCGGCTCCCAGCGCGACGGCCGCCACGACGATGGCCAGCGCCAGGAGAAAAAGGATCTCCTTCCTGTGCTTCCTGTGTTTCCAGTGCATGGGCAAAGGGCATCAAATGCCATGTTTTTCAAGCCACTGCCGGCATTCCAGTCCGGAACACCCGCCATAGCAGCGGCCTGGTTCCACCTGCAGCAGCAGGAAACGGTCGTACTTGCCCAAGGGTGAAGGCAGCGCCCCCATCACCTTGCCCCTGGCTTCATCCATGTCGGCCGCGGTGAACAGCAGGGAGTAGGCATCAGGATAGAAACACCCGCCCCTGGGTTCGCTGAAAACGCCGAAGACATCGTAGATGCGGTTTTCAAGCCCGCGGGAAAACGAAAGGTAAAAGCACGCCATGGAGACCTCCTTGTTGAGCTTCATCATCGCCCATCGCAGGAAAAATGTCCATAGCCGGGCCTGGCGGCAACGGATGCCCGCATGAGATCCGGCAGCTGCATGCCCCTGCGCTCCCCTGTCCGCGGCCAGTGCCCTGACGGCCAGGCGCGTGCGCGGCAGGGTCAGGTCTCCCTGCCGGCGAGCTGGAGCCGGCACAGTTCCCAGTAGCGGCCGCGGCGGGCCATGAGCTCCCCGTGGCGCCCTTTCTCCACGATCCGGCCGCCGTCCATCACCAGGATGATGTCTGCGTCCCGTATGGTCGAAAGGCGGTGCGCGATGATGATGGCCGTGCGCCCCAGCATCACCTCCCGCATGGCTGCCTGGATCTCCTTTTCCGTGCGCGTGTCCACGCTGGCCGTGGCCTCGTCGAGGATGAGCACGTCCGGGTCGGCGGCGAAGGACCTGGCGATGGACAGCAGCTGCCGCTCCCCCTGGCTCAGGCTGGCTCCGGAAGCTTCGAGCACGGTGTCCATGCCCTGGGGCAGCATGCGTATCAGTGCGCTGCAGCGGCCCCGCTCGGCGGCCAGCCACAGTTCCCCGTCCGAAGCGCCTTCGCGGGCATAGCCCAGGTTGACCCGCACCGTGTCTGAAAGCAGGCTCACATCCTGCAGGACGATGTCCATGGAGCGGCGCAGGCTGGAGCGCGAGACCTTGGCGATGTCCTGCCCGCCCACGAGGATGCGCCCCCTGCCCGGCTCATAGAAGCGCATCAGCAGGTTGGCCACGGTGGTCTTGCCGCTGCCCGAGCTCCCGACCAGGGCTGCTTTCTGCCCTGCAGGGATGCTGAACGAAACATCCTTCAGCACGTCCCTGCCCGGGACATAGCCGAAGCTCACCCCTTCAAAGGTGATGCCTGCCCCCCCTCCTGGTCGGAAGTCTTCGCCGCCCATGTCCTCCTCCGCTTCGTCCAGCATGGCGAAAACGCGCTCTGCCGCTGCGACGGCGCTCATCAGCTGCCCGGCCACCATGGCAAGCTCGTTGACCGGGCGGCCCAGCAGGCGGGCATAGACGAGGAAGGCCGAGATGACCCCTACGGAAATGATGCCCTCCACGGCGAAATACCCGCCGCAGACCGTGACGATGATGAAGGTCAGGTTGCTGACGGCGTTCGCCAGAGGGCCGAAGATGCCGCTGAGCGCATCCGCCTGTATGCCTGCGCGCAGCAGCCTGTCCGAAACGGCGCAGAACTCCTCTGCTGAGCGTTCTCCGCGCCCGCAGGCGGTGACCGTGCGGTAGCCCGAGACAAATTCCTCGACCCTGCCGTTGAGCTCCCCGAGCAGCGCCTGCCGCGTCCGTGAACACCTGCGCACCGGGCCGGACAGCAGGCGCGTCGCGACGGCGGTCAGGAGCATGGAGGCGAAGCTCACCAGCGCCAGCTGCCAGCAGGACCAGAACATGGCGGCGGAGGCGCCGGCTATCATCAGCACGCCCGAAAAGACGGACGGCAGCGACATGCTGGCCGCAGAGGAGAGGCTCTCGACGTCGTTGGTCATGCGGCTCATGACGTCGCCATGGGAATGGCTGTCCATATACGGCACCGGCAGGCGCACCAGCTTGCCGAAGATCTGGGCGCGCAGCCTGAGCACGAGCCTCTGGCTGAGCCCGGCGCTGAGCCGTCCCTGCAGCAGCTTGGCGCCGCAGTAGAGCAGGTAGACCGCCGTCATGAGCAGGAGCACGGAGCCGATCCTGCCCTGCTCCGTCCCGGCCAGGATATCTATGGCACGGCTCTGCAGCAGGGGGGCGAGGACGCCGAACAGGGTGGCCAGGGCGACGGAGATGAAAACCCCTGCCACGGCAGGCTTTTCCCCGGCGAAATACCCGAAAAGGCGCCGCAGGGTCCCGCGCGCGTCGGCTGCCCGCTCTGCCTCCGCAAAACGCGCTCCCGGTCCGCCAGGGCGGAGGAACGGCCTGGCGCCGCGTTCATTCTGCGCCATCGCCGCCTCCCTCCTGCGAAGCGCAGATCTCCCGGTAGGCCGGGCAGCTCCGCAGCAGATCCTCGTGCCTGCCGCAGCCGGCCACGCGCCCCTGCTCCAGGACGACGACGCGGTCCGCAGCCCGTGCCGTGGACACGCGCTGGCATACGATGATCTTCGTGACTCCGGGGCAGTCCCTGGCGAGGTTCTTCCAGAGGCGGGCTTCCGTTTCCACGTCGAGGGCGCTGGCGGCGTCATCCATGAGCAGGATCCTGCCGCCCTTCAGCAGGGCGCGGGCAAGGGCGACCCGCTGGCGCTGCCCTCCGGAAAGCCCCATGCCCCGCTCGGCGACGGGCGTGTCCAGTCCCAGTCCCTGCTCCACCAGGCCGGAGAGGCAGGCGGTCCCGGCCGCCCGGGCGATGGCCTCCTCAGAGGCTCCGGGGCAGGCCCAGGCGATGTTCTCCCGCAGGGTCCCGCTGAAGAGCTCGCTTTTCTGCAGGGCGCAGGCGATCCTGCCCCGCAGCGCGGCAAGCGCGTACTGCCTCACGTCCACGCCGTCCACCAGCACGCTGCCCCCGGTCGCGTCGTAGAAGCGCGGGATCAGGCTGAGCAGCGCCGTCTTGCCGCTGCCCGTCGGGCCCATGACGGCCACGGTCTCCCCGGGGCGCACGGCAAGGGTGATGCCCTGCAGGGCGGGCTGGGCGGCGCCGGGAAAGGTGAAGGAGACGTTCCTGAACTCCACGAGCCCGCATGCGGCGCCCTCCCCGCTGAAGGAGCCCTCTTCCAGTCCGGGCGCGGTGAGCAGCAGCTCACGCACACGCTTCCAGGAGACGTAGCCCCGGGTGATGCCCTGGAAAAGCATCACGACCATGAGCACGGCGTTGAGCAGGCGGGCCGCGTAGGTGATGCCCGCCATCACCGTCCCCGGCGAGGCCTGACCGGTACCCGCCTGCAGCGATCCGGCGTAGATGATGACCACGATGACCATGCTCAGGAGCAGGTTCATCACGGGGTTGAGGAAGGCGAAGAGCAGGAGCACCCTCACCGTGGTCGCGGCGAGCTCTTTGCTGGCGCGGCCGAAACGCAGCTCCTCGTAGGATTCGCGCACGCAGGCCTTGATCATGCGCAGCCCGGAGGCGTCTTCCTGCATGATCGCGTTCAGCCGGTCGAGCTGCTCCTGCATCCGGGGGAAGAGCGGCATGACCCGGGACACGCAGAGGAAGGCGCAGCCGAGCAGCAGCGGCATGGCCGCCAGCGTGATCTGGCCGAAGCGGGGGTCGAGCAGGAAAAGGAAGGCGACGCTGCCGCCGAGCATCATCAGCGTACGCACGCCGCCCCGTACGAACTGGGCGATGAAGTTCTGCACCTGCGTGATGTCGTTGGTCAGCCTGGTGACCAGGGATCCCGCTCCCAGCCTGTCCATCTGCGGGAAGGAGAACGCCATGCAGCGCCGGAAGCAGTCCTTGCGCATGGCGTTGCCCATGCCCTGGCTGGCGAAAAGCACGAGGACGTTGTTCAGCGAACCGCACAGCCCGCCGAGCAGCGTCAGTCCGGCCATGACGAGCCCGAGCCGGAGCACGAGGCCCATGCCGCCCGTGCCCAGGATGCCCTCGTCAACGGCGCTGCGCATGAGGCCCGGCAGCAGAAGGTCCATGAGCACTTCGGCGGCCATGAACAGTGCTGCCGCCAGGGCGAAGGGCAGATAGCGTCTTATGTAGCTCCACATCCCGGACCGTCCGTCCTCCCTGCGGCGTTTTACCGACAATGGAACAAAAAACGGCGGCAGGCAAGCCCCACGCTGCCACCCGAGGCGGTTCACCACCAGAACTGCGGGTACCTGCGGTTCCTGGGGATGTTGTTGACCACGAGCGCCACGGCCAGCATGAGCAGCGTGGCCGTGAGGCAGGGGAAGAGGACGTACATGTACCCCAGCCGGCGGATCTCTTCCCCGCCGATGACGGCGATGAGCGCGGTCGCGCCGCCGGGGGGATGCAGGGTCTTGGTGATGTGCATGAGCGCGATGGCCGTGGCCACGGCCAGGCAGGACGCGATCATGGGGGCATCGGGCAGGATCTGGCAGCAGGTGACGCCCACGATGGCCGAGACCACATGCCCGCCCACCAGGTTGCGGGGCTGTGCCAGGGGGCTGCGTATGGCGCCGAAGGCCAGCACGGTGGACGCGCCCATGGAGCCGATGATCAGCGGGAAGCCCGTGCTGCCCGTGGACCAGCGGTCAAGGACGACGAGCATGGCCATGGCCAGGCAGCTGCCGGTCCAGGCCCAGAATATCTCGTCCCACCGGGCGCGCGGCGGTGACTTGCCGTTGCCGGCCATCTTCTGCAGGAAGGCGTTCATTGGATGGCTCCGAAGACCTTGAGCAGGTCGGTGCGCGTGACGACGCCGGCCACATGGCCGCCGTCCAGCACGGGGAGGCGGTTGATGCCCCGCTCATGCATGAGGCCGAGCATCCCGGCGAGCGGCGTGTCCGGATCCACTGAGCATACGTCCCTGGTCATGATGCTTTCCACGGGCGCCTCGAGCATGGCCGGATCCGCCTGGCGCGAGAGCAGGGCCTGGAGCATGCCCATGGGCGTGACCCGGGAAACGCTGCACAGCGCCATGACGATGTCCTTTTCGGAGACGAT
>CACZQM010000090.1 GCA_902783285.1 uncultured Desulfovibrio sp. | reverse complement strand
CTTTCTGATGTGGGTGATATTCTTCATCCAATCCTCTACAATATAAATAGCGATCTTTATCTCCTTCCAGGCGATGTTGCTTTATCAATTTTTGAAGATCAGCTTTCAGAAGCTTGGCCTAAAAGCTTGGGTGACATCAATATCTATCATCAACTTCGCATCTTAAGTTCATTTTGGCAGGTTATGCAATTAGCAGCAAAAGATGTCTTAGCTGATCTCATTCTTGTAGATATTGGTCCAAATCTTGGTGCTATCAATCGTTCAGTACTTATAGCAACAGACGCTGTGGCCATTCCGCTAGGAGCGGATCTATATTCTTTACAAGGCTTGAAAAATCTTGGACCAACCTTGCTAAGCTGGCGGAAGCAATGGAAACGACGTCGTACCAACTGGGAAAATGCTCCCATTGCAGAACGCAAACGCTTCCCTAGTTTTCAATTGCCTGTCGGTGGGATGGCTCCGCTGGGCTACCTTTGCCAGCAGCACAGCGTTCGCCTTGATCGTCCAGTCAGGACCCATGACAAATGGGCTCGATGCATTCCGTCAGTCTATCGGGAATATGTTCTGAAAGAAAAAGCCATTCCAGACATGCGACAGGAAGAGGATCCCTACTGCCTTGCCACCATAAGGCATTACCGCAGCCTTGTTCCCCTGGCGCAGGAATGTCGCAAGCCCATCTTTGACCTGACAGGGGCAGATGGGGCCATTGGCAGCCATGCGCACGCTGTGCGCGATGCCCGAAAAGACTTTCGCCAGCTAGCTGAAAAGATTGCATCGCGCATGGACAGGCTACGATACGAGACTCTGGGGGAAAAGCCGGAAGACAGCGCCTTCGCGACAGACATGCGACCCTCCTAGGACAGGCCTTGCGCAGGCTGAAGGCTTTCAGCTATGCCGGCAGCATGCTCTTCCCGCAGGCCGCGCGACAGCACCGGAGGCAGGAATCTTCCCTGTGGGGCAAGGCACTCCAGGAAAGGACAGCGCGTTCTCTGCGCAGGGCATAGCGGAACGGCCCCGCCAATTTTCCTTGATCTTGCGCCCTCTTGGCATATGTTGCCACAACAAGACAAAGGAGGGCTCCCCATGGACTTCCGCACCCGTCCGGCCCGTATTCTCTTCGGCGCCCACCGGGGCTTCCGCGCCATGGCGCCGGAGAACACCCTGCCGGCCTTTGAGCTGGCGGCCAGCGCCGGTGCCGACTTCATCGAACTGGACGTTGCATGCACCCGCGACAGGCGGCTCGTGATCCTGCACGACGACAGCCTTGCGCGCACCACCAATGCCGGCACGGCCTTCAGGGACGGGCGCCTTGCCGCGTGCGAGCGCAGCTTTGCCGAAGTGCGCTCCCTCGATGCCGGCAGCTGGTTCCTGGAAAAGGATCCCTTCGGCACGCTCGCCTCGGGAAGGCTTGACGCGAGAGAGGCATCCGGCTACCGGGGCCTGCAGGTGCCGGCGCTGGAAGAGGCGCTCGAACTGGCAAAGCGTCTTGGCATCGGCGTCAACGTGGAGATCAAGGACCACGCAAAGCTTGCCCACGACGCCACCATCGTCGAGGACACCCTCGGCGCCGTCCGCGATGCGGGGATGGAGGATTCGGTCCTCGTCTCCTCCTTTTCGCCCAGCTACCTTGTGCGCGCGACCAAGGCGGCGCCCGGCATCCCCCGGGCCCTGCTGGTCGAGAACAAGCGCCCCTGGGATCCGGTCGAGTCCTGCCGCCAGGCCTGCGCCCAGTGGTACCACCCGAGCGAGGAACTCATCCTCGGCTGTCACCTTGTCTGCCTCCAGCGGGCCGGCATCTTCGTCACGGCCTGGACCGTCAACGATCCGGCGCTGGCGCTCCAGCTCTCCCTCATGGGCGTGACGGGCTTCATCACCGACGATCCCGAAAGCATTGCAAGGCCCTTCCCCAACCGCCCCCCGGCGGCCTAGTCCATGGAAGCTCAACCGTGGAGATCTACGCCAAAATACTCGGCTTCATGGCCATCATCCTCGTCGGCTACGCGGCCAAGCGCCTCGGGCTCGTCAGGGAGCAGGCCATAGGCTGGCTCTCG
>CACZQM010000089.1 GCA_902783285.1 uncultured Desulfovibrio sp. | reverse complement strand
GGACGAGTCCACCAAGTTCGCGACCAGCGCCGACGGCAGCTACTTGAGGTCCATCCGCATGTCCTGCTACAAGAACCTGCTCAATACGGTTGACAAGAAGGGCAGGCCGATCAAGCATTCCACCCACGGCGGCAAATTCCTCCTCGATTTCTAGCGGCGGCCCTGCAAATCAGGAGGGGACGCACTTTTCCCCGTCCCGGACGGATCCTGCCGGACGACATGCCAAAGCCCGCTGCCTGTGCAGCGGGCTTTGGCTGCTGCCCGCCTCGCTGCCGCGCCAGGGGGGCATGCCCCTCCTGCCTTGCATTTTTGTACCGCGCCTGCAAAGCGATACAAAAACGTATCGGTGTTATTTACTCATAACAGTTTGTTTTTATACTATAATTTTAAAAAAACTGCTGATCGTTGAGATCCGGTACGGAAATGTCATGCATAGCATCCAGCCATGAAAATATAACATATTGATATCATAACATTAAAATTCTGGCACGTTTTTTGCTTCAGAAAAACATGAGGGGCCGCCCTGGCGTGGCGAAACGGTTTTTCTGCCTGCCAGGCCCGCCGGGGCGCCTCCCGCGGCTGGGGGAGACCTTTCCCCCGCCGGATGGAACGCAGGAAGTGCCCATGTCAAAAGTCGTCATCCTCGATTATGGTTCGCAGTTCACCCAGCTCATCGCGCGGCGCATCCGCGAAGCCGGCGTCTATTCCGAGATCCATCCCTGCACGGCGTCTGCGCGGGACGTCGCGGCCATGGAGCCGGATGCCCTCATCCTTTCCGGCGGTCCGGCGAGCGTGGGCGGAAAGGAAGCTCCCGGGCTCGATGCAGGGCTTCTGGATCTGGGCGTCCCCGTGCTCGGGATATGCTACGGCATGCAGCTGATCGCCCATGCCCTCGGCGGCCGCCTCGAGCGGTCCCGGTCCAGGGAATATGGTCCTGCCCGCCTTGAAAAGGCCGCCGGCTGCGCCCTGTGGAGCGGCATCGAAAGCCTTGAAAGCGGCTCCACGGCGCGGGTATGGATGTCCCATGGGGACAAAGTCACATCGCCGCCGCCGGGATTCACGGTCACCGGGCGCACGGAGAGCCTGGACGTGGCCGCCATGGGCGATGCCTCCCGGCGCATCTATGCGCTGCAGTTCCACCCCGAAGTGCACCACACGGAATGCGGCGTGCAGATGATGCGGAATTTCCTGTTCAAGGTGGCGGGGATCACGCCCGACTGGAGCATGGGGTCCTTTGCCGGGCGCGTGATCGCGCAGGTGCGCAGGACCGTCGGGGACAGCCATGTCATCTGCGCCCTTTCCGGGGGCGTCGATTCCACGGTGGTGGCCGTGCTGCTCCATAAGGCCATCGGCAGGCAGCTGCACTGCATCTTTGTGGACAACGGGCTGCTGCGCCGGAACGAGGGGGAGGAAGTCACCGGCCTCCTCACCAGGCACTTTGACCTGGACCTCACGTACGTCCGGGCATCGGAGCAGTTCCTCGGCCTGCTTGCCGGCGTGGATGATCCCGAACGCAAGCGCAAGATCATCGGCCATGCCTTCATCGACATCTTCGAAAAGGAAGCAGCCGCCATCATGGCGTCCGGGCATGACGTGCGGTTCCTCGCCCAGGGCACATTGTATCCGGACGTCATCGAATCCGTATCCTCCAAGGGGCCCAGCGCCGTCATCAAGAGCCATCACAACGTGGGCGGGCTGCCGGAAACGATGCGCATGCAGCTCATCGAACCGCTGCGTGAGCTTTTCAAGGACGAGGTGCGCGCCCTCGGCGCAGAGCTGGGCATACCGGAAGCCATCCTCAGGCGGCATCCCTTCCCCGGTCCGGGCCTTGCCATCCGCATCGCCGGGGAAGTGACCGGGGAACGGCTGGAGATCCTGCGCCATGCCGATGCCGTGGTGCAGGAAGAGCTGCGCGCTTCCGGGTGGTACCACAGGGTGTGGCAGGGCTTCGCCGTCCTGCTGCCGTTGAAGACCGTCGGCGTCATGGGCGACGGACGGACCTATGAGCACGTCATCGCCCTGCGCGCCGTGGAAAGCATCGACGCCATGACGGCGGACTGGGCGCGCCTGCCTGCCGATGTCCTGGCGAAGATCTCGGGACGCATCATCAACGAGGTGGAAGGGGTCAACCGCGTCGTTTATGACATATCATCCAAACCCCCGGCCACCATCGAATGGGAATGACGCCGCAACCATCTCATAAGGAGTGCTTTATGCCAGCCATGCCTGCAGGATCCGTGGACGAATACTTTGGCTGTGATGTCTTCACGCTCGAAACGATGAGCCGCCACCTGCCCCACGATGTCTATCTCGACCTTGAGAAGACCGTGCTCGAGGGCACCCGCCTGGACCCGGCCATAGCCGGCACCGTGGCTAATGCCATGAAGGACTGGGCGGTTTCACGGGGGGCCACGCATTACACGCACTGGTTCCAGCCCATGACGGGACTCACGGCAGAAAAGCATGATGCCTTCCTGCAGCCCGTGGACGGGCGCATGATCAGCAGCTTTTCCGGCAAGACGCTGCTTTCCGGCGAGCCGGACGCCTCCAGCTTCCCGTCCGGGGGGCTGCGCTCGACCTTCGAAGCCCGCGGCTATACCGCCTGGGACCCCACGTCCCCCGTCTTCCTCATCGGGCACACGCTGCACATCCCCACCATGTTCTATTCCTATACGGGTGAGGCCCTGGACCGCAAGGTGCCGCTGCTGCGCTCCGTGTCCGCCCTTTCCCGCCAGGCGCTGCGCATCCTGCGGCTGTTCGGCAACACCCGGGCGCGCTATGTGATGCCGCAGGCCGGTCCTGAACAGGAATACTTCCTGGTGGACAGGGGACTGGCGGCAAAGCGGCCGGACCTGCTGCTGACCGGGCGCACGCTTTACGGAGCGGCGGCGCCCAAGGGGCAGGAGATGGAAGACCATTACTTCGGCGCCATCCCCGCCCGCGTCATGGCGTTCATGGAAGACCTGGAAAAGGCCCTGTACCGCCTGGGCATCCCGGCGCAGACTCGCCATAACGAAGTGGCGCCGGCGCAGTTCGAACTCGCCCCGCTGTACGAGAAGGTCAACATCGCCACGGATCACAACATGCTGGTCATGAACCTGATGCGCCATATCGCGCCGCGCCACGGGTTCATCTGCCTGCTGCACGAAAAACCCTTTGCAGGCGTCAACGGCTCGGGCAAGCACAACAACTGGTCGCTGGCCGATTCCGAGGGCAACAACCTGCTCAGGCCGGGCGATACCCCGCAGGACAACGCGCAGTTCCTCGTGTTCCTGGCTGCCGTGCTGCGCGCCGTGCATAAGCATGCCGCCGTGCTGCGCCTCGGCACCATCGGCGCGGGCAACGACCACCGCCTGGGGGCCAATGAAGCGCCGCCGGCCATCCTTTCGGTATATACGGGCGACCAGCTGGCCGCCGTCATGGATTCCTTCACAGGGAACGGGTCAGCCCCGGGGAGCGGGAAGCCGACGCTGACCATCGGCGTGGATGTCCTCCCCCCCATGCCCCGCGACTCTTCCGACCGCAACCGCACGAGCCCCTTCGCCTTCACCGGGAACAAGTTCGAATTCCGGGCCGTGGGCTCCTCGCAGTCCATCGCCCCGGCCAACATCGGCATCAATGCCGCCGTGGCCTGCGCCCTCGAAGACATCGCCGACAGGCTGGAGCGGGAACTGGCCGGCGGCAGGCAGCTGAATGACGCGGTGCAGCAGCTCCTGGCCGACCTTTTTGCCGAGCATGCCCCCATCGTGTTCAACGGCAACGGCTATACCGGGGAATGGCCGGCCGAGGCCGCGAGGCGCGGCCTGCCCAACTACCGCGACACCGTGACGGCCCTGGAGCACTACAGCGACGCCGACGTGATCGGCACCTTTGCCCGCCAGGGGATCCTGACCGAGCGCGAATGCCTGTCCCGCCAGGAGATCCTGCTGGAAAGCTACGCAAAGACCATCGGCATCGAGGCTGCCACCGCGAGCCGCATCGGGCGGACCATGATCCTGCCTGCGGCCATGAAGGCGCAGGGCCAGGCCGCAACGCTCGTAGGCCGCACGCGTGAGGCCCTGGGTGAGGTGCCGGATGCCGAGGCGGGGTTCCTCGGCCGGATCACTTCCCTCACGGCCGGCTTCATGCAGTCCCTGGACGCGCTGGATGAGCAGCGCGCCCTGATGGACGGCGTATCGGGTGCGCTGGCATGCGCCCGTGCCGCGCGCGACGGCGTCCTGCCCGCCATGCAGGAATGCCGCCGGATCGCCGACCTGCTGGAATCGGCCGTCGACGCCAGGGATTGGCCCCTGCCCAGCTATGCCGGACTGATGTGGACGCATTAGGCGCCGCCCTTTGCCTTCTGCCATGGGGGGCAGGCCGTATCCTGCCCCTTAAAAAGCACTGCCGTGATACATAATTGTAATTTATTGAAACAAAAGAGGAAAGTATGTGCAGGATCGGCTCTGTGAAGAGCAGGACGCCCGTGGGGCCGTCAGCGGCCCTGACCCTCATGCTGCCGCAGCAGGAAGGGCATGACAATTCCGGATTCGCCATGGTCATGCACGACATGGAAGGCCCCTTCGGCGCCTTCAAGGACAAGCCCATCTTGTCAGCCGCCTGCACGGAAGAGAGCGTGGCGCGCATCGACGGATACATGCGCGACCATGACTTCACGCTCCTGTACAACTGGACCCCGAGGCTGGAAAAGCATCCGTCCATGGACATACGGGACATGCCCCGGTACCTCTTCAGGGTGTACGACTATCCCCCTGCATTCAGGCAGGGGGGCATGGAGGATCGCGGGGAGCTGCTGCTCGACACGCGCCTCACCCTCCGCGCCATGCTGGAGCAGGACCGCAGCGGCTTCGTCTATTCCTTCTGGCCCGACACGCTGACTCTTAAAGAGATAGGCGACCCGCGCGACATCGCGGATTTTTTCCACCTGTGGGACAGCGACTGCCCCCTCCTGGCCAGGGACATCGTGGTCCAGTGCCGCCAGAACACCAACTACGATATCGTGCGTTATGCGGCGCATCCGTTTTTCCTGCAGGGCTACACGCTGTGCGCCAATGGGGAAAACACCTTCTACACGAAGAACATGGAGTTCCAGAAGTCGCTGCACCGCGGCTACATCGGCTTTGAATCGGATTCCCAGTGCCTCCTCTACACCCTCCACTATGTGCTGCATGAGATGAAGTGGCCCGTGGACTATTACAAGCATGTGATCACGCCCCTTCCCTTTGCCGAGATGGAAAGCCGGGAGGACCGGGACGTGCTCAGCCTCATCCGCCAGACGTTTGCCCATCTCGAGATCAACGGTCCGAACACCGTCATCGCCATGCTGCCCGACGGCCGCATGATCACGTGCTGCGATTCCAAGAAGCTGCGCCCCGTGGTCGTGGGCAGGACCGAAGGGATGGCGGCCATTTCCTCCGAAGTCTGCGGGCTCAACGCCCTCATGCCGGACCGCAGGCAGGAAGAAGACGTCTATCCCGGCGAACGGGAACTCGTCGTCATCGGCAACGACCTCCATGTGTGCCGGCACAGGCAGTGACCCCCAAACCAAGCGAGAACCACCATGCAGTCGGTCAGAGCCCTCGATCTCAGCAGGCAGGACCTGCGCTGGGTCATCCAGCACGATCCGTCGCGCTGCACCATGTGCGGCAGCTGCATCGCCCAATGCGCGCAGCATGCCATAGAGGCGGGCATGATGCGCCGGGACATAACGCTTTCCCGTGGCGCGGCACCCACGCCCGAAAGGCAGCATGAGGCACGCCCGGTCATACGGCAGAGCCTTGATCCGGACAGGCTCTGCGTCGGCTGCGGCTTCTGCAGCCGCGTCTGCCCCAACGAGGCCATCCGCCCGGTGCGCAATCCCGACCAGCGCATGCCCATGACGGACCGCGGCGCACTCCCCGCAAAACGCGGCGGCCGCACCAATGTGAACACGCAGCGCACGCTGGACGCCATCGTCGTCGGCCGCATAAGCCAGATGACCGATCCGGCGCTGGATTCCGAACGGCATACCTTTGACATGCGCGCCCCGCTGGGCAGGGTGCTGCTCTCCGGCGAACTGCCGCTGGAGGTGCAGGGGGGCAGGCTCGTCAAAACGGGCGGCACGCCTCCCGTGCGCTGGATCTACCCGCTCATCTTCAGCGACATGTCCATCGGCGCGCTCTCCACCCGCGCCTGGGAGGCCGTGGCCCTTGCGGCCGCCTATCTCAACGAGGAATGCGGGCTGCCCGTGCGCATGAGCTCCGGCGAAGGCGGCATGCCGGTAAGGCTGCTCGAGTCCGACAAGCTGAGGTATTTCATCCTGCAGATCGCCTCCGGGCATTTCGGCTGGGACCGCATCATCAAGGCCATGCCCCGCATGAAAGCCGATCCTGCAGGGATCCTGATCAAGATAGGGCAGGGGGCAAAGCCCGGGGACGGCGGCCTGCTCCCCGCGTCCAAAGTCGCCCCGCACATCCAGGCCATACGGGGCGTCCCCAGGAGCACGCTGCATTCCCCGCCCAACCACCAGGGGCTTTACTCCATCGAGGAGTCCGTGCAGAAGATGCATCTTTCGCTCAACGCCGCTTTCGGGTTCCGCGTGCCCGTCGCCATCAAATGCGCCGCATCGGCGACGTCGGTATCCGTTTACAACAACCTCCTGCGCGACCCGTACAAGATATGCGGCGGCTTTTTCATCGACGGCATCCAGGGCGGCACAGGCGCGGCCAACGAAGTCTCCCTGGACCATACGGGGCATCCCGTGGTCTCCAAGCTGCGGGAATGCTATCTGGCTGCCGTCCGCCAGGGTCTGCAGGGTCAGATTCCCCTCTGGGCAGGGGGCGGCGTGGGGCTCACAGGCAGCGCTGCCGCAGACGCGTTCAAAATGATCTGCCTCGGCGCCAACGGCGTTTTCTGCGGCAAGCTGCTCATCCAGCTTTTGGGATGCGTGGGCAACGAGCATGGGCGCTGCAACAACTGCTCGACAGGCCGGTGCCCCAACGGGATCTGCTCGCAGGACCCCCGCCTCGTGGCAAGGCTGGACGTCGACAGGGGCGCCCAGGCCATCGTGGACTATGTGCTTGCGTTCGACAGCGAGATGCGCAAGCTCATGGCCCCCGTAGGCAACAGTTCCCTGCCTGTGGGACGTTCAGACGCCCTTGTTTCCACCGACAGCGCCGTCGCCGCCAGGCTCGGCATAGCCTATGCCTGCTAGGAGTTGCCTATGCTCACCATCGACACCATGAGGCAGCATGAGCGCATGTCCACGCAGGACCTGCTCATGGCCATCCGCAGCGCTGTGGCCGCGGGCGAGACGGATTTCCAGATCGCCGCGTCAGGACAGCATGACATAGGCGGTCCGCTGTGGAGCCCGGAGGGGAAGCGGCTGCGTTTCCTCGTGAGCAATCCCGGACAGCGCCTGGGCTGCATGGGGCTGGACGGCACCGAGATCATCGTGAGCGGCCCGGTGCCTGCCGACGCCGGCTGGCTGAATTCGGGTGCGCATATCGTCATCCGGGGGGACGCCGGCGACACCGCCGGGCATTGCGCGGCCTCCGGCGTCATCTATGTCGGCGGGCGGGCAGGCACGCGTTCCGGCTCCCTCATGAAGCACGACCCCCTCTATCCCGAGCCGGAGCTGTGGATCCTCAGGAACACGGGCTCCTTCCCCTGTGAATTCATGGGCGGGGGCAGGATGGTCGTTTGCGGCTGGGACTGCGGGGGATGCCCGTCTGTCCTCGGGGAACGGGCCTGCACGGGCATGGTCGGCGGGACCCTGTACTTCAGGGGGGATCCCGGCTCCTATTCCAGGGCCGACGCGGTCCTGCAGGAACTGGACGGCAGCGACGTGGCGTTCCTCAGCGAGGGCCTGCCGCGCTTCCTGTCTTCCCTGGGCAGGGAGGAACTGCTCCCCCAGCTGAACGGCTGGGAGGGTTGGCGCAAGCTCGTCCCCCATCCTGCCGGGGAGCCTGCCCCGGCCGGGCGCAGCGTCAGGGAATACCGCGAGGCTTCCTGGATCAGGGGCGGCATGTTCAGCGACGTGGTCAGGGACGACCTCAGCGTCAGCCCGCTGGTCACGAGCGGTGCGCTCCGGCTGCGCGTGCCTTCCTGGGACAACGCCGCCTGCGCCGCACCCTGCGAATATGCCTGCCCTTCGGGCATACCGACCCATAAGCGCTTCAGCCTCCTGCGGCAGGGGAGGGTCCGGGAGGCCCTTGAACTGGTGCTGGAGTATTCGCCCTTCCCCGGCAGCGTATGCGGGCAGGTATGCCCCAATCCCTGCATGGAAGCCTGCAGCCGCGGCCGCCATATCGACCTCCCGCTGCAGATCGGCGCGCTGGGAAGGCTTTCTGCCGGGATGGACCTTCCCGCGCCGCCGCAGAAAACGGGCAGGAAGGCCGCCGTCATAGGCTCTGGCGTGGGCGGGCTCTCCGCGGCGTGGCAGCTGGCGCGCCTGGGGCATGACGTCACCGTGTACGAAGCCGACAGCGTCATAGGCGGCAAGGCAGAGCAGGTCATACCGCGCTCCAGGCTGGACCACGACATCCTTGTGGCCGAGATCAGGCGCATAGCCGGCATGGGCGTGCGCTTCGTCACGTCCTGCCGGGTGGACAGGCAGAAATTCGATGCCCTGCGCGCCGCGAACGACGCCGTCATCATCGCCGTCGGCGGCACCAGGGCCCGCGTCTTCGACTGGCCCGGCAGGGAGCGCATCGTTTCCGGCATCGAATACCTGAAGGCGGTGAACCGCGGCGAGCATCCCCGGACGGGCCGCAACGTCATCGTCATAGGCTGCGGGAATGCCGGCATGGATGTGGCCGCAGGAGCCTACGCGGAAGGAGCCGGGCACGTCACCTGCATCGACGTGCAGAAGCCTGCGGCCTTTGAGAAGGAGATCGCCCATGTCCGGTCCCTGGGCGGCGAACTGCTATGGCCGGTCATGACGGAGGCGGTCACCGGCGAGGGCATCATCGCCTCCGACGGCAGGCTGATACCGGGAGACATGGTCATCGTCGCCATCGGCGATGAGCCGGAGGTCGATTTCCTGCCGGAAGGCGTGCCGACCTTCCGCAAAAGCTGGCTCGTTCCCGGGGAAGACCGCAGCATCCTGCCGGGGGTGTTCGCCGCCGGAGATGTGGTCAGGCCCGGATTGCTCACCGCAGCCATCGGATCGGGCAGGGAAGCCGCCCTCGCCGCAGACGCATGGATGCGCGGGGCGCCCTATGCGCCCGCCCCCAGGCGCACCATGGCGGAACGGTCGCTGCACCTGGAATATTTCAGCCGCGTGCCGGCAGGAGAAATGCCGGATGCCGCCGGCGACGGGACGCGGTGCATCAGCTGCGGTTCATGCCGGGATTGCGGCATGTGCCTGCAATCGTGCCCCAGGCAGGCCATTGCGCGTATTGAAACCCATGACGATACAGGTTACGCCTATGCGTCTGACCCGGAACGCTGCATAGGATGCGGCATCTGCGCGGGCGTATGCCCGTGCGGGGTCTGGACGCTCAGCGCCAACACACCCCTGGACTGAATCCAAAGGAAGGCTTTCCATGCCACGGATCAACACAGCATTTGCACGGCTCTCCCCCAGCTATCTTTTCAGCGAGATCGCAAGCCGCGTCCGCGCCGCCCAGGAGGGGCATCCGGAAAGGCCGGTCATCAGCCTGGGCATCGGCGATGTTTCCCAGCCCCTTGTCCCGGCCGTCCTGGAAGCCCTGCACAAGGCCACGGACGAGATGGGCAGCGCCGCCACGTTCCGCGGCTACGGTCCCGAGCAGGGCTACGCGTTCCTGCGCGAGGCCATCCTCGCGCATGACTTCACCGCGCGCGGCATAGCGCTGGATGCGGACGAGATCTTCATCAGCGACGGGGCAAAAAGCGATATCGGCAATTTTCAGGAGTTGTTCGCCCAGGATGCCGTCATCGCCGTGACCGATCCCGTTTACCCTGTCTATGTGGATTCCAACGCCATGTCGGACCGCTGCGGAGAATGCGCCGATGGCCGGTGGAGCCGCATCCTGTACCTGCCCTGCACGGCGGAGAACGGTTTTGAGCCGGATCTGCCGGACGGGCGCCCCGACGTCATCTACCTCTGCAGCCCCAACAATCCCACGGGCACGGTGCTCAGCCGGAAGGCGCTGGAGCGCTGGGTGGACTACGCCCGGGAAAACGAGGCCTTCATCCTCTTCGACGCCGCCTACGAGAGCTTCATCGCAGACCCCGGGCAGCCCCGGAGCATCTATGAGATCGAGGGGGCGGACGAGGTGGCTGTGGAGTTCCGCAGCTTTTCCAAGACGGCCGGCTTCACCGGGCTGCGCTGCGGCTATGCCGTCGTCCCCAGAAAGCTGAAGGCGCCGGCCGGAAGCGGCATGATGAGCCTGCATGACATGTGGTTCCGCCGCCAGAGCACCAAGTACAACGGCTGCCCCTATATCGTGCAGAGGGCGGCCG
The DNA here is from genome assembly GCA_902783285.1 of uncultured Desulfovibrio sp. Classification (GTDB taxonomy): domain Bacteria; phylum Desulfobacterota; class Desulfovibrionia; order Desulfovibrionales; family Desulfovibrionaceae; genus Mailhella. The sequence continues at coordinate 3,431 of CACZQM010000089.1, read as the reverse complement.
AAGCCGTCTTCAGTCCGGCGGGGCAGGCGCAGATCGGCCATGTGCTCAATATCTACCGCAGCACCGCCGCGGTCATGCGGCAGCGCCTGGCCGCCATGGGGCTGCGCGTCTTTGGCGGGGTCCATTCCCCCTATGTCTGGGTGCAGACGCCGGGGGGCATGAAGTCATGGGATCTCTTCGACCTCCTGCTCCATGAGGCCGCCGTCGTCTGCACGCCCGGCTCGGGATTCGGCGCGAGCGGAGAGGGCTATGTGCGCATGACGGCCTTCAATTCACGGGAAAACACGCTGGCGGCGCTGGAGCGCATGTCGGCCGTCCTTTAGACAATGCGGCTGCCGGCGGGCTCCCGCGCCTGCCGCAGCCGGCACCGCAAGAGGTACACCATGGGCAAACCGGCCATGCCTGTCACAGAATTCGCATCCTGCCTTGCAAGCGTGCACCGCATCGTCCGCTGTCTGGAGCCCAGGCCCCAGTTCCGCAACGTGCTGAGGAACGTCCTTGAGATCCTTGCTTCGGAACTGTCCTTTGAGCGGCCGCATATCGTCGTGCAGAATCCGGAGAACGGACGCCTCCACCTTTCCCTGTCGCTGGACAGGCCGGTGGAGCACATCACCTACGCGCCGGGATCCGGGATCACCGGGCAGGTGTTCGCCTCGGGCGAGCCCGTCATCGTCCCCAGGATGAGCGGCCACCCGGATTTCATGAACCGGCTCTTTGCCCGGCCACAGTCCGTCCTGGACGAGCTGGCCTTCCTGTGCGTGCCTGTTTTTGCAGAGGGGGGCCCTCTCGCGGACAAGTCCGACCAGCGCAGGCCCGTCGGCGTCCTGAGCGCAGACACGCCCTGCGCCGACATGGCTGTCCTGCAGATGCGCTGCCGGCTGCTGGAGGTCGTGGCGTCGCTGGTCGGCCACCAGGCGGCATGCCTGCAGGAAGAGATGCTGCGCAAAAGCACGCACAGCACGGAGCAGGACGACAAGCCCCTGCCCAAAGCCATGCGCGACATGCCTTCCATCGTCGCCTTTTCCCAGTCCATGAACCATGTGCTGCACCATGCGGCGCAGGCAGCTCCTTCCCTGACCACGGTCCTGCTGCGCGGCGAGACGGGGACGGGCAAGGAGCTTTTGGCGACGGCGATACACCAGTGCAGCCAGCGTTCCGGAAGGCCGCTCATCAAGCTCAACTGCGCCGCCTTGCCGGCGGATCTCGTGGAAGGCGAACTGTTTGGCTGGCAGAAAGGCGCGTTTTCCGGGGCGCATCAGAATCACCGGGGGATGTTCGAGCAGGCAGACGGCGGTTCCCTTTTCCTCGATGAGATCGGCGACCTTTCCCTGCCGGCGCAGGCCAAGGTCCTGCGCGCCATCCAGGAAAAGGAGATCTCGCGGCTCGGCAGCGAAAAGGCGCTGCATGTGGATGTCCGCCTGATCTGCGCCACGCATCAGCCCCTGGAACAGCTCGTGGCCAGGAAGCTGTTCAGGGAAGACCTGTACTACCGCATCAATGTCTTCCCGCTGTTCCTGCCCCCCTTGCGGGAGCGGAGGGACGATATCCTTCCCCTGGCGGAATTTTTCCTGCAGTCCTTTGCGGAAGGCTGCCATAAGCCGGGCATCCGCCTTTCCAGGCAGGCTTCGGACATGCTGCTGGCATACCAGTGGCCGGGCAATGTCAGGGAATTGCAGAACGTGCTGGAAAGGGCCGTGCTCCTTTGCGAGGAAGGCATGATCATGCCCTCCCACCTGCCGAAGGGATTGCGGCTGGGCCCTGCCGGAAAAGCGCCGGATGAAAAGCATCCTGGCCTGCTGGACGAGGTCCGGGAACTCGAGAAGTTGCGGCTGCAGGAAGCGCTTTCACGGTCGGGCGGCAACATCCACCGTGCGGCGGAAAGCATCCATGTGTCCTACAGGATATTCCACTATAAAATGCGGAAATTCGGCATAGACTACAAGGCGTTCCTGCCGCAGGGATAGCAGGCGCGGCGCAGCGCCGGCCCCCCGCACAGGGGCTCCACATCAAACAGGAAGGATGCACCATGGAAAAAGGCATTCGCTTCACAAAGATGCACGGGGCGGGCAACGATTACATCTACGTGGACATACGGCGCCAGAGCATCCCGGACCCGGCCGGGGCGGCAAGGGCCTGGAGCTGCAGGCATACCGGGATAGGCAGCGACGGACTGGTCCTCATCGGTGAGCCGTCCGTCCCTGATGCGGACTTCTCCATGCGCATCTTCAATGCCGACGGTTCCGAAGCGATGATGTGCGGCAACGCCTCCCGCTGCATCGGCAAATACGTCTATGAGCGCGGCCTGGTCGGCCCTGGTCAGACGCAGGTCAGGCTGTCCACGCTGTCGGGGGTGAAGACGCTCGACCTCCATGTCGAAGGCGGGAAGGTCAGCTCGGTGACCGTGGACATGCTCGCGCCCAGGCTGGAGGATGAGGCGCAGTTCCTGCCCGGCGCGGGGATGGACCGGGGGACGTTCGTGTCCATGGGCAACCCGCACTACGTCATCTTCACCGACGATGTCGATGCCGTCGAGGTCAGCGGACCCAGCCTGGAACATCATCCTGCCTTCCCCCAGCGCTGCAACATCGAATTCGCCTGCCCGCTGCCGGACGGCAGCATCCGGACACGCGTGTGGGAACGCGGCAGCGGCATGACCATGGCCTGCGGCACGGGAGCCTGCGCCACCGCCGTGGCCGCGGCCCTCACCGGCCGGGCAGGGCGCCGGAGCCGCATCGTCATGGACGGGGGCGTCCTCGGCATCGAATGGCGCGAAAGCGACGGGCACGTGTACCTGACAGGGCCGGCGGAATTCGTGTTCGACGGGGTGGCTGGCCTTCCCGCATAGCCGGACGGGCTCCAGCGATGGTCCAGGGAGGAAAGGGATGTGCGGGATCATAGGCATCACCGGGCATGAAGACGCGGCAAGGCTGGCGTACTTCGGCCTGTACGCGCTGCAGCACAGGGGGCAGGAAAGCGCCGGCATCGCATCCTGGGATGGGCAGGCGGGAACGGTGCATCTCCATGCCGGCATGGGGCTCGTGCCGGACGTCTTCACCGAAGGCGACCTCAGGCATCTGGCAGGCAGCGCTGCCATAGGCCATGTCAGGTATTCCACGACGGGCAAGCCGCAGATCCGCAATGCGCAGCCCATGCTGGCGCGCATGCGGGGCGGGCTGCAGCTGGCCCTGGCGCATAACGGCAACCTGACCAACGCCGCAGGGATCAGGCGTATGCTGGAAGATGAAGGCCGCATCTTCCAGACGACATCCGACAGCGAGATCTTTGTGCACCTCATCGCCAGGGCGCTGGCTTCCTGCGATCTTGAACAAGCCATACGAAAGGCCTGCAGCAGGGTCGAGGGCGCCTACAGCCTGGTCATCATGGCCGGCGGCACGCTGTATGCGGTGCGCGACCCGCATGGGTTCCATCCG